>JBILMI010000004.1:0-32781 GCA_044375585.1 Luteolibacter sp.
AACGATAGAGGAATGGCGTCGCCGGGGCAAAGCTCAAAATTGATCAGACGGCCTCCTCGGCGTCGCCATCTGCGCCTTGTTCTGCTTCTTTTGTGTTGGACTTCCTCAGCTTGCTAAGCGCTAGTCCCAACAATCCGCCTATCCCAATCCAGATGAGCGGGATACTGACTGGGTCATAGTGTAGATGGTCGAGCCATTCAGCACTCGAACTCCAGACGGTAATATCGTCCTTATCGTGACCAAGCGTAGAAGATCTCTTATCCGGGCCGCCCGAAAAAAAGTATGTTGTGTCGGCATCCCCTGATCTTGCATTCACCTTGATGTAGGGAATACCCCATGCGTCAAGAACTGGCCGGTCAGGTGGTGCCGAACTAAGTTCTTTAAGATCCAAGATCGCGCGGGAAAATCTCACCTCGTCTCCTATGCGGCGGAAGAATAGAGAGGCAACCGCGATGGCGATGATGCAGATAAATAGAAGCGGTCGCCACATGTTTTCGTTTATTGCAGAACGATAGAGTGGATGCACCGGCGGTGGCGAGCTCGAATTCAAAAGGGGACGTTGTCGACGGTTGCATCCCATGGCTTGTTAGCCTCTTGATTCTTCGGTTGGAAAGGCCGACGCCAATGCATCAGCTACCGAAGCTGCAACGCGGTTCGGGAGCTTCTCATCAATCGTAATCAATCGCTCGTCTGCACGCATTACCACGCCGCCATACAGTCGGCCATCTTGGAGATACTCTGAAACGTAGTCGATACTGTCCCAATTATAGTTCTTAGACGTGGATCCTAAGGGAAAGAACCGCTGAAGTGAAATACCGGTCGAGTCGGCCAGAACTTCGACGCGGGAAAAAGCTAGTAGAAAGCCCGAACGAACGAAAAAGGCACCTCCGACAAACCAAAGTAAAAGCCAGATCGATAAAAAGACACGAATACCGACGGTCATCGTCTCGGGTGAGATCTGACCTAAAACGCCGAGAAGGCCAAATATCCCGAATGCAAACCAAGGGATGACCCATGACGTGAACGCCATGATCTCCAACCACGGGCGCTTGGCAAAAGTAGAGATCGAGACGCTCCTACCCGACTGAACGATAACGGCATCTCTTGTTGGAATCATTATTTGGCTAACGATGAGCACATCCACCACTAGAAGCGGGGGCGGGCGTGGATCGCGGGGTTAGGATTATAGTTACGGAAAATCATGGAAACAGGACGGCTTCTAGTGGTTGGATGACGCGGCTTGTTCTCCTTGGGTTTTATTGTGGTGGCCATGGCTTCGTTACGCCATACGCCTTGCGCTGGTCGGCTTCGGATAAAACACCATTCCTGGAAAGCGTAATGGCACTGAGTGCCTTCCCATCTGAGAACTCGAACTGAAGCTCAATGGTGCCACGCTGATACTCATAGAAAAGGATGACCTCACCGTCGGAGCGATCAATCCAGTATGGCTCGCCGAATGCCTCTACAATATCCTTCTCTGTCGTGTCCTTGCCAATCTTGATAGGCTCTCCAGAACGGGTGAAAGAACCCTTGAAGGAACCGATGTCGAAAAACCCGTAGTCCAGTAATTCATTCTTGGTGCCCACTTCCAAGCCTTGTCCTGCAGGCTGAAAAACTTCGGCCTTCTGCAATGCTGCATGAAAAGGATCGGCTGGCGCAATGGGTGAACCAAGCGCGGTTGAACCAATCTTGAATTCTTTGAGGTCAACGGTGATTGCCGCTGGCGGTTGATGATCATGAGGCTTGTCCTGCCCCTTGCTTGAATTAAAGAAGGATAGTATTCCCATGGTGATGAGGATTGGTCGCATTTATTTCTGGCGAACGTTAAAGGCCATGCGCGCCGGGGAATAGTTCCAAAATGATCAGACGGCTTCCTCGGCGTCGCATGAGCCGCCTTGTTCGCATTCTTTATCTCGAGTGTGACCATTTGATTGCTCTTCCTCCCTTTCGATCATAGGCGTAATACAATCCTTGATCCGTGTATGTCCAGTCGGAGATTAGGAAATCAGCAACCGTATCTTCACTAACCGTGCCGTCCCTTGCAACCACCGGAAGCCGACGTAGGGAAAACAAGTCCCTTACCTCGATTCTGACTTCGCTGAGTTCTGGATGCTTCAATCTAGCCTTCCTCACCCATTCACGATAGTCGCTCTCGGTGCACTTGAACTCGTATGTCCGCCCGTTCGGAGCGAAGGGCATTCTGGGACTAAATCTGACATCATGAGCGGAGACCGGAAGATCGTCTAATGGGACATCACTTCCCCGTTCATAGTATGTTGGCCTGTTCTTCTCAAACCAGACTTCCACCATGGTGAATCCGATGAGCAAAAATGGTGACGAAACAATCAAGAGCGGGATTAGACAACCGGCCCGTCGATACCAATTTGGATGCGTGATTGCTCTGTTTGATTCAGGCATATTTCTTGCGAACGTTAGATGTGGAGGCACCGGCGGATCAAGCTCCGATTCAACAAGGGGCGTTATCGCCGGTTGCCTCGCATGACTTGTTCTCCCTCTTTTGTTCTATGCGGGTGACAGGCATATCGGCTTCATCGACCTCGCATAATGTGATCTGGATGGAATCGCCTATTGCGAGTGGCGCGTGCTCAATCCAGCGAAGATGCTCATTAGTTGAATCAACGCGTGACGTCAATCCGCCGACATGTAGAAATAGGTCTGGTGTCTCATCCGCAGAATGATGCGGATTCGATGTATCTGCTCCCAGTGGTCCTACGGCATTGATTATTGCATTTAGCACGCTGAGGTCTGATGCGCCAGCCACGCATATCGGAACGTCATTGCGGCTAATTCTTAGGGCTATCATTTATTGGAGAACGTTAGATGTGGAGGCACCGGCGGGACAAGCTCCGAATTCGGCTAGAGACGTTGTCGCCGGTTGCCTCGCATGACTTGTTAGCCTTGTAGTTTTTCGGAAAGGCTCCGCAGATTAGGGCGAAGGTCTCCGTAGATATTTTGGTCCAGATCATAAGCGTCGTAATTGTCGAGAGCATACGAGCTAAACTCAGCATAGTCATCGATCCCACCCTTGATACCTTCGAAATCATTGTATTCTCCGAATAGGCGTGACTCAAGAATGCTAATCATAGAGTTCAGAAAATCAGGATCTCCGTGTGATTTTGCACTCTTCAAATAAGCTAGTGCGGATTTGAAATAGAACTTGAATCCTATCGGTCCCATCCATCGCAAATCATCGCTGTAATGCAGACCATTGTCTTCAAATAGCTTTGTTGCCTGCTCAACAGATTTCCCTACGAAATTTTTGACGGCGCACTTCCCGTCAAGGCATTCAGGTATCGGGTTAATTTCAATAGCTGTTGGCGGGGTCATTTTTTTGGCTAACGTTATAGGAATGGCGGCGCCGGGGTGAAGCTCAAAATTGATCAGACGGCTTCCTCGGCGTCGCCATATCCGCATTGTTCGCTTTCTTCATATTTGGAAAGGTTTCTGAAGGTTCCTCATCTGCGGACAAGGTGATCGTGCCCCGCCCTCTTGGCTCGAAAGTGAGTGTATCGGCATCAACCCATGACATGCTTTGGATCATCGAAGCCACTTCGTCATCCCCCTGACGCCCATCGCTATCTGCCCAGCGCGCAACCTCTAGCCCCTCCGCATCAAACATGAACACATCTGCATAGAAATCACTACCCCAGCCGATTCCCCTGTCACTAACTCGGACTTCCGCGCGAAAATCAGAATTGGACGTGGGGGCATCTCGGGAAACGTCTCGATATATCACAAATTCCACGAAGATGAGCGAAGCCACGAGGAACCCGAAGAGTGCGAAAAGCCAAAGTGTGGTTGTCGCCATAATCTTTAACGTCTTCCGGATATTCATTTTTATTTAGCGAACGATAGAGTGGTGGCACGCCGGTGTGAAGCTCGAATTCAAATGGGAGGCGGACTCGGCGTTGCCACGCACAACTTGTTCGCGGATTTTGGTTAATCGATCACGGGCACTGTAAAAAGGGTGAAAAGTAATAATGCTGGAACGATGAATGGAAGACTTACACTGAACCAAAATCCAAGATTGAACAAAGTCGTCCTGAATTGCTCGGGGTGACATGGCTTGCAAACTGACTCGGCTAATGAGCCAAGATTATATAGCAAATTAGCAACAAGCATCATGACCAAATAGCCGAGACCTTGAAAAAGGATTGTAAAGACAGTGATCTCAACGTCCGCCAGCCTATCATCACTATGAAAAACGCTTAAGACGGCTACATAACAGATATAAGCGAGGATGCCAGCAACGATCAAACCGAGATTGTATTTCTTCCTTCTTTCGCGCCACCAATCGCGGCGATTTATTGAAGAATCTGACATTTCTTTTGCGAACGATGAGCGCGTGCACCGCTACCAGCGGCGGCGCACATCGATCACGGGGTTGGGGTTGTAGCTCGGGTAAAACATCGAAACTGAACGGCTGGTAGCGGTTGTCACGGCGCGTCTTGTTGTGCATTTCTTCGTTTTAGGAGTTTGATCCGGGGATCCGAGGAGTCAGACACCTGCCATCCAAAATCCTTAAGGAGCGCGTTACGATCTTTGCCGTCTGTCGTGACTGCAATCGCCTCAATAATCTCGGCGTCTTCATCGGACGAGAGCAGTATCACCAGTCCCTCCTCAATCGCCGCACTCTTGAACCCAAGTTTGGCAACAGGCTTCGGCAATTCCTCTTTGTCGAGGAAGCGTATCGCCAGCTTACGGGGCTTCTCAGCAAGCCAAGCACGGTAATCCACGAGGATCTGTTCCGATTGAGCTACTAGTTGCTCGGCGGGGAGATCTTTCGGCATGGCTGATACAAAGCCGGACATTGCCAACAGATAGACGAATAAGAGACGAGCGGAAGTCTTCATTTCTTGCACAACGTAATAGCAATGGCGGCGCCGGCTTGCACGCACAAAATTAATCAGACGGTTTCCTCGGCGTCGCCATCTGTGCCTTGTTCTGCATCTTCTATTGGCTTAATATTGGCTCCAATTATAATAAAGATCACTCCAAAAAGTATCGGGATGATGGTAAATAGCAGGCGATTTGAAGCACTGGCTACTTCAGCTGAATGCCCTGACTCGTTGATTATTAAATGAACCGAACTACCAATATGTGGCTTTCTGCACGACCCATAGTTCGAAATGAACCGCATAGACCCCTCTGCTCCTTGGTATTCAATTTCTGGACTGTAGCTCACTCCATCAGCATCATGTGATTCTGAAAAGCCCACAATCGTGCCTTGTCCATTTGTCCCATTCCTCCGCCTCCACCATGTGAATTCATGCCATACGGCTAGCGATAGAGCTAGGACTCCAAAGACGATAAAACCTATGACTCCGATTAGGTGCATTTCTTAGCAGAACACAGCTTGTTCTGCCTCTTTGTTTGCTGGGTGACGCTCGATATTGTTCACGAAAACGTGACCTAGCAGGCGAAGATCCACCGTGTCCCCCTTCGCAATGCTGCCAAAGTCCTGATCGTTCACCCGAAGCTTTCCCGCCTCAAAGAGCACTCGTATCTTCTTCCCGTTGAAATGAAATTCATTGTCCGAGGAACCACCTCCGCCTGAATCATTCGGCAGCTTGAAAGTAACGCCTCCGGCAGATCTTGTCCGACCGGGAAAGTTTCGTTGGGAGATGTGACGCATAAGAACCTCTTGCGTCTCAAGGTCGAACTTGTGTGTCTCATCCAGAACAGCGCTGAACATCCCATCCAATTGTTCCATCGGTCCCTTTGATGCCTCGCGGAGTGTTCCTAATACCTCCTTTTCAGTCGGGTCGATTCCGGTGGACCTTTCCTTCTCCTCCAAACGTTGATCGACACCATCGGAAATTTGGCTTCTCTCGGGCTTCTCAATTGATTTCGGGTTTGTGCGATAATACTCAACGAGTTTCGGAAGAACGTTGCCCACTCGCTCTTTATCTTGTTCAGACGCTTCTGGATTGTGGAGCAGGCTGTCCATTCGAACGATTGAAATCCACATACCATTCTCCAAATACGTTCTCAGCTCATCAGTCCTCCCCGAATCGAAAAGCTTCACGAAAAGATTGCTATCCGCTGCCCGAAACAAAGCAGTCCGCTGTTTCTCAAGATTCGCGCCTCTTTCAAATCCATCTTTGTCGCTCTGCCGTTTGCCCAGCCAGAAACTGAGAGAGCACATGAAGGCGAATCCCAAAAGGAGCGCGATACGTTTAAGAATTCGGTTCATCAGGCTCTTTTTATTGCAGAACGTCAAAGAGCACGCAACCCTATCAGCAGGGGCGCGCGTCGATCACTGGGTTGAGGTTAAAACTACGGAAGATAATGTAAACTGGGCGGCTGATAGGGGTTGCTGTGTCTCGACTTGTTCTGCTCTAGGTTGTGATCCAGCTAACATATACGACAAACACACCGTTCTCTCGGCCACAAGTGACCTCCAGGAACCGGGCATTCGGAAGGTTCAGCGTCCGGTCAATTCGATCAGTGAGCGAGCCGATCTTCCACCACGGCTTACCACGTCCAATCTCAATGTTCGCCTTGGAATCAGTTCCAGTGGTAAAAACTGGGTTGGTGTTGAATTCTTTGACTGCGGTGTCAGGAATCATAATTTTGGCGGCCAATGCGTCATCGATCCCGGATCCAAGATAGAAATACTCGCCCCCTACGGAACCAGTGGGAAATGTGACACCAGTAAGTGTCGAAACTTGAGATAGCTTGGTCGCATCAAATGCGGCTCCTGACAGCTCGACATCGTCTCCAAACTTCATGTCGCAGCTCGTGAGAATCACTGATAGCGCGGCGATGACTGGTAATAGGAATTTCTTCATATCTTGCAGAAACGCAAAAGAGCACGCAACCCAATCAGCGGGGGCGCGCGTCGATCACAGGGTTAGGGGTTGTATTACGGAAAATCATGTAAACAGGGCGGCTGATAGGGGTTGCTGTGTCTCGACTTGTTCTGCTTTCTTCGTTACTACTCGATGCTGGTGATGACACCATCAGGCGTTGCTTTAATTATTCCATCAATGGGTTCGTCGCTTCCGCCTGAAATCTCCACGGTGTATTTGAAAGTCTCCATGCCGCTGGGGGACACCCCGTAATCCACGATCATCATAAGGTATTTTTTACTCTTGGTCGGGAAATCGGGTCCGTAATCGATCCGAAACCCTAGATCGACCAATTTGGACTTAGCCTCATGAATGTCGTCGCCGATTCGAATTGTGTCCGCGACGCGTTCCTTCTGGTCCGATACTATCGTATCTCTCTCGCCGCTGCATCCTGATACGGCTAGCGCCAGCAAGATGGTTACAGGGATGAGATTCTTCATTTTTGCAGAACGTAAAGCGCATACACCACTACCAGCGAGGGCGAGCGTCAATCACGGGGTTGAGGTTGGAGTTACGAAAAATCATCGAAACAGGGCGGCTGGTAGTGGTTGTCATGTCGCGTCTTGTTGGGCTTCTTTTATTGCTGCTAACTGCGAGCTCCACCTGTCGATCCATAAGAATGACTCGTTCAATGCCGATTCAAGGTCTGCCAGTGCCACCTTCCTTCTGAAATCGTAATTCTTCCTCTCCCTGTAGAAAGTGTGCTTCTTATCGGATCTCTTTAGCAAGCCGGAACCAACCACCACAAGTTCTTCGTCAGTATCGTAATCAGGAGAAACGCCAAGATGATATTCGTTCATCTGGGCGTCGTAAATGCTTGTTGTGCGTATCTCAGATTCCTTGCACTCGGTGTAGACATTCAGCCCACGAGTCTTGGCCCAAGGGAGGAATATCGTGTCGATTTGCTGGTAGGAGATGGCTGGCATAGATTTTTGCCCAACGATAGAGGAATAGCGTCGCCGGTGGGAAGCACCGAATTCAATCAGACGGCTTGCTCGGCGTCGCTATATCCGGCTTGTTATGCTTCTTTAATTTGTTGAATCTGGATCGCTCTCACCGAAGGTCTCGATCGTGAAATCAATCTTATGCACGTCCAACCAGTTCCCCGGTCTGTCCTGCATAAATCTCAAATAATCTAAAACGGCATCCCTCTGAACAGTCGATAAGAGAGAATACTGCTGTCTCTTGAGTTCGCACCAATTGGTAAACTCAGCGATCATGTCTAAATTGTATTCGCCGTTGAGATCCGCGAGTAAGTAGGCGGGAATATGAAATCGCATCCCCTCCGCATCAAAGAAACTCAAACTACTGTAGCAGTTGTTGAGATCTTCAGGCGTAATTCGTGCCCAGTCCTCCTTCTCGTCACGCTCCCTAAGTTGCTGACAAACCTCAGCGCTCTCGTGATCGTCAATCCCTTGTGCCTCATAAAGGCCAACACCTCTGCCCAACGTGACTCCTTCAAACGCAGCGCATATTCTCGAACGCAAAGCACTGCTATCAGTCGCGTCTCTTGCCGATTCATCTGGCGGCGAAATCTTCATTTTCTTGCATAACGTTGAAGGAATGGCGTCGCCGGGGAAAGGCTCAAAATTGATCAGACGGCTTCCTCGGCGTCGCCATCTCCGGCTTGTTCGCTTCTTAATTTTGGCGAAAGGCGTCGTGCCCAGGTGCGGCATGTCATGACCAGAGCTATCCCTCCACCCAAGGTCAATAGGCGTTCGGTAAGGTCGTAGTAGGATGGCTCCTCATCCATGTGAAATCCTCCTTCCGAACGATTGATCGCGAAATAGTGAGCCCATCCCACGACATTCGAATACGAATCCATGATGAAATAGACCCCAAGGCCGAGAATGACAGCAGTCAGCAGGTCTTCTCGGGTCACGCCGTTCATCGTCAGATCTCCGTTGCCCTTCTTGGTGAGAAGCCGTGATAGCCATGGAGCAATCATCCACAGAATCACTCCAGATGTGATTAAAATAAGATTAGGTAGAAAACCAAGAAACGTGCTCCACACGTCATAGAATGAACTCTGTCCAATCATAATCATCCCTCCGAAACTGGCTAATGCTCCAACCAAGATCTTGAGAGAATAAAGGCGTATGAAAATCTGGGCGATGCTGGATACGGGCATGGTTTTGTTAGCGAACGATAGAGGAATGGCGCGCCGGGGCAAAGCTCAAAATTGATCAGACGGCTTCCTCGGCGTCGCCATATCTGGCTTGTTAGGCTTTTTGTTTTACTCGCTTAGGTTCTTGGTGTGGTAGTCGCCATAGGGCTATTGCAATGCCAAGGCAGAAGAATCCGATTGCTGCTGTAATTGGGATATTTGCCTGCCAGCCATTCCAGTAACTAGCCCATTGGTCAACCTCGACTAGTGGCTGACCATCTGCTCCTGTCATCACTTGGCCACTATTATCGAGTCGTTCGCGTACAATAGTCGTGCTGGATGCGAATGAGCCGCCGATCAGAACTAAAAATCCCGCGAGGAAAAAACATTTTATCGGTGTGGGAGTAAACCGCCTGTTTTTGTCGGAGGTCATCTTGGGTGATGCAACGGTCTTCATTTATCTGCCTAACAGTATTTATTAGTAGGACCTCGGGACCGTATATCTGACGAGACCTATTTCTGAATTTGATAGAAAAGTTCTTTATTTGAAAAGGATTATTTCACTTTGAGTGTGTATATCAGGTCTTCTTCGGGTAGGCTTGGCGGGAGTTTTTGGATTTCTGATATACATACTTCTGGGGCTTAAATGACTCCAGATATCAGCTCTGGATTAAGGGTTATTTCTCACAAAGTGTTCTCTTGAACACTTTGTAATTGACGAATGGCTCTACTGCAGATGTTCTGATCTCATGTCCCCCACAAAAACACGCAGTTGCTGGCGCAAAGACCTTTCTGAGTTCCGTGGTTTGAACGATCGAGAGCGCGCTGGATTTCTCCTTGTATTGGAATGGTTTGAGAATTTTCGGCTTCGCAGTGAGCTGGAAGCGGGGCGGTCTTCTGCTAAAGCATTCTGGCGCAGCGAGGTCATACGCGAGGACAGACCGCGTGAGACATGGCAATTGGAACAATGGGGAGACGCGATTCAATGGTATCTGAAATGGTTGGATGCCTGCGCGGAGACTGGAGCGGATCACCGAAGTTTAGCGGAGCGGGTTCGTGCGGCTGTGCGGTCGGCTTGTTCTAGGCGGGGTTTATCCTTGAGAACCAAGCAATGTTACGGGGCGTGGGCGGCGCGTTACTCATTGTTTGCCAAGGACGAGCAAGAGGTGATGAAGGTAGCGACAGCGACGCGCTTTCTAACATCGGTGGTGGCGGATGAGGACTGCGCGTATTCCACGCAAAAGCAGGCGCTCAATGCGGTGGCGTTCTTTTTCAAGTATGTGTTGGATATCGGAGATCCAGTTTTTGGGGTGAAGCTGAGGAAAACTGGGACGCGGATTCCAGTGGTTCTGGCAAAAACGGAGACAAGGCGCTTGTTTGAAAAGCTGGAATCGGACGACGGGCGCTACGCCTTGGCGGCACGGATTCAATATGGAGCAGGGCTGCGTTTGTCGGAATTGGTGCGCCTGAGAATCAAAGATGTGGATATAGTCCGAGGGACGCTGACGGTTAGAAAAGGCAAGGGAGACAAGGATCGGATGACCGTTTTACCGAGGAGTTTGCTCAAAGAGATCGCAGCACTGATCGAGCGAGGACGGGCAATTTGGGAACAAGATTGTAGAGAAGGAAAAGCGGGGGTTTATATTCCGGGAGCGTTGGCTCGAAAATTCCGCAATGCGTCGGAAACTTTTGAGTGGTTCTGGTTGTTTCCGGCGAAACAACTTTCGGTGGATCCGGAGACTGGAATCAGAAGACGTCATCATCTGCATGACAAAGTGTATAACGAGGCGATCAAACGAGCGGCAGCAGCGGCGGGAATTGAGAAGCGAGTGACGAGTCATGCGTTACGGCATTCCTTCGCGACGCATTTGTTAGAAAATGGGACGGATCTGAGAACCATCCAAGAACTTTTAGGTCACGAAGACATCACGACGACTGAAATTTATCTGCACGTGTCGATGAGTCACGGGCTGGGAGTGAGTAGTCCGTTGGATGAGGAGGTTCCGTTTTATTCAAATCAAAAATTAACAATCATCAAAGCCGGGTGAGCACTAGCGAACTTTTAAAGATGACGAAGTCCTCACCGCTTGGACGGAGTGAAACGGAGTCAATCATCAATAAATCTCCAAGTGGGATAAGGCGAAATAAGTATTAGATATTTCGTTTTTATTGATGATTGATGATTTACGATTGTTTATTTTTGATTTGAAAGAGAAGAATATGAAACCTCAAGAACTTGAAGATAGGCTGATAGATTTTGCTGTGATGGTAATTGGCGTGGTCGAGGCTCTGCCCAACTCCAAGGCAGGTAACCACATCGCAGGTCAGTTGGTACGCTCCGGCACTTCACCGGCACCTAATTACGGCGAGGCTCGCAGCGCGGAATCGAGAAAAGACTTCATTCACAAGATGAAAATCTCACTGAAAGAACTGCGAGAAACAGTGATTTGGCTTAAAATCATTGCGCGCAAAAGACTTGCAGGTGAAGCGCTGACATCCGGCGCCATCAAAGAATGCGGCGAGTTGATCGCAATTTTCATATCAAGCACAAAAACCGCCGATAGCGAATCGCTGTCCTCTAAGATCAAAAATTAAAAATAAACAATCATCAATCGTCAATAAAACTAGGGCCAGTGGTTCTGGTTATTTCCGGCGAAACAACTTTCGGTCGATCCCGAGACTGGAATCAGAAGGCGTCATCACTTGCATGAAAAAGTATACAGTGAAGCGATCAAGCGTGGCGCAGTGCAGACGGGAATTGAGAAGCGGGTTACGAGTCACGCGTTACGGCATTCGTTTGCGACGCATTTGTTAGAGAATGGAACGGATCTGAGAACTATCCAAGATCTATTGGGTCACGAAGACATCACGACGACAGAGATTTATCTGCATGTGTCGATGAGTCATGGGCTGGGAGTGAGTAGTCCGTTGGATGAGGAGGTTCCGTTTTATTCAAATCAAAAATTAAAAATTAACAATCATCAAAGCCGGGTGAGCACTAGCGAACTTTCATAATAAGATGAAGTCCTCACTGCTTGGACGGAGTGATACGGAGTCAATCGTCAATAAAACCGAATCATCTAACACTACGATAAACTCATGCGCTAAAAGATTTATTGACGATTGATGATTGACGATTTTTTATTTTTGATTTGAAGAGAAGAATTTGAAACCTCAGGAACTTGAAGATCGCCAGAGTGATCTTGCTTTTGGGGTTTTGGGATTGGATCGGCTGAGGCCGAGACGACCCTGCCTTTTGGTGGGTAAGACGGCGGCCGATGATCGCTCTGAATATTGAAAGGAAAAGAGGAAGGATGGTGGGGATGATGAGCGCGCGCTCCTTTGGTCTCTTCGTTTTCTTTTGTTAAAAATCTGATTGGATCTTGAGTAAGCAGGGGTTCGGGACAGCCGCTTCTTGGGGGATATGGAAAAGGCATTGCATCAAGAGGCGGCAGGCTTCAGGTTTTCCGGAGCATGACAGGAACCGTCCCAGCTGTAGAGATCTGCCATTTGGTGAAAGACTTCCGCACGTCTTTTAAGCGTTTGCCGTTGAGGGCGGTGGATGATGTATCGATTCGTATCATGCCGGGTGAGGTGTATGGATTGATTGGCCCGAACGGTTCTGGAAAGTCCACGACCATGAAGGCGCTTCTGGGTTTGGTGGCTCCGACATCGGGGCAGTGTTCGATTTTTGGCAAAGACTCCTTACAAGTGGACTCACGCGATGAAGTGGGATTCCTGCCGGAGAATCCCTATTTTTATAAGCACTTGAGTGGTGAGGAGACGTTGAAATTTTATGGAAAGCTCTGCGGGATCAGGGGCACGAAGTTGCAGAGCAGGGTCGAGGAGTTGTTGGAGTTGGTAGATTTGTCGGATGCGAGACATCGGCGGATTGGTGGGTATTCGAAAGGAATGTTGCAACGGATTGGTTTAGCCCAGGCATTGATTCAGGAACCGCGATTGGTGATTTTAGATGAGCCAACAGCAGGAGTCGATCCTTTGGGTTCACGGCAGATTCGTGATTTGATTCTCAAGTTAAAAGAACAGGGAATTACCGTATTCTTGTGTTCGCATTTGTTAGAACAAGTTCAGGAAGTTTGTGATCATGTTGGAATTATTTTTCGCGGAAAAATGGTGAAAGAGGGGAAATTAGATGACCTTATTGCGATTGAGGATCAGACTGAGTTGGTCTTGAAAGACGCGAGTCCGGAATTGATTGCTGAGATCGAAGCATTGATCAAACGGAGTGGAGGGGTTGAGTTAGTTCGAAAAGGTAGGCCGCGAACCACTTTGGAACGTTTGTTCCTCCAAGAAACCCGTAAGAAGGAGGAAACTCATTAATTTGATTTAGAGATGAATATGATTTCAAACATTCAACAAATTCCTGCGCATTTCGGTCGTATTGCTGTTATCGCTCATCATGCGTTCACGCAATTGGTGAGAATGAAAGTATTCTATTTCCTGGCGTTCTTTGCGGTGATTTTGATTACAAGTAATTTTTTCAATCTTCCCCAGCATGAAGGTCCGGACGCCACGGGGACACATGTATTGACCTTGATTAAAAGCTGGTCGCTCGGCGCGATGACTTTGTTTTCTGTGGTGCTTTCGATTGTGGCAACAGCATTGCTTTTGCCGAAAGATATTGAGGATAGAACTCTCTATACCATTTTAGCTAAACCTGTTCCACGTATCGATTATCTTGCGGGTAAGTTGTTAGGTGTGCTGTTGTTGATTTTTGTTTCGTTGCTCATCATGGATTTACTGATGACAGGTGCTTTGCAAATTCGGACAAACCTAGTTTTAGAAGAGCAAGTGGCTATTGCTGTGGAGCGCGGTTGGCCGGCTGGGGATATCGCGGCACTGAAAGCGGAAATCCTTTCTCAAGGGCCTACGCTTTCATTGCAGGGCGCTGTGTTAGCAGTTTTTCTGCGCGCAACAGTGATCTCATCTATGGCACTGTTGATCTCTACCTTTTCAAGTAGCACCTTGTTCACAACGATTATCAGTTTCTTGATCTACTTCATGGGACATTTTCAAGCGGATGCGCGTGAGATTTATTTCAGCCATGGTGTTGGAACGAGTGATAGCTGGATGGCTCATGTGATCTCTCTAGCTGTTGCATTAGTGCTACCAGATTTTCAGATATTCAATGTGATTGATGAAGTGATCCAAGGACATGTCATGCCGCTATTAATCTTATGCAAGCTGACATTGATCGGCTTTTTCTACTTGGTCTTTTACCTCTTTGCCTCGTGGTTCATTTTTGCAGAAAAAGAATTTTAACCTAATGAATCAGAAAAAAAAATACTGCGTATTAGCGGTGATGATTCTGGTTGCTGGTGCCGTGCGCCTGCCAATGGAGGCGAGTCTGACTTCTGAGTTATATCGTGAAAATCTTCTGCCGCCTCGGCTGGAAATTGGCACTGGCGAAAAACTGGGGCAGACATTTTCTGCCGTTTCACTGGGGGGGCTCCGAACCTTAGTCGCGACCTTTCTTAACATCAGGGCGTATTCATATTTTGAAAAACAAAGATGGTCAGATGTGGCAGATACTTACGATCTCATCGTCGATCTAGCGCCGCGCACAAAGTATTATTGGGATGCTGGAAGCTGGCACTTGGCATACAACGCAGCCTCACATTATTTGTATGAATCAGAATTGCCGCCCCTTCGACGGAAGCTTTTGTGGAAAAGCTCTATTCTTGCGGGTCGTAAGTTTTTAGAACGAGGAATCCAAAATAATCCTGATCACCCGGTGCTCTATGAGCGTTTGGGATTTCTATTAGCAGATTCAAATAAAGTTACGGCATTTGGCGATCCAGCAGATTCTTACGCAGCTTCTTATGAGGCGTATAAAGCCGCGGTTGATACGGGTCTTGCGCGGAGTTTTACAAAACGGGCTGCGTTGTATTCGTTGGTTCGGGTGCCGGGTCTAGAAAAAGAAGCGTTGGATCTTTTATTAGAAATCAAACGTGATCAAAAAAAGCTGCAGCCAACGGCGATGGCGATGCAATACGTTTTAGAATATCATCAAAATCCTGAGCGGCCAGTGATTGAATTAGTGGATGAGGTTTTTCCTTCTCACAAAATGGCATACCAAATTCTAGGTCGACTTTGGATGAGAGCGAGTGATCGTTTTCCTATGCATGGAGCAGCTCGAGCGATTCGTCATCTGGAGTTGGAGTTTGGTATCCAAGAAGAAAAGAGCGTCTTGAAGCGTCCAATACCACCTAGCATGGATCCGGATGATTTTTTTAAGAAATGAAGATGAGAGGCTGAACTGAGAAAAAACTCGAATCACACGAAAGGAAGACTGGAATTTTGAAATCATGAATTCCTAGATCAGTGTCATCCTCTTCTCCATTCTTTACCCTGCGATAGCGCCCACATTCTCTAATCTAGGGATTTCAGGCCTAAATCCCTAAGTTTTCTTGATTTTCATGATATGAAAACAATCTTGCCCTTTTGGGGAGGGGAGGGAATGCTGTGCTTGTCTTAATCAATGGCCAATCGAGAAAATAAGAAACGTGGGCAAGTTGAGCAGCCTAAGCAGTGGTCCAGCGAAGTTGCTGGGGTATGTTGGTTGGCCGGCGGCTTGGTGTTGCTTTTATCTCAGCTTTCCTACAGCCCTGCGGACCTTCCAGATTGGGGTTTTTTGGGTAGCTTTGCAGATAAGACCGATAAGAGCGGAGAAAATTGGTTGGGGCCTGTTGGCGGAGTTTTAGGTTTCGTGCAGATCCTTTTGATTGGAGCTGCTGGTTGGTTGCTTTCATTAGGATTTATTTGGTTTGGAATAACCAAGCTGGCATTTCGCTGGTTGATCTGGCCGAGGATTTCCTTGGGCCTTATCACCATTCTGATTTCCGGTGCGGTATGCTTGCATGCCTCTGATTGGTTTTTCCATGAATGGGCGTCAAGATGCCAAATGCCGAGTCCAGGTGGAGTGATTGGCAATGGAATCGGCGGTTATTTGCTAGTGCCATTCATCGGTAAGCCCGGGACGATCGGTCTTGCCAGCATTGGCTACATCGTCGGTCTCATTTGGTTAACAGGACAAACGCCTTTGGCATTCACCAAAGCTTGTTTCATGGTTTTTAAGCGTAAGTTCGATGCGTGGCGGATGAGTCGCACGGAGGTGGGACGCGCAGACGCACGGGAAAAAGAACTCTTACATGAGCGCGAGCGTCAACGTGAGCAACGTCGCTTGGAGCGAGAGATCTCGAAATTGAAAGATGCAGAAACCGATACGCTGGGACAAAAAGAGCTGCTGATTCGTGAAACTCCATTGCCACAGATTATTGATGCATCGCAACGTCGATCGGTGGAACAAATGGAGTTTGGCTCAAAGCCATTTGAGAGGAAAAAGCCAGGTCATCAATCACTTTCCGTGACGGGTTTCGAGGATTACGAACTGCCGGGATTTGATTTATTAGATGCCGTTGAGGAAGAGGCAGAGGCTGCCGATCATGATGAGTTGCTTTCAATCCAATCCACGATTGTGGATACACTCAAAGCCTTCGGAATTGATGTTACTCCCGGAGATATCACACGTGGACCGACCATCACGCGCTATGAGATTTATCCTTCAACAGGTCTGCGGGTATCTCGCATTTCTCAACTTGAGGCGGACCTTGCCCGAGCGACACGTGCTGAGCGCATTAATATATTAGCGCCGATTCCTGGTAAAGACACTGTTGGAATTGAGATCGCGAACTCTAACAAAGTAGCGGTTCCGTTACATGAATTATTGCACGATCCAGATTTCCGCTCGGCGAAGAAGAGGATTCCACTCGCACTTGGAAAAGATGTTTACGGAAAGACGGTGATCGGCGATCTCGCTGCGATGCCACATTTGCTTGTGGCGGGTGCGACGGGTTCTGGAAAATCGGTTTGCATTAACTCAATCATTGCTTCCATTCTCTTCAAATTCGCGCCCGATGAACTACGCTTCATTATGGTCGACCCGAAAGTGGTGGAGATGCAGATGTATAATAAGCTGCCGCATATGGTCGTGCCCGTGGTGACCGATCCGAAGAAGACCGTTGCCGCTCTCAAATGGGTGGTGAATGAGATGGAAAAACGCTACCGGATTTTTGCGAAAGAAGGGGTGAGGAATTTTGATGGGTTCAATAATCGTCCGCGTCCTGACAAAGATCCTGTGGCAGTGGTTGAGCCAGAGCCGGAGGAAGAAGTGGATCAAGATGAGATTGAGGCAATTGCTTCAGCACTTGAAGATGGTGATCTCGGACCAGAAGCTGATTTTGATGAACTAGAACTAGAACAGGAAGATATTCCAGATCGTTTCCCTTACATCGTGGTATTGATTGATGAGCTTGCAGATTTGATGCAAACCGCACCAGCGGATGTGGAAATGTGTATTGCACGGATTGCGCAGAAAGCTCGTGCGGCGGGGATTCATTTGATCATTGCGACTCAGACGCCGCGAGCGGACGTGGTGACGGGTATTATCAAAGCGAACATTCCGAGTCGTATCGCATTCCAAGTTTCATCCGCCTTGGACTCGCGCGTCATTTTGGATACCAAAGGAGCTGATAAGTTAGTGGGCAAAGGCGACATGCTTTATTTGCCGCCGGGTTCTGCGAAGTTAGAGCGTGCACAAGGTGCGTTTGTTTCAGATGCCGAAGTTGAGCGCATCGTCGATCACTGCGCGAAGCAGGCGAAGCCGCGCTACGAGAAAGATATTCGTGAAACCATCGATAACGCGGGAATGGATGATGATGAAGATGTTTCCGATGCAGATGAAGAATTAATCATCAAATGCATTGAGGTCTGCAGGCAGGAGCAAAAGGCAAGCACCTCGCTTTTGCAGCGTCGCTTGCGTTTAGGTTACACCCGTGCGGCGCGAATGATGGATATACTTGAGCAACGCGGTATCATCGGTCCTGGTGATGGAGCAAAGGCTCGTGAGGTTTTTGTGAAGTGAAAATTCAAGTTTCAAAATCCAAATTTCAGAGAAGACTTGTGGCTTTTATGTCCTATTTTTTTTTGGAACTTGGAACTTGGAATTTTAGACTTGAGATTTAGATGAATGACGATGTCGCATATTTCTTGGATTTCCAAGAGACCGAAAAAGACGCTTCGCCGTTGACCATACGGAATTACTCAGCGGCGCTTAAAGTATATGTTGAGTGGCGCGGAAGTGATTTTAATGATTGGAGAAAAGAGCAGGGGAATCATTTTCGTGACTACCTTTTTTTCCTAATGAAGGAAGATATGAAGCGCTCGACGATCCGATTACGATTCGCTGCGCTGCGTTCGTTTTACAAATACCTCGTGTTACGTCGCGGTTTAGAGAAAAGCCCGGTGGCAGAGATTCAGATGCCAAAGCTCGAGCGTAGCTTGCCGGTGGTATTGAGCTTGAAACAGATGGAGGCCTTGTTGGAAACGCCGTTGAAAGTCGAATCCAGTAGCAAAAGTCCTGCATGGCTAAAGCACCGAGACGTAGCGATTCTTGAGCTGTTTTATTCATCTGGCCTGCGTATTTCTGAGTTACTCAACCTAGACGTAAAGGATGTCGATTTCGTGGAAGAGATCGTCAAAGTCACAGGTAAGGGCAGGAAGCAACGAATCGTGCCGATTGGTGGCATGGCGATCCGTGCGATCCAGAAATATCGAGAAGAGGCGGCGGTGACAAATGGGCCATTGTTTCGCAGCACGCGCGGGACTAGGATTACTCAGCAAGCAGTGGATCAAATGTTGAAGAAATATTTAAAAATCAGTGGGATTCACTTTGGAGTAAGCCCACATAAGCTTAGGCATAGTTTTGCGACGCATTTGCTTGATGCTGGTGCTGATTTACGAAGTGTGCAGGAGTTGCTAGGGCACGCTTCGTTATCAACGACGCAAATTTACACGCACGTTACACGAGAAAGAATGAAGCAAGTTTATGACGAAGCACATCCGAGAGCATGAAACCATTTACCGAAGTTTTCTAATGCTCGCAAAAATATTAGCATTCTTCGGGTTAACGAGTTGTTCGTCATTCTTCCCGAAGTCGGATAAAAATCAGCATAAAAATGATCATTTGCAGGTGTTATTCATCGGCAACAGCTACAGTTTCGGCGTCCCAAAAAGCTTTCGAGATATGGCTCATAAAAACGGCAAGCATCTAAAAGTTGCGAGTTGCGCGCACGGAGGTTGGAAACTTTCGATGCATCAGGAATACGATCCGACCTTGAAGAAATTACGCTCGAAACCATGGGACATCGTTGTGATTCAGGACTTTAGTTTGAATGGCGCTTATCCAGAGAGTCGGCGTGTGAAAGAGATGTATCCATCCGTTGTATTTTTCGCAAATGAAGCGCGATCCATTGGTGCACGTCCCATGCTTTATCAAACATGGGGACGGCGTGACGGTCAACCGGGGTTAAGGGGTGATAATTTTTACCAAATGAATGATAGAGTAAGAGATGGTTACGCGCGTGCTGCAGATCATGCTGGCGGTATTGAAGTTGTGCCAGTGGGTGATGCTTGGGATGCTGAGTATCGCAAAGGTAACGGCGAAAAACTTTTTATCGAAGACGGAAGTCACCCGAGCGATTATGGAAACTGGGTAAGTGCTAGGGTTTTCTATGAGAAAATCTTTGGTTATGAGCCAGAATTTACCAAATGAAATAGAGCGCTAGAATGATACCTAATTCACAAACTAAACGCATGATCCAAGATCACAGATTGCAGACCGCAATAAAAACGGCTTCTAAGTAAGGCATCGTGTCGGATGGGCTTGAGGTTTTTTGAATCAGATTCGGGCTCTTGTCCGAAGTGATAGATTTCCTCTAACTCAAGCCGGGCTTGGTTGAGCGAACTATACCATTTGTGAGCATCGGTTGGCGAAATCCAGATCGGTGTCTCGTTGTCTTTAGGAAATGCGGAAGCAGTTTCGATTGCTGCGTAAACATGATGGAGATCATCTGAAAAAGATTCACGTAAATCAGGAACCACGTTGTCTTGCCAGTCCTCGGAAATACGCTCATGTGAAATTAAATCACCAAGACGCCCAGCAAGATCTTGATTCGATGCGTTTGCATCGAGTATAATGGAGCGAAGCAAATGCCAGTCGATGTCGTTTTCGGGGTCGATTCTAAGACCGCCCTCAATCGTAGGCGCGATTTTCATTCAGCGACTTCGAGAGAGGTTTTGAGCTGATGCAGCTGAAGTTGTTGCGCGTAGAACTCGGCTTTTTCGAGTTCTCCAGACCAGACAACTGAGAGGCCTTGCTCATGGACTTCTAGCATGTGCTGATTGGCGACTTGCTCGTTGTAACCAAATACTTTCATTAGCACAAAAGTGACGTAGCCCATGAGGTTCACAGGATCATCATGCACAATCACGTTCCAAGGCGCATGGGTCTGCGTGACTTCCTTGGTTTGTTGAATCGTTACAGTTTCAGGCATGGCTTAGTCAGAAGAACTTGAGTTAATAGGAGCTTCTATCCACTTGTCATGTTCTTTAATCAGATCGATGAGACGCCCTACAGCTTCGCCCTCGGGAATGTTGAATTTCACTGCGGTTTTTCCGACGTAGAGATTGATCTTCCCTGGTGCTCCGCCGACGTAGCCGAAATCAGCGTCTGCCATTTCACCAGGGCCATTGACAATGCAGCCCATGACTGCGATTCGAACGCCTTTAAGATGGCCTGTCGCAGCGCGGATTTTTTGAGTGGTGGATTGAAGGTTGAACAGGGTGCGTCCGCAGGAAGGGCAGGCGACGTAATCCGTTTTGAAAATCCGGGTGCCAGCTGCTTGTAGGATATTGTAAGCGACGCGTAAGGATTGGCCGGGAGCGGTTTCTCCTCGGATGAGGATCGCATCGCCAATACCGTCGCAGAGTAGAGAGCCAATATTTTGGGAGGCGTTGAGTAGGGAGTTTAAGAAATCCGTATCCTCATTGAGTGGTTGCAATGTATCTTTGAGTAAGATCGGGTGACGAGGATCAGCCAAAAACGCGAGCATACGAAACGCGTGGATGGGGTTCATATTCACATGATCAGCAACAGTGATTAACGCAGGTTCAGTTCGGTCGTTGATTTCTGATATCGCAGATGCATCGCGTGGATCGATTTCGATCACTCCTGCTTTTTCATAAATGATCTCTGGTTTGTAGTCACCCATGCCGGCTATCTTATGAGCGAGTGCGTTCCAGTTTGCTTGAGTGGTGAAAACTCTAACTGTTTTATCCCCGCCTAGATCGTGACCTTGGACGGTAAGGGGAGAGCTGTGACGACGCTCGTAGGAGAAGGGGTCGTAGGAGGGGGTTAATGATGATGTGGCTGCTGCGTCTCGCGGCAGGCCGTCCTTCTGGCGTCCCGCCAGAAGTTCTGGATAGGCGCAACCAGTCCACTGCCAGTCGATCAATCTGGCTTTCGCTGGATTTGTTAATACATAATCGATTTGGTTTCTGAAATCTTCTCCATCTCGAATCAGGTGATCGTAGCTTTCTTTTTGCCAGATTGAGCCGGAGGTTCCGTTGCGCTTGTTGATTTCATGCGAGGTGAAGCTTTTCCATGAATGAAGTATCTTTTCGAGTTCTTCATTCTGTGCCAGCTTAACTAAAACGTGCACATGATTTGGCATAATGCACCATGCGAGGAGATCATAACGTGAGCCGTTGTAGTGATGGAGTGCATCGGCAACTAATTTGGCGTTTTGATCATCTTTAAAAAGACATGAACCATGACCCTGATTGAGTGCTATTTCTATGATGAGTAGCTCAGTTTGTCTTAATTCTTCACGTAGTGATATAAGTTGATCGATTTGACTACGGGATGAGTCGAGTTTGCTGAGTATTTCGATTTTCTTTAAGATTAGATCACGCGCTTCACGGTAACGATCTATAACAACATAAGGTAAAGAATCGGCCAGGCGGAAGGTAATCGCATAAGTTCCGCCATTTAATCTCCAATGCGGCAGAAACGTCGCGTCGTCTTTTTGGACGTTGTCCCAATTGATTTGGATCTTTGCTGCGTCTTCAGACAAGCTGCGAGACGCAGCTTGGACGGCCTGCCGCGAGACGCGGCAGCTACTTACCAACGCCTTCGCTACGGGGATCTCGTGGATTGCATCTTCAGTGAGTGAGACGCGGATGGTGTCGCCAATGCCATCTGCAAGCAATGAGCCGATACCGATGGCGGATTTGATTCGACCATCTTCACCATCTCCAGCTTCGGTAACTCCGAGGTGGATGGGGTAATTCCAGTCGGAGCCTTCTTCGGCAAGTCGTGCGACGAGTAAGCGATACGCCTCGATCATCACTTTCGGGTTCGAGGCTTTCATGGAGAAAACGAAATTGTGGTAATCGTGATCACGAGCGATGCGAGCGAACTCGAGTGCGCTTTCGCACATGCCCAACGGTGTGTCACCGTAGCGATTCATGATACGATCCGAGAGCGAACCATGATTCGTGCCGATGCGCATCGCGCGGCCGAGATCTTTGCAAAGGTGAACCAACGGAATAAACTGTTCTTGAATACGCTCGAGTTCGGCTTCGTATTGGCTATCGGAATACTCGCGGATTTCGAATTTCTTTTTATCGACGTAGTTGCCCGGATTGACTCGGATTTTTTCCACCCATTTCGCGGCCTCCATCGCGGCATCGGGTTTGAAATGGATATCGGCAACGAGAGGGACAGTGCAGCCAGCGGCGCGAACTTCGCGAGCAATGTTTTCGAGGTTGGCTGCGTATATTTTTGTTTGAGCGGTGATACGAACGATTTCACACCCAGCTTCAGCGAGAGCTAAAACTTCGGCAACACAAGCGGGTGTGTCGCGTGTGTCAGAAGTGATCATGGATTGAACGCGTATTGGATAATCACTACCAATACCCACATTCCCGACCATGACTTCGCGGGTTTTTCTTCGCGAGAATTTCAATAGATCGGGGCAGTAGTTGAGTGCAGCGTGGTCGCTCATGAGTGAGTAAGCTTAGACTGGAAAATTTCCATGGGCAATGCCGAGATACAATGCATAATTGAGGAGATGAAAATCAAGATGTCCAGGGCCAGAACAGTGGCGGCGATGGTGGTGATGCTTGCTGCTTCAAATCAGGAATCATGGGGCGGGGATTACATACGGGTTAAAGAAACTGAGAAGGTAGCGAAGCTTCAAACCGCTGTAATTAGTTATGAAAAAGAGGGGAAACAGGTTGATTTGATCGGTGCAATCCATCTGGCGGATCGGCGTTATTACGACTTTCTCAACAAACATTTCAAGGGTTACGAGGTCATACTTTTTGAAATGGTGGGTGGCGAAAAGCTGGGAGGAGAGAAGAAGCCAAAGGTTATTGAGCGGCTAAAGGCCGAAGTAGATTCAGATATAGCAGATGAGGTAAATGTGGCAGATGATCCTGAGAAAGAGAAAAATGCACGTGCGCTCCGTGGATTACGCGAGGTGTATCAATCCATGGAAAAGGCTCTGGGGCTAGTAGGGCAGAGCGCAGTCATCGATTACATGGCAAAAAACTTCGTTCACGCGGATCTGACACTGAAGGAATTTGGGGCACTGCAAAAAGATCGTGGAGAGTCGCTTCTAGGCTTCCTCGTTAGTATAGGGATGAAAGCTGAGCGTCCAAAAAACAAGCCAAACAGCTTTCTCTTGATGGGTGGGATCTTGGCAGGTCGTTCGGATCTCGTGAAACTTGAGATGATGCAGACGATGGCAGAAGGAGATAAGCAGATCGATTCACTAGCAGGTGAGAGCGTGATTATCTCAGACCGCAATATACGTTGTATGGAGGTCATGGACCAGCAGTTAGCGGCAGGACAAGAGAAGATAGGTATATTTTATGGAGCCGCACATTTCACGGATATGAGAAAGCGCATGGAGGAGCGCGGTTTTAAAAAAGTCAGCACCAAATGGCTGACGGCTTGGGAGGTGAATAAATGATTCGCTATCATTTCATTACCTGACAGCCTGCGATCGATTGAATACCGACCCATCAGAACTCAAATTTAAACAACTGGTCGGTTTTATGGGTGAGCCGGGGTGGTGTGTTTTGCCGAATTTTCTTGAGGCCGTTGTCGCTCAAGAACTTTCACGGGAAAGTTTAGTATCATGGCAGGAAGGAGAGTTTCGGCGGGCAGGTGTGGGGCGTGGAGATCATTTAGTGATTCGCGAAGATGTGCGCACGGATCACGTGATGTGGTTGAATCAGGAAAATGTGACTCCTGCTCAGCAAGGTTATCTGGAATTGTTAGGAAAAATACGTATTGAGTTGAATCAAAATTTCTTTCTCGGGCTGTTTGATTTCGAGGGACATTTCGCGGTGTATCCGAAAGGTGGATTTTATAAACCGCATTTGGATAGGCATCGTGAGTCGCGAGACCGCTTGGTGACGGTCATTCTCTACCTCAATCCTAACTGGCAGCTAGGCGATGGTGGGGAGTTGAAAATTTGGACATCACCTGGGGAGAAAGAAGGGGAGTATGTCATCGTCGAGCCAAGGCTAGGGACGTTGGTGTGCTTTCATGCAGCTGATTACTGGCATGAAGTGCTGCCTGCAAATCAGACGCGTGCAAGTATTACAGGGTGGTTTCGGGGTAGGGAGTAGAGAGGTGGGGAGTGATTGGGGGAGGGGGTGATTGGATTCTTAAATCAAAAATCAACAATCGGAAATCATCAATCGTCAATGCTTTGTTCGCTAATGCTCACAAAGCGTTGTTGAGGTTTGATTTTTGAATGAAGAGAAAGAAGGTGTGCTTAATTTTACTTATCGCTCAACAACTCATCCAACATTCCAAGCGTCACTCCAATTGAAATACTTAGGGATTCAGGTGAAATGATGCCTAAGTCATCACCTGCGTTATGCCACCATTTGGTGCTAGAGAAGTCCCCGATGATGTCGAGAGTTGGGATGCCGACAAGATTCAATGGGACATGATCGTCCATGATTGTGCCTGTTGCGGTGCCGTAATGAGAACGGACCTTTTGTTCATCAGCGACGGAGAACATGAGATCGGAAAGATGTTTCGGTGAGTCGCTTGGGATGCGGATTTTGAGATTCTTGTGTCCGATCATGTCGAGCAGGATTCCGAACTTGGGTTTGTCATCACGGGTTCTCCAAGTGTTTGCGTAATGGCGGCTACCGTAGAGGCCATCGAGAATAGTCATGTTGTTTGCAAAAGCTTCTTCACCATCGAAGAAAACGAGTTCCAGCCTCGCTGCTTGGTTGGGCTTTTCGGTGGCGAGGTGTTTCGCCATGATGATCATCGCGGCACAGGCAGAAGCGGCGTCATCTGCGCCAAGGAAGATTTTATCCGTGAAGAGTTTGGAGTCCACATGGGCACAGAGTATGCCATCGACCTTGCGTTCCCATGGATTGGAATCGTCATGACGGAATCTCGCACGGAGGTTCGCGAATTTAACCTTACCAACGATGGTATCGCGATCAAATTCTTGAAGCTCAACAACCCAGCCAGCAGTTTCCAGCTCTTTGCTTAAAAGTGAACGAACCTGATCGAGTGCCTCGCTACCTGGCGGACGTGGACCCAGGTCCAGAATCTCGCTTGTCAGAGACTTCGCGTCGGTTCCGAGTTTGCTATTGCTATCGGTTTTTCCAAGTAGCCAAAAAGCGACAACGGCAGCAGCAAGGACTAAAGCCTGTAGGTAGCGATTCGATTTCACAAGCGAGAGATTGAACCGTTGTTAACTACTGTGACAAGCTACGATATAAAACTCTCTACGCAGTAACGGCACCGCGATCGTCGCTCAGTCCGGATTTTTCGAGGAAGTAATCGTATCCACCGGTATAGCGTGTGACAATGGCTCCGTTTTCGGGATCCTTTTCGTTGCGGGTCACGTGGAGGGTGGTTTCTGCGAGGTTGCGAATGAAGTGCACATCGTGGGAAATGAATACCAGCGTGCCTTCGTAGGCTTTGAGGGCATTGACCAAGGAATCGATGGAAAGGATATCAAGGTGAGTTGTCGGTTCGTCCATCAGCAGGAGGTTTGGAGGATCGACGAGAAACTTCACAAGGTTGAGTCGGGACTTCTCGCCACCGGAAAGAACGCCGCATTTCTTTTCAACATCTGCACGGCGGAAAAGGAAGGTTCCGAGAATGGCGCGTGCATCTTCTTCACGGAGGGTATCGCAGGCACCCATGACTTCATCGAGGACAGAGTTGAACTCGTTGAGTGCTTCTGCGCGATGCTGAGAGTAGTAGCCGATTTTTGTTAGATAACCGACCTCTTTTTTACCCAGATCAATATCGAGTTCTTCTGCGAGAAGTTTGAGTAAT
The DNA here is from genome assembly GCA_044375585.1 of Luteolibacter sp. GTDB lineage: Bacteria > Verrucomicrobiota > Verrucomicrobiia > Verrucomicrobiales > Akkermansiaceae > Luteolibacter. The sequence goes on from JBILMI010000004.1 coordinate 26,234, forward strand.
GTCGTTTTACCGGCGCCGTTCGGACCCACGAGGACGATTTTATCCCCACGCTCGATGGTGAGATCGAGGTCTTTGTAAATACGTTTACCAGGATAGGATTGGCCAACTTTTTGAAAATCGATGAGTTTTTGGTTGGAGCGCGGAGGTTGTGGGAAAGCGAATTTGAAAGGCTTACGTGGTGCACGAGGTTTTTCGATGCGTTCGATTTTATCTACAAGCTTGATACGTGACTGAACTTGTGCGGCTTTGGAGCCAACCTGACGGAAGCGCTCGATGAACTCCATGTGGCCTTCGATTTCTTTGTTCTGGTTGCGGTAGGCTTGGACTTGGAGGTCGTAGCGCTTTTCACGCTGCTCAAGGAAAGCGGTATAATTTCCGGTGTAGGAAATGAGCTGCATCGCATCGGGATCGATTTCAATGACGGTCTCAATCATCGTGTCCATGAAATCGCGATCATGAGAAATCATGAGGATGGCGCCGGAGTAGTTGAGCAAGTAGCGCTGAAGCCAAAGGAGCGAGAGGAGATCAAGGTGGTTGGTCGGCTCGTCCATCATGAGTAAGTCCGGCTCCATGACTAGGAGTTGGGCGAGGTGGGCGCGCATTACCCAACCACCAGAATATTCGCGGGCAGGCTTCTGAAAATCTTCCTGTTTGAAGCCGAGACCAGCGAGAATTTTTTTTGCTTTAGGCTCGAGTTGGTAGCCGTTGAGCGCGGTGAACTGATCTTGGGCTTTGGCAAATTCTGGAGTGGAAAGATCACCAGATTTTTCACCTTCTCGAATCGTGCGAAGTAAGCCGATCATTTCTGGAGTAACGCCCATCGCGATTTCCAAAATGGTTTCATCGGTTGGTTCTCCAGCTTCTTGTGGGAGGTAGCCGACGATGGCGTATTCATCGCGATCGATCGTGCCTTCGTCAGGTTGGTCCTCATCAAGGATCATCCGGAACAAAGTGGACTTTCCAGCACCGTTCGGGCCGACGAGAGCGACTCGCTCTCCCCAGTTGATGGACATTTCGGCTTCGCGTAAGAGCGTTCTTCCGCCGAGGGTCTTGGTCAGTTTTTTGATCGTTAGCACGGGGATGGGGTAATGCGAACTGGCTAGGAGATCAAGTAGGAATAGGAGACGCTGGACTTTGAGATATAAGACACAAGAAGGAGAATGATTCTTCAGTTGCGTTCTCGGATGTAAGCATGTTCCTTGCGGTGCGACTTATGAAGGGATCAACGGTATTTTTGGTGATGCTTGGGCTGGTGATTGCTGGTGTGGGAGGGCTTTTTACGTGGTTGATGGCGATGAGTTATATGCGAGCCGTTGATCAACGCACGTGGCCGCAGGTGGAGGGAGTAGTGCTTTCTTCAGAGATTGAAGAATATAAGCACGATGAATTCTCGCCGATGGAATACCGGTTGAAAATTCTCTACGGATATGAATGGAAAGGTGATCAAAAAACGGGAGAACGCTACGGTTTCCGAGGAAATCCGAATTACAACAAGCGAAACGCAATTGCAGGATTGGTTGTGGCATATCCCGCTGGTAAAAAGACCATGGTTTACGTGAACCCAGCAGATACGAATTTTACCATCATCAAGCCGGATTCCAAAGCAGCCGGATACTCGATCTGGTTTCCGATGCTTTTCGTCGTGGGGGGGCTTGGCATTGCTCTCCGAGCAATTCGCGCAGAGCTGAGAGGGAACAGTGGAGAACTAAGAACTAAGAACTAAGAACAAGGAACCTTACCCAACCACACCTTTGACTACTTTTGAGCCAGGTTTGGTGATGTTGGTGAGGCGTTGGCCAACACCTTGGAAGGGGAAGGTGAGTTTTTCATGATCGAAGCCAAGTAGGTGGAGCATGGTGGCGTGAAGATCGTGAACAGAGACTTTATCTTTGATCGCCTCGTAGCCGATGGGATCGGTTTCACCATAGGAAGTTCCTGCTTTCACTCCGCCGCCTGCCATCCAGATGGTAAAGCCACCCGGATTATGATCACGTCCGACGAAGGACATTTCCTCGCCACCTCGGTTTTCTTGCATCGGAGTGCGGCCGAATTCGCCGCCCCAAACAACCAGCGTGTCTTCTAACATGCCACGACGTTTGAGGTCGTTAAGGAGTGCGGTGATGGGTCGGTCAATGCGATTACAGAGATCGGTGAAGCCATCCTTTAGATCCGAATCTTTACCTGTTCCGTGAGAATCCCAACCCCAGTCGAAAAGTTGGATGTAGCGGACGCCGCGTTCTGCGAGGCGCCGCGCGAGCAGGCAGTTGTTAGCAAACGATTCTTTGCCAGGCTGGGTGCCATACATGGCGTGGGTGGCTTCGTTTTCCTGTTTTAAATCGAAGGCATCTGTCGCGTGCATTTGCATGCGATAAGCCATTTCGTATTGGGCGATGCGAGTGACCGTTTCAGGGTCGCCGGTTTGCTGGGCGATTTTTTGGTTGATGCGATCTAGAGTGTCGAGCGACCTGCGGCGCATATCGCGAGTAACGCCATCTGGATTTTGTAAGTATAGCACTGGCTCGCCTTCGGAGCGGCATTGAACGCCTTGATAAACCGATGGAAGGTAACCGGAGCCCCAGACGGATTTACCGGCGTCGGGATTTTTTCCGCCGGAGGTGAGTACGATGAAGCCGGGAAGATTTTGATTTTCCGAGCCAAGACCGTAGGTGGCCCATGAACCAATGGAAGGAGCGCCGAGGTTTTGGGTTCCTGTGTGAACGAGAAGTTGCGCGGGGCCGTGGTTGAATTGATCCGTGTGCATCGATTTGATGAAGCACAGATCATCGGCAACGGTGGAAAGGTGAGGGAGGCGATCGGATATCCAAGCACCGCTCTGGCCGTGTTGTTTAAATGGGAATTGAGCTCCAAGCATTTTCGGTACGCCCTGAATGAAGGCGAACTGTTTACCTTCGAGAAATTCTTTGGGGCATTCCTTGCCGTTGAGTTTATTTAGTTCGGGTTTGTAATCGAAGAGTTCGTGTTGGGAAGGCGCACCTGCCATGTGGAGATAGATGACGCGTTTCGCTTTTCCGGGAAGGTGGGGTATTGACGGGGCAAGGGGATTGGATGGATCTTTGTGGAGTTTTTGGGATGCTCCAAAAACTTGCTGTCCCATACCTGCTAGCCACATAGCGCCCAGCCCGGTGGTGCATTTCGAGAGGAAATGCCGGCGGGTAGTGTGGGAAAGTTCCGTTAAGCGGATTTCTTGTTCGAGACGGTTCATTTGGTCAGCGCTGCGTCGAGGTTGAGGATGGTGTTTGCCGTGAGGGTCAGGGCGGGATCTGTGCCTAATGAAGATTTGTTATCAACAGTGTCTTTTTTCAAATCCTGATAGAGAGCGACAAATTCTTTGGTGATGTCTGGATCTGGTTGGCACTGGGTGACGGTGAGATAGGCGAAGTTGATTTGCTCGGCAGGATCAGATGAGTGCTGGCGCATTTTCTCGGCGAGAGCCGCAGCAAATTCGATGTGGGCAGGATCGTTCATCGTCACGAGAGCTTGCAGGGGAGTGTTAGAAACAATGCGTCGAGCAGAGCAGAGATCGCGGCTCGGGGCATCGAATGTTAGAAATCCAGGGAATCCGCTGGTGCGTTTGGTGTAGGTATAAATACCACGGCGATATTTATTCTCACCCTTAGATTCTTTCCAACTTTCTCCGTTGTAAACGGTGCTCCAGACGCCCTGCGGCTGTGGAGGGAATACGGACTGACCGAACATTTTTTTGGAAAGCAGTCCTGAAACGGTGAGTGACTGATCGCGTACCATCTCAGCGGTAAGGCGATTTCGCGGGCCACGCGCGACGAGTTGGTTTTTTGGATCACGTTCAACTAAATCAGGCGTTGCTTTGGAAGTTTGAAGGTAGGTCGATGAGAGAACCATTTCGCGGAGGGCTTGTTTGATGGACCATTTCTGTTCGCCTCCGAAGCGAAGCGCGAGGTGATCGAGTAGCGCGAGGTTCGATGGAGGTGTTCCGGATGTGCCGAAGTCTTCCATGGTCTCGACAATGCCGATTCCGAAAATTTCACCCCACAAGCGATTGACTAGCACTCTGGCAGTGAGGGGATTCTCGTTACTCGCCATCCAGCGTGCCATGTCTAGGCGAGTGACATTGTCATTTTTAGAGAAACTACCGCGGAGGAGATCTGGGACGTCGCCCTTGACGATTTGATCTTTTGTCATCCGATTGCCACGGGTGAACAAGCGAGTCTCACGTTTTCCATTTGCAGGACGATCCCGCATCACCGGAACTTCCGTGCCCTTCATGGCAGACATGTTATCTACATTTTCAAAAACCTGCTGCCATTTCTCGTTCCGCTTGGGGTCGGATTTCAACGCTGCGTAATGCGCATCCTCGGCGACTTCGATTTTGAAATTCCGCACGTAGGCGCCTTGGCTTTCATTGGCTTTAGCTCCTTGTTTGAGAGAGATTTCAATGCTTTCACCCTGCTGCAATGTAATCTGATCTTGAGGAAGAATCACAAACCAACGTGGACCAGAGAGACGTGGATTTTCACCTAATCCGGATTGCGCACTGTCGCTTCCTGACTTATCGATGAAGCGCTTGAAACGCTCGCCAATGCCATTTTGTGCGAACGCACTCATCGGATCGATTGAGCCAAATATACGATCTGAAATGACTTGGCTCATGGGAATCGCAGTGCGTTTGCCATCGGTTGAAATCTTATCGATGTTGAACAAAGTCACGAAAGCCCCGATTTCGGGCCATTTTTTCGGATCGTTACTTTGCGGATAGATCGAGAATTTGAGCGCGTCAATTTTTGGCGAATATCCTGAGATTTTATGAGTTGTATTCGAACGAAGATTGCCTTCGCTATAAATCACACCGTCGTGATTGATGCGCATGGTTCCGTGTTGAGGTGCGAAAGTTATGTTTTCTAAAATCTGCCACTTGCTACCGGTGATTTTACGACCTTCAGCGTCAAGGTCTTCACGTAAGGCGCGAGTTGCACGATCGAGTTTCACCCAATCTTCCCCCGCAAGTTTCATTTTTGGATATTCGTTTTGGAGATCGGAATCTTCGGACTGGTTGAAGAAATCCATGAACTCGTAGAATTCATCGTGAGTGATGGGATCGTAAGGATGGGAGTGGCATTGAACGCAACTAAAGGTAGTGGCTTGCCAAGTGGTCCAGACAGTGGCGATACGATCAATCACAGCAGCGACTCGGTATTCTTCGTCATCGGTTCCGCCTTCGGTGTTGGTTTGGGTGTTGCGATGGAAAGCGGTTGCTAAAATTTGGTCGGCCGTTGCATTCGGTAGAAGATCGCCAGCTAATTGTTCGATCGTAAATTGATCATAGGGCATGTCTGCGTTGAGGGAACGAATCACCCAATCACGCCATGGCCAAATATCGCGATGTGGGTCCTTTTCGAATCCAAATGTATCGGCGTAGCGTGCCAGATCTAACCAGACCGTGGCCCAGCGTTCGCCATAAGCTGGAGATAACAGCAAGCGATCCACAACTTTTTCGCGCGCCGCTTTGCCATCTGTCTTACTGGCGACTTCGAGTGCGGTGAGATCTTCGAGAGTAGGGGGAAGTCCGGTGAGATCGAAACTTACGCGGCGCAGCCATTCGGCGGGGCTGGCTTGAGGAGATGGCGTGAGATGGTTTTTCTCGATGTTTTCTAAAACGAGGCGATCGAAGGGCTGAGCGGCCCAATCCTCGTTTTTAAGCTTCGGGATGGTTTTTTCGACCGGAGGTATGAAGGCCCAATGCTCTTCCCATTTTGCACCTTCGGAAATCCATGTTTCGATGAGCTTGATTTCTGCTGCTTTGAGAGGGGGGCCGTGTTTTGGTTTCGGCATTATTTCATCTGGATCTTTGCTGCGGATGCGACGCATGATTTCGGAGGAATCGGGCTTTCCTGGCACAATGGCGATTTCCCCTGATTCAGCCTTTGAGAGCGCGCGATCTCGATAAATGAAGGAGATTCCGCCCGCTTCTTTGACCCCACCATGGCAGGCAGTGCAATTTTTTAGGAAGATGGGCCGGATATCGCGATTAAAGCTTATCTCATCGGCCTTCAGATCGAGGTCGATGGAATTTAATCCAACAAAGAGGCAAGATAATTTAAATAGGTTTGTCAAAACGGTGACAGTAACGTGACTATAGCTAAATTTTTTTGAGAATTAGTCGATGATAACCTTCATTGAGGGTTGGCGTTGTGGGATAGAGTGTGCATGTTCCCCGCAGATCAACTTTATGAAGATTCTCTCCCACAAAGATGCCGCCTATCCATCATACGTCAAGCGACTGAATCGCCGAGCTATTCCTGAAGATTCGGTCCGGGAATTAGTTACGGATATCATTGCGAAAGTTGGCATGCAAGGGGATGACGCATTGGTTGAGCTTACGCATCGTTTTGATGGTGCAAAGCTGACGAAGAATCAGCTATTTGTGAGCGAAAAAGAATTCGCGCAAGCGGAGGCTTCGGTCACGCCTGCAACGCGTGAAGCGGTTCGTCGAAGTTTAAAAAACATTCATGCTTTCGCACGGAAAAGCATGCGTAAAGATTGGTCATCAAAGA
>JBILMI010000085.1:0-9407 GCA_044375585.1 Luteolibacter sp.
GCAGGCAGCTGGTAGCAAAGAGATTTTCCGCCACCAGTTGGAAAAATGGCTAGTGCTGAGCGACCCGCCATAAGGGTTTCGACCACTTCAGATTGTCCAGCTCGTAACTGGTCGAATCCAAAAACTTTTTTTAGCACTTCCTTCACTCGCTCCTTGATACGCTGTCTTTGCCGCTGAGTCCAAGCGTGTTCCGTTTCACAAAAAAACTTTTCGAATCAAGAAAGCAAGCGCAGCCTCTAGTTCAGCGTATACGGACATTTATGAAACAAATCTTTTTTCTCGGACTTTTTGCCACTTCCTTACTGCTCGCCAAAGAGCCAGTTAAAAAAGTCATTCATCCACTTCAGACAGTGAATGTGGATATGGCGAACGCTGCGAATGCATTTCTTGCCTCCCTCAATAAAGAACAAGCAGATAAGACAGTCTTTACCTTTGAAGCTGAGCAACGCGAAAACTGGGGATTCGTCCCACGCGAGCGCAAAGGAATTCCTTTGGAACAACTTGATGAAAAACAGATCGAGCTGGTTCGATGCTTATTGAAAAGTGCTCTCAGTGAACCGGGCTTGAAAAAAGCTGATGCGATCATGGCGCTCGAAGCATTTCTCGCTGAGATCGAAAAGCGTCCGGATTTCCGTAATCCAAAAGCCTACTTCACATCGATCTTTGGAAAGCCATCCACAACGGGGACTTGGTCATGGCGCTACGAAGGTCATCACCTCTCACTCAATTACACGGTGGTCGATGGAAAAGTCGTTGGTGTGACGCCTTCGTTTTTTGCATCGAATCCGGGTGAAATCATGATCGAACATAAACTGAAGGGAAATCGTCCGTTCCATGAAGAAGAAGATCTCGCCCGTGCACTCGTCACTACGTTGAAGGAAAGCGGCAAAGAAGTGGTGTTCTCTGATAAACCTCCGGGTGACATTCTCACAGCTGAAGACCGCGTCGCTAAACAACTTGAACCCGTCGGTTTGCTTGCTTCTGAGATGACAGAGACTCAGCAAAAAGCATTGATGGAACTCATTGCAGTTTACGCGAACCGCCACCGTAAAGAACTTGCCGAGAGTGATCTCAAAAAGATCAAAGCAGATTTCGCAAACCTACGCTTCGGTTGGGCCGGTGGAATGAAGCGCGGTGAGCCTTACTACTATCGTATCCAAGGAACTACGTTTCTAGTAGAAGTCGCCAATGTTCAAAACAATGGTAACCACTTTCACGGTGTCTGGCGTGATTCAGCGAATGACTTTGGACGTGATCTGCTCAGTGGACATGTGATGCATGAGCATTGAATACTCGAGAGCCGCGGCTCCGGCCGGCTTCTTCCGTAATGTTAAAAAAGCCGGTCAAAGGCGATGCTCTCCAATATGAAACCCGAAGAACATGAAGCCGAATGGATAGACGTCGGCACTTACCCCACGCTGGATGAGGCACAAGAGCACGCGTTGGTCGCGCTGGCTATGGGGGAATCCATCCGAGTTGAGCATGGCGATCAGCCGGGTGAATTTGATCTTCAGGCTGATCCAGAAGCGGTGGCGAAAATTTCTGAAGAGATCCGTCAATACGAGTCGGAGTCAGAAGCCGTCGTTATCCCAAAATTTGTCCAGTCAAACTGGGCGAAGTATTCTTCAGGTTGGGCATATTATATGATATGGGCGGTGGTATTGATTGTGATTTTTAATTTTCAACAAACCGACTCAACTTTAACGGATCACGGAGCATCATCGAGTATCGGTCTGATGAAAAACGGGGAATGGTGGAGGCCATTTACAGCACTTTTCTTGCATGCGGATGTTGGACATATTCTTGGTAATCTCGCAAGCGGTGCGTTGTTTGGAATGTTGGTATCGAAAGCCATCGGTCCATTGACAGGTTGGGCGATGATTCTTCTTTCGGGAACGGTCGGTAATGCGGTCACCTCGGCGCTGACTTATCCGGAATCTTTCCTTTCGATCGGGGCTTCCAGTGCTGTTTTTGGTGCGCTGGGAATATTATCTGGGGCGGGGTTAGTGGATAATGTTCGGGAAAAAGTCAGGATGCCATGGGTGCGGGTTTTGGCGCCCCTTTTGGCTGGATTCGTTTTACTTGGGTGGCTTGGTGGCGCAGCGCCGAGTTCGAAAACGGATGTTTTAGGGCACGTCTTTGGTTTCTCTGCTGGTGTGGTTTTGGGTCTCGCATGTCGATATTTTGTAGCAAGCGAGGCGTTGCAAGACTCATCGAAAAAGTCTACCTAGGGCTGTGACTTCGGCAGGAACACGACAAAATGGAGACGAAGCTAGCCTATGGCTGGCAGCACTTTTGATATCCATTGTGATCAACGGCCTATTGTTGGCTTGGGTGAGTTATGAGGCCATCCTCTCAAAAACTGCCAAGGAAATGATCAATGCGAAGCCTTTAGCGGAAGCGGTCGTTACGATTTTTCCTGAAATGTTTGTGGAAGAAGCCGAGGAGGTAAAACCGGATGCGAATGAGCAAAAAGCGGTGCGAACCTCTGATGATCAATTGGATCCGACTGCTCCATCTAGCCGCCGCTACATCGGTGAGCGTAATACTCAAGCGACAAGTGACCGCAATGCCACAAATGATGATACGACTATGCCATCGCAGGCCGGTCGCGAGGCTCGACCCGATGAAAAACCGGAAACGACAGAGAGTGTTTATCAGGATGGCAGGCTCGATACGCCTATCCAAGCCACTGTTCTGAATCAGCCCATTCCATTGATTAAAGAGTTACCCAATTCGCAGACGAATGCAGCAGAACAAATGAAGGGTGATAAGCAACCCGATCCAAGCGAAGAAGATAAAGCTCAGACCGCCATTCGTGAAAAATTGTTAGATGGGCCGAATATGGTAGAGAGGGATGTTCCGAAGAGTGAAGTCAAAGAAAACATCAAGCCTCGCGAGGAGAAAAAGATTCGAGATGGTAATCCTGATGGCGTCGCTTTGAACAAACCTAATGAATTACCGAAGCCGACAGCTAAGCCAACTCCTGCAGTAATAAATGATCCCGCATTCAGTGGTAACCAAACCAAGACGGCAATACGCGGTAGTATTTCACGCACAGGTCGCAGTGCCTTGGATGTGGTTGATACTCCGATGGGGCGATATCAAGCGCAGATCAGCCGTGCGGTTGAACTAGAGTTTCAGCGAAATTGCGTGAAGCGTCGCGACTTCATCGTTCCTGGATACATCACCGTGCAATTTTTCATCGATGCCAAAGGTCGTGTTACAAGCCTTAGTTTGTTGGGGGAAATCGAAGGTGGTGAAGTCCAAAAAGGATTTACGATTGATTCGATTCGCGAAGCTCCAATTCCAGTCATGCCTTCTGAGATCAAAAAAGAAATGAAAGGCGACTCTCTCGAGCTCATTTATAACTTTTACTTTTAAATACCAAAACACCTATGGATTACCTCGCAATCACCGTCACCGAAGCCACACTTAAATTTCTAAATGATGGTGGCATCTTTATTTACCCACTGCTATTATGTTCAATTGCTGGACTGACTGCGATCGGCTTTAAATTTCTCGCTCTTGCTCGCGACCGTGTCATTCCTAATCAACTCGCGCATATTTTAGAAAACGCCAGTGATTATAAAAAAGTAACTGAAGCAATCTCCAATCATGATAGCGCGCTTTCTAGGTTGGCTGCTGTTGCGCTGAAGAATAAGAGTCATGACGCCAAACAGATGAACCAATCGGTTGAAGCAATGGCACGCGAGGAAGTGTTAAAAATGCACTCAGGAATCGGCGTGTTAGATATTGTGATCACCATTGCGCCTCTTCTAGGTTTGCTTGGAACGGCCTCTGGTCTCGTCACTATTTTTGGAGGACTACGCGAGACTACGGATTATCTCGTTATCGCTAAAGGTATCGCTGAAGCACTGAGCACAACGATTTTTGGCCTTGTGATCGCGGTTCCCTGCGTGGTGGCGCACAGTTATTTTATGCGTCGTATCGAGCAACTCACCGCGCGTATGGAATCTATTCTGACGAGTTTTTCAGCGATCTGTTCAAATTTGAAGTGAGCCCGACATCATGAATTTTTACCGAATCCAGCGCAAGCGTCCGGAAGTCCCGATCGTCTCAATGATCGACATCCTCTTCATCTTGCTGATCTTTTTTATTGTGACCATGACTTTTAAAAAGCCACGCGATGTCTTAGAAATCGAGTTGCCCACAGTAAAAGAAATTGCTTCGAACAAAGTCTCGGATACGCGTTCGGTGATTGCAGTCGATTCGCTCGGAAATGTCACGCTGGATGGTCTGCCTGTGGCAGAGGGCTTACTCGGCTCTTACCTGACCGCGTTTCAAAAACAAAACCCCGGCCGCAAGCTCGAATTAGAAGCAGATCGCCGTCTTCCACTGGAGCGCTTGCTACAGATTTGGGATGCATTGGGCAAAGCTGGGATAAGCATCAAAGAAGTGCCGGCAAGGATTAAGGCCGGTGGGGATCAGTGAGATTTTAATTTCTCAGAATTTCAGCGATAGCTCGGCGATTTTTTTGCAGAGTTCGGGAAAAGGAAGGCCATCGGCTGCTGCGGATTTTGGGAGCAGAGAAGTTTCTGTCATGCCGGGAATGGTGTTCGCTTCGAGCACGTAAGGCCGGTTTTGTGAGTCGAGCATAACATCCACGCGTGAGTAAACTTCGAGTCCGAGGGCTTGATGTGCCGCGACGGCAGCGGCTTGGACTTTGATCGTCGTTTCAAGATCGATATCTGCGGGACAAATGTATTGAGAGCCTTTGCTTAGGCCGGTGAGCCATGGATATTTTGCAGCCATGTCATAAACCCCTTCAGGAGGAATGATGTGAATCACTGGGTAGGCGATACCGTCGATCACCGGAACGGTTAGCTCTAATCCGGAAATGTATTCTTCAATCAAAAGATCTTTTGAATGCTGAGAGGCTTTTGCGATCGCGGCCTCAGCTTGCTCTTGGGTTTTGACGATTTCAATTCCTACTGATGAGCCTTCACGTGGTGGTTTGACAACGAAGGGCACGGGAAAGGAGGGAAGAACTAAACCATTCGTGCAATCGATAATTTCAGATTTCGGGGTCGGAACACCCGCCGCGAGGAAGGCTTGTTTTGCGAGGCTTTTGTCAAAAGCGATCCGTGAAGACTTAGCGCGTGCTCCGGTGTAAGGGATGCCTTTTTTGTCGAGGATGTCTTGAAGTTGTCCGTCTTCCCCAAAGGTTCCGTGGATCAGATTGAAGCAAAGGCCGGTGTCTTCGGGTAAGTTGACTTCTGTGGTGGTAATATCGACTGGAACCGCATCGAGCCCGATGGATAGCAGGGCTTTGAGTACGGCATTTCCGGAAGCAAGCGAGACTTGGCGTTCAGAACCAGGTCCGCCCATGAGGACAGCGATTTTGATATTATCTAACATGATGGATGGAAGGTTTGTAGAGTTTAACCGCCAAGACGGCAAGGACGCCAAGTTTTATGAAGGCTTATCTCATTGAAATTTAAAACAATGTCTCATCGTCTCCGATGATTTTGACTTCGGTTTCTAGATCGATGTTGTGTTTTTCTTTGGCGGTTTTGCGGATGGAATCGATGAGAGCGAGGATGTCTTTGGCGGTAGCTTTGCCGTTGTTGACGATGAAGTTTCCGTGAACTTCGGAGACCGCGGCGTTGCCAACGCTTTGTCCTTTGAGACCGAGGGTATCGATCAATCGTCCTGCTGGAATATCGGCAGGGTTTTTGAAAGTGCAGCCAGCGGAAGCGGCGATGGGCTGAGAGTCCTTGCGTTTATCGCGAGAGTCCTGCCAGCGCTGTTTGATGTTATCGTGACTGTCGTTTTTACCTTTGAAGACGGCCTGTAGAGCAAAGTTACGGCGTAGTTCTTGGGCATTGCGGTAGGTGGAGACGATCTCATCGCGCTCGCGGGTGCGGATGACTCCGTCTTCATCGAGGAAGGTGACGCGAACGACTTGGTCAAAGGTTTCGATGCCCATGGCTCCGGCGTTCATACGTAGCGAGCCTCCGACGTTTCCAGGGATTCCTTCCATCCACTCGAAGCCACCAATGCCGTGAGCACCCGCAAAGGAGGCAAGTTTTTTTAAACGCACACCAACACCTGCGGAGACGTGACCTTTGGCGTCGATACAGAGTTCGGAAAACGCGCCTCCGTTTGGATGAATCACTGCGCCGCGGATACCGCCGTCTTTGACGAGGAGGTTTGAACCGCGACCTACGACGCGGATCGGTATGCCGCGCTCGCGACAGGAATCGACGAGGAAGGCGAAGGCGTAAAAAGATTGCGGCTCAAACCAGAATTGCGCGGGACCTCCTACTAGGAGTGTAGTATGTTTGCGCATTGGCTCGTAAATCTTGCCAAGGATTTCACCGGGAGGTGCGACAGAGCGGAGTTCCTCAAAAGTTTTCAGATCGCGGCAGATACGAGTCCCTACTTCATGGACGTTTCCTGCACCAAGTGTGATGAGGAGGTCGCCAGACTCGAGAGCGTTTCCGACGATGTGGTGAGCGGTATTGATATCGGAGAGAAACTTAGCGGGAACATCACCATGAACTTTCATCGCATCGACGATGGTTTGTCCGCTGATACCTGCGATGGGTGCTTCAGATGCTGGGTAGACATCGGTGATGAAAACTTTATCGGCAGCTTGCAGAACTTTTCCAAAATCGTCGGCTAACAACTGGGTGCGCGTGAATCGATGCGGTTGAAACAGAACGACGAGGCGCGACGGTTTGAGCGAGCGAGCGGTTTGGATCGTGGCAGCGAGCTCGGTGGGGTGATGGCCGTAGTCGTCGATGATGCGGTATTCTTTGGAGAGATACTTGGTTTCGAAACGGCGTTTTGCGCCAGCGAAGGAAGAGAGTGCGCGGGCGATGAGTGAGAAATCTGCCCCGCAGGTATCTGCCACAGCGATGGCGGCAAGGGCATTGAGAATATTGTGCTCACCTGGGATAGCGAGTTCGATATCACCTAGCACTTTACCGTTTTTCTTTATTGTAAATGCAGAAGATCCTTTGAGATCGCGGATGTCAGATGCGGTGTAGTTGGTCTGGTCATCGGTCGTTTCCCAACCGTAGGAAATGGCATTCGCGCGGGTTGAGCATAGCTCATGTGCAACAGGGCTTTCAGCGCAATATACTATGGTTCCAGTAGTTTGATCGGCGAGTTTTGTGAAGACATCTTTGATGTGATCGATGTCGCGATAGAAATCGAGATGCTCTGCCTCGATGTTTAGGATGACGGAGTGACGAGGTTTGTAGAGAGCGAGTGTGCCATCGGATTCATCACCTTCGGCAACCATCAGTTCGCCTTCGGGCTCCCATTTCGCGTTTGCGCCGAGGATGGGAATTTCCGCGCCGACATAGTAGGAAGGTTGTTGGCCACATTCACGGAGTAAATGCGCGGTCATCGATGAGGTTGTCGTTTTTCCGTGGGTTCCGGAAATGACGACACCTGCTTTGGTGTGAAGGATGGCCGCGAGACATTCCGCGCGGCGAATCATCGGGATGTTCGCATGTTTCGCTGCAGCGAAAGCTGGATTCGTTGAGCTGATGGCGGAGGAGTAAACCACAAGTTCTGCGCCGTCCACGGAGTCGGCCGCTTGTGGGCAGGAAAATTTCAGACCGAGCTTTTGCATCCGATCCGTTTCGGAAGTCGTAACCCGATCGCAGCCGGAAACTTCGTGACCCATGCCGAGTAGAAGTAGCGCGAGACCGCTCATGCCCGAACCAGCGACGCCGATAAGATGAATTCTAAGAGGTTTTGAGAGTTCGGTTAGGTCTCGTGTTGTTTCGTTTTCAGCCATTTCAGAAGCGCGAAGTTGGCGGGTTTCACGGGCTTGGGCAATGGGAAAGCGGCGAATTTAAATTCTAAATCCCAAGGAAGAAGGGGAGTGAGTAAAGTTTACAAGATCAGAAGATTTTTACGTTTCGCCGATGTGACCGGGCTTAAAGAAATGTTTTGATCGAAGGTAACGAGAGTTGCGTTGTTTTTGGCGGCGATAGCGAGGAGGTATAGATCCGTGAGATGTTTTGAGCTAAGGATGGATGTGTGCTGGAATTCTTGTTCATCCCGAAGGCTTAAATGATCAGGCCAAAACGCATGATTGGTATTTAAGACGAACACAGAAAGTAGAGTTGTGACATCCGCAACAGATAGCTGGGAGTTTTTGCTATATGCGGTAGAGGTCATGATGCGGATAAAACCGTTTTCCGTGATCGGGCATGAAGCCCATGGACGACCATCCTGATTCCACCAAGCATGTGCGCGTTGATGAAATGTGTGATTGGGATCCATCAAGGCGATTAGAACATTGATATCGAGTAGATAGCGCATGGGCATCAGATTCCTTCTTTTTCCATGATGCTGCGTATGTGCTCAGTGGTAACCACTTCGCCCCTTGATGGTAGGACGGGGATTCCGTTTTTCATGGCGTAGGGCTGGCCTGATTTAGGTTGATCTGGGGCTGTGTTTCCAGATTGAACGCCACGCCGAAAAAACTCTGAAAGAACTTTTCCTGCGGTCTTTCGTTCTTTCGCAGCCAGTTCTTTTGCCGCGAAAAGCACATCATCATCAATATCGAGGGTGGTTCTCATGCATCTGATGATAATGCATCAGATGCAAAGTGCAAATGAGTTTTTTATATCGCGCTAATCTCGGAAAGGATCAGGGAAGCAACTTGATCTGCGGCATCGGGGATGGCGAGAGACTTGGCGGCGGTGGACATTTGTTTGAGTGCGCCGGGGTTAGTGAGAAGTTTGGAGAGGAGCTCAGCGAGAGATGATGAGGAGAGGTCTTTTTCTTGTAGGAGTTTTGCGGCTTCGGCGTCGGCGAAGACTTTGGCATTGGCGGTTTGGTGGTCGTCTGCGGCGTAGGGGTAGGGGATGAGGACGGATGGCAGGCCGGCGAGGGAAATTTCGGTTAGAGTGGATGCACCAGAGCGTGCGACGGCGAGGTCAGCCAGTGCATAAGCGGATGGCATTTGGTCGCAGAAGCCGATGAGCTTGTAGCCGGGGCGTTGTTGGGGGTGCTCGGCTTGAATACGTGGCAGATCGTTGGGGCCGGCGATATGGAGGATTTGAATTTCCTCAGGAAGTAAGTTCGCAGCGGAGGCGATGAGTTGATTGAGACGGTAAGCACCCTGAGACCCGCCGGTGACGAGGAGGGTGGTTTGATTGGGATTGAGTCCGAAATGTTCTGCCGCTTCGGTGCGTGAGGGGAGATTGAGGATTTCTGGGCGAGCGGGCGTGCCGGTGAGGTGAGTGGTTTTTTTGAAAAAGGAGGCGGCGGGTTGGAGTCCGATGAGGACTTTGGTGCAGAAGCGGGAGGTGAGAATATTAGCGCGACCGGGGCGAGCGTTGGAATCGTGAATGAATGTTTTTTTGCCGAGTTTGTGTCCGGCGTAAACGGGAGGTAGCGAAGTGAAACCGCCC
>JBILMI010000086.1:0-9194 GCA_044375585.1 Luteolibacter sp.
CGAAATACGATGCCTCTTGCGCCAGCTCGGGAGCCGTGCGGGGGAATTCGTTGGATGGCAAAGGCGTTGGCTCAACGGGAGGTTCCGGCATTTGTCACAGCTACGCACCCGACGGGCGCTGCATCTCACTTCTCAAGCTCCTACTCACGAATTCCTGCATTTACGACTGCCATTATTGCATCAACCGCCGCTCCAGCAATGTCAGGCGCGCGGCTTTCACCGCAGATGAGGTCGTGAATTTAACCTTAGATTTTTACAAACGAAACTACATCGAAGGCCTGTTTCTAAGTTCAGGGATCATTCGCAATGCGGATTACACCATGGAACTAGTCATCGCCGTCGCACGCACCTTACGTGAGGTTCATGATTTCCGCGGCTACATCCATTTGAAAACCATCCCCGAGGCATCCGCGGAATTGATTGAAACCGCCGCGCGCTATGCCGACCGCATCAGCATCAATCTCGAGCTCCCCACGCAAAAAAGCCTCGACCTGTTAGCGCCAGAAAAAAGTTTGAAGCGCACTCGCTTGGCCATGGGCAACATCCGCAAGAAACTCGATGAAGCGTCCGATCGGAGAAAGAACGGCGATAAAAAACTGCGTCACGCGACAGGGCAAAGCACTCAGGTGATTGTCGGTGCCGATGCATCGACCGATGCCGATTTCCTCGCTCGCTCGGATGATCTTTATAACAACTTTAAAATGCGGCGCGTTTACTACTCCGCCTTCAGCCCGATTCCGGAGCCATCGAAAATCTTGCCGCTCAAAGCGCCACCACTCATTCGAGAGCACCGGCTTTATCAAGCTGACTGGTTGATGCGATTCTATGGTTTCAAAACCTCGGAAATCCTGACCCCGGACATGCCGAATCTCGATCTGGATCTCGATCCAAAACTCGCTTGGGCTTTGCGCAACCGTCAGGATTTTCCAGTAAATTTGCAAACCGCCAGCCGTGAAATCTTGTTACGCGTCCCGGGCCTCGGTGTCCGCAATGCTGACCGCATCATCAAAATCCGCCGCTTCACTCATATCCGCCTCACCGACCTCACCCGCCTGCGGGTTTCCCTTTCCAAAGTCCAACCATTCATCATCACCGCGGATCATCATCCAGACTCGATGTTGTTAGATTCAGATAAACTTCGCGCACGTTTCCTACCAAAGCCGGTGCAACTTGAACTATTCTGAAAAAAAATTAAACCGCAGATGAAGTTTAACATTATGGAATGCGTTGATCCCGGAAAAAACTTCAACTCATGGCGCGATACAGCTCGCGATCTCTTAGAGCGGCGTGTTTCTCCACAACATGTCATCTGGGAAACAGGCGGTTTGTTTGGTTCGTCCGTCGTTCGCGATGAGCCATCGCCCTACCACGTCCCCAAAGTCCCCGCCGCTTATCTCGAACTTGCCCAAACTGTCGCCTATCACAACGATCCCGCTCGTTGGCCGCTCCTCTATCGGATTCTCTGGCGCATCACTCACGGCGGCGAACGCCACCTCCCCGCCATCGCCAGTGATCCAGACATGGCGTCTGTTCGCTTGATGGAAAAATCCGTACGCCGTGAAATTCACAAAATGCATGCCTTCGTTCGCTTTCGTCTGATCGATACCGATGCCGAAAGCGGGCGCGAGCGCTACGCCGCTTGGTTCGAGCCTGATCACTTCATTGTCGAGCCAGGTTCGACCTTTTTCAAAAAGCGTTTTTCTAACATGGACTGGAGTATTCTCACCCCAAAAGGCTGCGCGCATTGGAATGGAAAATCTCTAGTCTTCACTTCCGGCATCGCGAAAAATCCCATCGATAACCCAGACGAACTCGAAACCGCTTGGCTAACCTACTACCGCAGCATTTTCAATCCCGCCCGCCTCAAGGTCAAAGCTATGCAAACCGAAATGCCAAAGCGTTACTGGAAAAACCTTCCCGAAGCCGAGCTCATCGAAGAACTCATCGGATCCAGCAAACCCCGAGTCGCCCAAATGCTCGCCGAAGAAGAACGCCCCGTGAAACCACGTCCAAAAAACGCTTATTTGGATAAGTTACAAGAAATGTCGGGGGAAGAATGAAGCCGCCGGAGGCCTTGGACTGCTGCAATCATTTGCAGCTCTTTGGGTTTGCTCCAAGTTCTTGAACGATGGGGAAATACACCGCGTATAATTCTAACAGGTCATCCCTGAGAGTTGGGAATAAGAATCTCAGCAGTCCAGAGCCTGCAGCGCTTTTGCGATGACTATGCTGGAATCATCCTCGCGCCTTCCGCGGGGCGGGTAGCGAAAATTTCTGGAGGGAAGCCGAAAGCTTCTTCGTAGGATTTCACCAATGCGGCTGCGATCCATTCCGCTTTTGCCGTTTCGCAAAGAGTGACAGTGGAACCACCGAAGCCCCCACCAGTCATGCGCGCGCCGATCACACCGCCTTGCGAGCCGATTTCCGCTGCTTTCGTGACTAGATGATCGAGCTCAGGACAGGAAACTTCAAAATCATCCCGAAGCGAGTTGTGACTCTCATACATGAGCTTACCGAGCGTGGAAAATCTACCTTGTTTCATAGCATCAACCGCGCCCATGGTTCGCGCAATTTCACCAACCACGTGGCGACTGCGACGAAACGTGACTTCACTCATCGCGGAAGCTGCAGATTCGAGGTCTCCTGGGGAAACATCCCGCCAACTCGATTTCCCAATCGCCGCGAGGCCGTCCTCCGTGCTTTTCCGGCGGGCGGCGTAACCACCATCCGAGAGCTCATGAGAAACTTTGGTGTTAGAAACAAGAATGGTGAGCGAAGGATCGGTGAACGGAACGAGTTCGATTTCAGTGGAGCGACAATCAATCAACACAAGTTGGCCATCTTTTCCAAAAGCAGAGGCAAATTGATCCATGATCCCACAAGGAACGCCGGCGAAATCGTGTTCGGCTTTCTGCGCGAGTAGGGCTTTTTCACGAGTTTCGAGTTTAATTACTGTTAGATTTTCAAGCAAGGTCGCAACCGCACATTCGAGCGCCGCGGAAGAAGAAAGTCCTGCGCCACCCGGCAAACTCGAAACGATGAACGCATCGAAGCCTGGAACCATGATCCCGCGTTTACGAAAACCCTCTACAACTCCACGCAGATAGTTCGACCATTTCGGAATGCCAATTTCCTGATCCTCTACCACAGAAAAAACCGCACCTTCGGGATCGAAGGCTGTGGCGATCCTAGCCTCTCCACTACCGTTTAATGCGGCAGCAATCACAACCATGCGCTCGATCGCAAATGGCAAAACGAAGCCATCGCAATAATCGATATGCTCGCCAATCAAGTTCACCCGACCCGGAGCCGCAGCAACATGCGTGGCTTCGTTTCCAAAATGCTCACGAAAAGTATCGCGAGCCTGTTGTGCGAGAGACGCGATGGGCGTGTTGGGAGAGAGCATGTAAGAAAACCAATTGGTGATGATTTACCAGAACACTGCGTAGAGAGCGATGGTTAGAACGACCACAATTCCTCCCACAATTTTGGCACCGAATGAACTTGTGAGTTCGATTTGATCGTTCACAGGCAGCACAACGGGCTTCTGGAGAGGTTTAAGTATGGTGATCACGATACCAATGATAATGACGATGAAGAAACAAATCGCCATACGATCGAGGAACGCGATTTCCGAGGCATACCACCAGTTGTTAGCAACCAACCATGGGCCGATCAACCATTTGAATGCCGCGTAAGCGATGATGTTGGTAACGATTCCCACCACACCAAACCAACGTGGAGTTTTTGGAGAGAAGAAACCGAAGATGAATACGGCCAAAATACCAGGTGAGATGAATCCTTGGAACTCCTGAATGTAGGTGAAGATCGATGCGAAGTTTGAGAGGTATGGAGCAACAAGAGCGGCAAGAATCACAAAAATCACAACGAAGACTCTTCCTAGGAAGACGAGCTTAGCAGATTCCGTGACGCCGATAAACTTCGCGTAAAGATCCATTGTAGCAATTGTTGATGCCGAGTTGAGCATCGAAGCCAATGAGCTGATGACCGCGCCGCACAAGGCCGCGAGAACAAACCATGAAATGAGTGGATAAGGTTTGATCAGGTTACGCACCAGCACAGGGAAGGCCGAATCGTAATCATAACCTTTGAGCGTTCCAACGGGCACGAGCGCTTTGTCCTTTGCGACGCCAGCGGCAGCTAAATCATTGATTGTCTGAGCGGTTAGTTCCGGCATGGCGTCGGCTGGAATAGTCACCGTTCCACCAACGATTTTCGCGTTAGCTTCCATAACCTTCGCAGCTTCTACTGGATAGAGTTTCACATAGTCGGCATCGACTTTATAAAGTGCAGATTCGCCATGTTTCACCAGTAGCTCTTCGTTGCCCTTGACCGCGCCAGCGTTGAGGTCTTTGGAGAAAAGGTTGAACGCGAGAATTCCGGGAATCACCACCACGAAAGGAATGATGAGCTTGAGGAAGGCTGCGAAAACAATACCTTTTTGACCTTCAGCGAGCGACTTGGAGCCCAAGGTTCGCTGGACGATGTATTGGTTGAGTCCCCAATAGAAAAGGTTCGGAATCCAGAGGCCGATCAACAAGGCGGTCCATGGGATTTCTTTGTCTTCTTTAGGCCGCACCATGTGCATTTTCCCACCCGAGAGATTCGCTCCGTTGGACACAACTGCTTCACCATCCTTGCCATCGTTTAGCAGCATCAGACGCTCCCATGCGCCTGCTTTTTCCAGATCTGCCACGGTTGCATTCGAGTTGATCACTTTGGTCTGAATCAGCTCGGATGCCGGGCGATCGCCCAATTCAGCCATCGCAAACCATAACACCACCACACCACCAAGAATAAGAGCAGCACCCCAAATAAGATCGGTCCACGCACATGCTTTGAGTCCACCCACGAAAACGTAGAGTGCCGAGAAAATGGCGATGAGCCAGCACATGGCAGTGAGGCTGTTTAGGACTGGCACATCATTGTAATACTCGGAGATGAACTTCGCTCCGGAATAAATGACCGATGAAGTCGCAACAAAAACCAAAGTGATAATAGCTGGAATCGCCATGGCAAGACGAGCGACGCCATTGAAACGATATTCGAGGAATTCCGGAATGGTGTAGAGACCGGCCTTCAAAAAGCGAGGAAGGAACCAGAAAGCCACGAAGACCAATGTCACGGCGGCGATCCATTCATAGGAGGCGATTCCCATGCCGAGCCAGTTTGCAGATGAACCCGACATCCCGACGAATTGCTCGGTTGAGATGTTTGCAGCAATAAGAGAAAATCCAACCAACCACCATGTGAGCCCGCGTCCTGCGAGGAAATAGTCCGAAGCTCCTGTCTCGCCAGATGTGACTTCGCCTCGGCTTTTCCAAATACCGAGTGCAATAACGCCAACGACTGCGACAACGAATAAAATGATCTCAATGCTGTTCATGCTAAATTTTGTGGGTTTCTAAAGATGTGGAGACTTTTCTAAGCATGAACCCCACACCGTAGAAAGCACAAATAAATGAAAATTCAAAAATTTAAAATTTAACCTTAATCTACCCACACACTCGTCAAAATCACCTTCCCCCGATCGTCGCTCTCACAATCTTTGTCGTGGCCACGACAAAGATTGTGAGGGGCTGATCGGGGGGAGAAACGACTAAGGCTGCCTTGTGGTGGTGTTTTTTCTGAAATTTCCGATTTGCAAGTCGGGTTTGCCAGCGTTCAATACCGCTCTCTCAACAAGCTCATGAGTCAATCCACCTACCGCATCGCCGTCGGCGCCGATCATGGCGCTTTTGAAATGAAAATCGCCATCGTCGCCCATCTCCGCGCAGCTGGCCATGAAGTCGAAGATTTCGGCACAAATTCTAACGAATCGGTGGATTATCCAGATTTTGCTAACATGGTTGCGCGCAATGTTGCCGATAGCACATTTGACTTCGGCGTTCTCGCATGCACTTCAGGAGTCGGCATGGCGATCGCTGCCAATCGTTTCCACCACGTCCGGGCCGCGAATGTCCGTGATGTGGAAGAAGCGATCATCACCCGCCAGCACAACGACGCGAACGTGCTTTGCCTTTCCGGAAAACACACGGACATCGAAACCGCCAAACAAATGGCCGATGCATTTGTTGCAACCGCTTTCGAAGGTGGGCGCCACGAGGCACGCGTTTGCAAATCTTCTGGCAGCCGCATCGCGGTGACCGATCCAGCACTTTACGAAGCCATCGTTGGAGAAGAGCATCGCCAGCGGAATCACATCGAGCTGATTGCCTCGGAAAACTTTGCATCGCCTGCGGTGATGGAAGCGCAGGGATCTTTACTCACCAATAAATATGCCGAAGGATATCCTGGCAAGCGTTGGTATGGTGGCTGCGAATATGTCGACATTGTCGAAACTCTCGCCATCGAGCGCGCGAAAGAACTTTTCGGAGCCGATCACGCCAACGTGCAGCCACATTCCGGTTCACAGGCGAACACCGCGGTGTATTTCTCGGTGTTGAAGCCAGGCGATAAAATTTTCACCATGGACCTCGCCCACGGCGGTCACCTCACTCACGGCCACAAGGCAAACTTCTCTGGACGTTTTTACGATGTCACTCACTACGGAGTTTCTCCTGACGACGAGCGTATCGATTACGCGGAACTTGAAAAGACCGCCCGTTCGCTCAAACCAGCGCTGATCACCGTTGGCGCATCGGCTTACTCACGTGTTATCGACTTCGAACGTATGGGCAAGCTCGCTCGTGAGGTCGGCGCTTACTTGTTTGTCGATATGGCACACATCGCTGGACTTGTCGCCGCTGGCGTCCATCCGAGCCCAGTCCCACACGCAGATTTTGTCACCTCCACCACCCACAAATCCCTGCGCGGCCCACGTGGTGGTATCATCCTTTGCAAAGAAGAATTCGCGAAAAAAATCGACTCACAAGTTTTCCCCGGCATTCAAGGTGGTCCGCTCATGCACGTCATTGCAGCGAAAGCTGTGTGCTTCGGTGAGGCTCTGAAGCCGGAGTTCAAGGAATACTCTGCACAAGTTGTTAGAAACGCGCAAGCCATCGCAGCTCGGCTCACGCATCACGGTTTCCGTATCTGCTCCGGCGGCACCGACAACCACGTTATGCTGGTTGATCTCCGCAACAAAAACCTCAACGGTACCGACGCCTCACACGCCCTCGATGAAGCAGGTATTACCGTGAACAAAAACGGCATCCCCTTCGACACCGGCAGCCCAATGAAACCATCTGGAATCCGCATTGGCACCCCGGCTGTCACGACTCGTGGCTTGAAAGAAAAAGACGTGGAGCAAGTCGCAGACTTTATTGCAGAGGCTCTCGCGGATCACACGAACATCAAAAAGCTCCATGAGCTTCGCGATCGCGTCTTCGCTTTCAACAGAGCGTTTCCGTTGCCTTACTAGATTAATTCTCTTCGATCCCGGCGGGATTAAAGACCTTAGCCTGGGGTCGCGACCCCGGGCACGACCCTCATAACATATCATTGTAGACAAAAGGGGGGTAAGAACTCGTCGAAACAGGATGATCATCTTCACGTGGGTATTTGGATTCACCCAAGCTGCCTGTGACGCCATTGCTGGGTCGGATTTTTTAAAGTCAGGGATCAGAATTTGCCCCAAATAGCATCTTGACAGCAAGTTCTAGAGCATCATGATGTCTATATGAGAACCACCGTCACGATAGAGCCTGATGTCGCGCGCATGCTCGACGATTATGCACGCCGAACCCGCAAAAGTTTCAAGGAAACGCTCAATGAAGCGGTGCGGATGGGTTTAGGCCGCGTTTATCAATCCACTGCGCCAAAAGATTTTGTGATCGAAGCTCGACCCATGGGACTCCGTGCCGGGATCGATAGTGGCAAGCTAAACACGCTTTTAGATGATCTTGATGCTGAAACGTTCCTTTTAAAACAATTCCCCCCTGTTTCTCAATGATCGTTCCCGATATCAATTTGCTAATCTACGCTTACGATTCCAGCTCACCACAGCATCAAAAAGCAGCGGCTTGGTGGAAAGATTGTATGATAGGAAGTGAGGAAATTGGCTTAGCCACCGTTGTGATTTTCGGGTTCGTCCGACTCAGCACCCATCCCAGAGTTTTTCAAACACCCCTCACTATCGCGGAGGCCAGTGCCAGAGTAGAATCTTGGTTAAAGCAACCTCATGTACGCGTGATCGATCCATCGCCGCAACATGTATTGGATGTGCTCGGTCTGCTAAAAGAGCTTGGGACGGCAGGTAATCTCACTACAGATGCGCAGATCGCCGCCTTAGCCAAACAAGAAAAAGCCGCACTGCACAGCAATGATACCGATTTCCTTCGTTTCCCTAGGTTGACTTATCATAATCCTCTAAACCATTTATAATTTGGAATATTCCCATCATTCGTTGGGTATTTCCCCAATGATTTCCTTCAAACCGCCCTCTCTCGCCCATCTGCTTTTCCGCCTCCCATGTCGCCCACGGCTCGATGCGCATGGAACCCGTCTCCATGACTCTTTCCGAAAGCGCTGCCATCACAATTGGTTTCGCAATCGATAAAAGCACAAGCGTGCAGGACTTGGATTACGCTTCACTCGAAAAAGCGCTGTTAGAAGCCAAACATATTCTAAAGCCGTAGGTTATCGCGTCACCCCACGCTGCGAGTTCTCAACAAAATCAATGAGATACTCGACGTGAGTGTTGGATGCAGCGGCAGTGGCTTTCAGCGAACTGACACCGTTAGCGAGACTCATGTCTTTTTTGAGGAACAGGCGTTTGTATGCGGATTTCAAATCGCGAATATCATCTTCGGAAAATCCGCGGCGTTGCAGGCCAACCAAGTTCAACCCACGAGTGGTGGCAGGGTTACCATCGACAATCATGAATGGAGGAACGTCCTGCACGATTTTTGAAAGCCCGCCAACAATCGAATGTTTACCGATACGGCAGAACTGATGCGCAGCGGCGAGTCCGGAAACGATCGCGTGATCACCAACAATGCAATGGCCAGCCAAGCTGCCGTTATTAGAAAGAATGATGTGATCCCCGAGCTGGCAGTCGTGAGCGATGTGCGAGTAGCAGAGAAATAAATTGTGCGAGCCGATACGGGTCGGCAGCTCCTCATGCGTGCCGCGGTGGACGGTGCAGTTTTCACGAAAGACATTCGAATCGCCGACTTCAAGTTTGGTTGGCTCACCGATGTATTTCAAATCCTGAGTCTTTCCTCCCACCA
>JBILMI010000087.1:0-9168 GCA_044375585.1 Luteolibacter sp.
GAACTGGGTTAGTATGAAGATCGAGATAGAACATGTGTGCCAGATAGGGCAGGAGCTTGCGATCCGAATGAGTGATGGACATGAGATGTATTTTTCTCTGATGATGCTCAGACGTGCTTGCCCGTGTGCGAGTTGCCAAGGCGAACCAGATGCTATGGGGCGGGTGCATAAGCCAAAGATTGAGTATGGAGCGCACGCATTTGACCTCAAACGTTTTGAAAAAGTCGGAGCATATGGGCTTCAACTGTTTTGGGCAGATACACACGGCACAGGTATCTATAGCATCGCCTATCTTGAAAAGTTGGATCGTTTGCCCTGAAATTTAAAAAGCCCCAGCAAATCCATTAGATCTGCTAGGGCTTAGAATGTTTGTGACTAGTGTTTTAGCGCTTACTCAGCAGGAGTAGCAGGTGCTACGACTGCTGGTTCTTGAACTGCTGGTTCTTGAACTGCTGGTGCTTCCACTGCTGGTGCTTCCACTGCTGGTGCTTCCACTGCTGGTGCTTCCACTGCTGGTGCAGGCGTTAGTTGTTCTTCGACGGCTGTAGAGCCTGATTTGACCTGTTCTTCGGTTGTTTCTGTTTTCGGTTTGCAGGATGCAAGGGCGAACGCGCAAGCAGCGAGGATGATCGTTAGGTTTTTTGCTTTCATATTACTTTTTAGGTTAGTGTAGGGAGAGATTAAATCTCCGTGCCGGCTATTATTGACGGTTTAGTCCATAGAGTCAAAGAAAAGTGATTTTTCTGCCATTTGGAAGAAATGATCAATAGTCTGATCTTGCGAAGAAGGTCTTGGCGCACTTGAATTCGCACGCATCAAATGTATTTACTGAAAAAAGTTTTTGAGCTGAGAAATAACTCTCATTCGGATCATGAGAAGCCGTTTTTGGAGCATCTCGAAGATTTGCGCGTCATGGTCACAAAGGTGGTGATCACTTTGCTGATATCGATGCTCATCTGTTTTACATTTCAAGGTGAGTTGATGACTATAATACGAGCTCCAGCAGAGCGGGTTCTATTTGTTAAGCAAAAAGAAAGCATGCCGGACGCCGTTACCCATGAGGGTATCAAGGTGCCGACCGTTGAGATTTGGAATCAGGCCCGCAAAGCGGAGCAAATTGCTTTGGGACTGGATGAGACACAGCGAAAAACGTTTTACCAAAACTTGGAAGATGCAGATCTTGAATTTCATGCGAGAAGCGTTTCGCTGCTCAGGGCAGCAAAAGCTTTACCTGAGGATAAGCGTGTAAACTTTGTGAAGAATCTGGGAGTTGATAATCAAATGGTTAGGCAGTTGCTTGCCTTGCTGGAATCAAATCCAGATGTCGAACCAAACGCGGTTTCTGATATTCGAATGATGTCGGCCTTGAAGCCGACAGAGACGTTCATGTTATCGATGAAACTGGCATTTTTTGCCGGCATCATTTTGGCGTTTCCTTTATTACTCTTGTTTATCCTGCAGTTTGTTTTGCCAGGACTTCATACTAATGAAAAACGTTTGCTCTGGCCGGCGATGGGAATTGGTTTTGGCCTATTTCTAGGTGGTGTGTGCTTTGCTTATTTTTTCGTCTTACCAAGAGCACTGATGTTTTTCTATGATTGGAGCGGAGATCTTGGAGTCTCTAACGATTGGCGAATTGGCGAATACATCTCTTTCGCAACACAGTTCACTTTGCTCTTCGGACTTTCGTTTGAATTGCCCGTTGTGGTGATGGTTTTAGTCAAACTGGGCATATTGACCTATGAATCGATGGCCAGAACGCGTACGTATGCGATCGTTGCAATCTATCTAACAGCCGCAATTATCACCCCGACGCCTGATATCATGACGTTGAACCTCATGGCGTTACCTATGTTGTTCCTTTACGAAATATGTATTTGGTTAGCTTGGTTAGACCGGAAAAAAAATCGTGAGGCGCAGATGCGTGAAGAAGAAGAACTAAAAGAGCGCCGCAAACAGTGGCTTATACAAGATGAGCAATCTATGGATGATCATCACGAAGAGGTAAATCCGGAGGATGCGGAAGAATCGGGTGACCATGGTTGGCATGATGATTACCACCACGATCCAGAGCTATACCATGACCCGTATCAGCATGGGCTGCCGGAAGACGAAGAATGGGCACAGCCCAAAGACGCTGTTGTTGGTGATGATTTGACAGAGAAGCCGAAGGATGATTCGGATGACGATAAGAAATCCTAATATATTATGAATACTGAAGTTGTGGAGCCCAATGGAGTCAGTGATAAATCGCCATTTGCTGGATGCGCGATTCTGATCACGGCGGTTCTAGTGATGCTGTTTCTAATCATTTTCTCGGTTGTAGTTCTATTCCGTCAATTCAATGAAATTGCGAAATTCACTGAGAAGAAACCGGTAAAGGTTGATGTCGAGTCGATCGAAGATCGTGAGCCGGAGCTCAACGCGCTTGCGGAAAAAATTGAAATTTTCCGAATTGCTGTAATGGATGGTAAATCAGCGATCTTGGAGCTGAATGCTAAGGATTTGAATCTCGCGATCGCAACCTATGCTGCGTTTAAAGAAATGCGGGGTATGATGAGGGTTCGTGAGATCACGAAAGAAAAAATGACTCTTGATATTTCGTTTATGCTAAACGGAAGACCCCGTCTGACTAAAGAAGGGGAGAGTGGATTAGTGGGGTCAGATTCTCGGTATTTGAACGGCGTTTTAATTGTGAGTCCTGGCTTGCTGAATAAAGAAGTGGTGCTGCAAGTGAGTGATATCGATGTTCCATTCGCTACAGTGCCGCGGGGGTTTACGGATCAGATGTCACCATATCGAATTACGGAGAAATTTGTCGGTGATACTGAAATTGGCAAAGTGATGTCAGAGCTTACAAATGTTGAACTTGCAGAAGGTGTGGTTCGTTTTGTTAAGAAAGAGGGTGAAGTTCCAAAAGATACAATAACGAATCAGCAAGTTGATCAATCAAGTCAAAGGTTGTTCATGTTTCTTGGGATTGCGGCTACGATCTTTTTATTCTTCGTTGCGGTGGTCATTTTCGTAGGGCTTCGTGCTAAGAAGCGTCGGGAAACTTTGGAAGGTCCAGATGAGCCAGCTTGAGGATGGAATTTCAGATGTCTTGTATAAGGCGATCCGTGGCTTAGGAAAAACGATTTCCGAGGTCTCTCAAGAGGCGGGTATAGATGAGGCAAGCATCGTGCACGTGATCGAAGTCGCGGATGATGAGGAGGCACTTAGAAAGTTGGCTGGTGTCTTGAATCTTGAAGCGGCAGCGCTCTTGAATTTACCGAACTACAAACCGGATGTGGCTAAGGTGTCAGGAGTAAAAAGGTTGATCATGCCGTTTCACGCATGGTCAGTGAATGCATGGTTGTTAGAATCGAATGGGTTTACTCTATTATTTGATACAGGTTGGAATCGGTTAGATATTTTATCTAAACTCAATGGGATTCAACCTGATGCAGTTTTTATCACTCATGCACACGAGGATCATGTAGGCGGAGTGGATTCACTCCAAGAGAAAGGGATTAAAGTTATTTCAGAGACAGAAGCGTTAGAGATTGGAGAATTTAAGTTTGGTGAAATCAAGATTCAAGTGTTAGATTTATCAGGTCATTGTGTCCCGTCGGCGAGTTATTTGGTCACGGGCTTTGAGCGGCCTTTTTGGGTGGTGGGGGATGCGATTTTTGCGGGATCGATGGGCGGATGTAAATCTACTGAAAATTTCAAGATGGCAGTCGCAAGTCTTCGCAAGGGCTTTGATAGCGTGGATGCAGATTCGCTGATCCTCCCCGGGCATGGTCCAGTGACTTCAGTGGGCTTCGAAAGAACATCAAATCCGTTCTGCAAATATTTCTCTTAGTGCAAAATACTTGCATTAATATCGATCTGTAGCAAGTTGGCGTTGATGAAACTTCGATTGATCCTTGCTTGGTGTGTAGTATTTTCCGCTATGACATCCGCTGCTGAACTCAAAGTGGTGTCGATGCATCCTTTGATTGTGGATTTGTTGAGACAGGTGGGTGGTGATAAAATTGAGGTGATTGATTTAATCGGAGTGAAGGGCGATCCGCATAGTTTTAAGCCAAGAGTAGATGTCATCGCAGAGGTTTCTGGGGCGAAGGTATATTTTGTATCGGGCATGGGATTGGAGAGCTATTTGCCAGAGTTGCGTTCCATTGTGTCGGCAGATGTTCGAATTGTTGAAGTGGGAGCCTCCTTGCCGGCGTTGCATGGAGCTTGCGAACATAAAGAGCGTGATCACGAACACAGCCATGAGTTAGATCCTCATTGGTGGCATTCGGTGGATTTGTTCAGACGTGCAACATCGATAGTAGCGGAGGAGTTATCAGAGGAATTGCCGGAAGGTCGCCAAGAATTCGAGGCAAATGCGAAGGCGTATCGTAAGAACCTGGATGAGTTAGAAAAATGGGTGAAACGTGAGGTTTTAAAAATTCCCAAAGATCAAAGAAAGTTAGCGACGGCACATTCGGCCTTTCAATATTTTTGCGAAGCTTACGGGTTTAAATCATATGCCGTCCAGGGCCTCAATCGTGAACAAATGCCAGCTGCTGCGGATCTTGCTGAATTAATGAATTCCCTGAAACAGGAAAAAGTTTCAGCGATTTTTCCTGAAAGAGAATCCAATCCAAAAATATTGGAGAGCCTGACGCGTGATAACGGTATTAAACTTGGCGGTGAATTGATCGCAGATGGACGCGGGGCACGTAGCTACGAAGAGATGATGCGTGCGAATATAAGCACAATCGTTTCTGCACTTAGCGCAGAGTGATCGCAACTGGGCAATGATCCGATCCCATCACGTGATGAAGAATTGTGGCATCATGAAGGCGATCAATGAGGGCCGGAGAGAGACCGAAGTAGTCGATTCTCCAGCCGACGTTTCGCTCGCGAGCGCCGCCGCGGTATGACCACCATGAGTAAGCTTCGGCTTTATCTGGATATAGGTGTCGGAAAGTATCAATGAATCCGCTTCCGAGAAGTTCAGTGAAGCTAGCGCGTTCTTCATCGGAGAAACCTGGGCTTTTGTGATTTGAATCGGGACGAGCGAGATCAATTTCATTGTGGGCTACGTTGAGGTCGCCGCAGAAAATGACAGGTTTTTTCAAGGCGAGTTGATTTAAGTGGAGTCGAAACGCAGTGTCCCATTCTAAGCGATAATCAAGCCGGCGGAGTTCGTCTTGGGCGTTGACCGTATAGACATTAACTAGGAAAAAATCAGGATACTCGAGAGTGATGACTCGACCTTCTTTGTCATGATGCTCGATGCCTAAACCGAGGATGCAATTGATGGGTGCTTCTTTGGTGAAAATGGCTGTGCCAGAGTAGCCGGGCTTGTCGGCTGAATTCCAGAATGCTTTGTAAGCTCCGAATTCGAGAGGTAGTTCGACTTGTTCCTCTCTGGCTTTGGTTTCCTGTATGCAGAGAATATCCGGGTTTTCAGCTGAGAGAAAATCCGCCAAGCCTTTGTTGAGAGTTGCGCGGATGCCGTTGACGTTCCATGAGATGAGTTTCATATATCTGACTTGGGAAATGTAGACTCAATACATGGGACATTCTCATTGTGTTCAAGAAAAGTATTTCGCGCGAGAATTTCATGCCTTCGACGAGGGCTGCCTCAGTATTCGAAATTACCTAGAGCGTTTGCCATGGTGTCTTGAGTTTTTCAAAAAACGAACATTTTTTTATGGCATTCAGGAAATCATCTTTTCTCAAGGTTCAGGAAAACTTGATCTTCCTCCAGTTCCCATGCGCCATCGGATAACAAGCCAAGCCAAGGAAGAAGAAAAAACAGACCTCCAACGCCATCCAGCATCCCTGTCTGGCTAAATTGCCTGTCGATCGTTTTGGTTGATTGACTGTATCCTGGCGCCGTTGCGATCAATGCGAGTGATTTGGCGCGCTTAGCGTCGAACGATACAGGAGTTTTGCCAACTGGGCTTCCGTTTGCCATGATGCTGGCTGGTACATTCGAATTTACGGTCACCGTTTGTTTGCTGCCTACTCCAAGAGAGCAAGAACTGTTGATCATTATAATCGATGATACTGTGATAAGAGTGATGATCTCTTTATGAATTTTTTTCATGATGTATACTTTTGTTTATGAATTTATGGAATATGGTATTTTTAGAGGAATTCTTTTACTATTAGATTTTACTATTAGATTTTACTTTTGGAATCATTGAGAACCCAAAAAGGGATAGACCTTGAAGACAAAAATTGAAGTCGATTTCTAACAGTAGAACTTTGCTTGGAACAAAGGCATTCCAGCACGGGGGATGGGACATTTATTGGGTCACCCAAAAATAAATTGGTATTTTTTGACTGCCTCTTCAGTGCATCTTCCCCATTACCTCCTATCCTCCCAATAACCCGGACTTTTCAGCTCCGTTTCATTCCCATCCACAGTGATTAGGATCGTCAAAGGGGCCGAGCCGAATGGCACATAGAAGAGAGATAGTGAATCGAAAAAGATCCGCTTTTTGATAAAGGAGGATGGGCGTTCTGCCCGCCTCTTTTTTCCTCTTCCCAGACCGGCTCTACATTGTATTCTCAGCGTCAAATGAAAAAGCAAATTCCTGGTATTAGCATTCTACTAACCTTATTTGTATTGCTGTCTATCGCTGGCAAAAGCTCTGCGCAGATGTATGCTGATGTCCTGACAAGCGAAGGTTCTTTTACCTGCGAACTGAATTTCAAACAAACTCCTCGCACGGTGGCGAGCTTTGTCTCCCTCGCAGAAGGAACGCGCCAATGGGTTGATGAACGCAATGGGGCGCTTTCCACTCTTAAGCCTGCTCAGCCATTTTATTCTGGGATCACGTTTCACCGAGTCATCAATCAACAAGGCTTCAAAATCATCCAAGCAGGGTCAAAGCGCGGTGATGGCACCGATGGTCCAGGCTATGAATTTCCTGATGAAATGAATGTCAACTTGCCTGATACCTATCGTTTCGATCAACCCTACTACTTGGCTATGGCAAACTCTGGACCAAATTCGAATGGCAGCCAGTTTTTCATCACGGGCGAAGCCATACCTGGGCTTGAGGGCAAGCATACGGTCTTTGGTAAAGTGGTTTCTGGTCAGAGTGTAATCGAGGCAATTCTCGGCACTTCGGTGGATGTGAACGACCGCCCCGTCGATGATATTACCATCCAAACAATCACCATCCGCCGCACCAACAAAGAAGCGCAAAAGTTCAAACCGAGCTCATTGAAGCTACCCACCTTATCAGTGCCGTCGTTCACTACGACCGTCGCTCCTAGTCCTGCTTACACCAATCGCTACTCATTAAGCCAAGGTCAGCGCAGTGAATTATTGGTCTATGCCACCATCGACCCAGCGAAAAACACTTGGCAAAAACTGAATAGCCGGTGGTATGCCGCCCCAGCCTCCATTCCAAAATACTACGATATCACCTATCCAGAAGGTAATCCGATCACAGGTTTTCGCCCTATCATTGTGAAATACAACACCGATGCAGTCTCGCCCGGGACTCTTTTGGGTTGCAAGCTGTCATTGGAAAACAACGAAGGAGCCTATCTATTTTCTTTCCCAACTGTCGGCGCAATGAGCTACACGTTCACGCCAGTAGGTAGCGCAATTCCCCAAAATGGCACCATCACATCGAACTCCTTAGAGTTTCAATTATCACCCCATCACGCAACTGTAGCGTTTGAACTCGACCAACAAAAAATCATTTATCTTCAACTTGGTTTTGATAGAAAAGTGAAAAATAATCTATACGGTCGGTGTATCTCTCGTATCAAAAATTTCGTGATCACCGATGCCGGAACTGGCGTCGGCTTTTATCCGAACGATTTTATAGAAGTTGGCGGCGACAAAGGTTTCTCCATGGTTCCAATTCGGTAAACCCAATGGATCTCCATGCCCTCCTCCGATGCCCTTCGCATTAGGCTGTCCCGTTCTCTCGATGGTTTCAGCCTCTCTGAAATGTAAGAACATCTCGACAGCGATGGCTTGTAGATCGACGAGTCTATAAGAGTCACGCTTAGACTAGTTGCCAGCAAACCGTTTAAAGAATCAGCATGCAGTCACCGTAGGAGTAGAAACGATATTTCTCGGCGACTGCTTGATGGTAAGCTTTAAGTGTGAGCTCGCGTCCCGCAATGGCAGAGACGAGCATGATCAAAGTAGATTTTGGGAGATGAAAATTGGTTAGTAAGGCATCCACCGCTTTGAATTGATAGGGAGGATGGATGAAAATATTGGTTTCACCAGAGAGTGGTCCGTTTATTGAAATGCGGATTTCGGGGGATGCATCTGCAATCGATTCCAAGACGCGGGTGACAGTAGTGCCGACAGCGATGGTGCGTTTGGCGCGATTGATATTTCGGATGGTCTTTTCGCTAACATGATATTTTTCCGAGTGCATCACGTGTTCTTCGATGTGATCGACGCTTACCGGTCTGAAGGTGCCGACGCCAACGTGGAGAGTGATGAAATCATGTGAGATACGTTCAAGGATTTCTGGAGTGAAGTGCAAGCCTGCGGTCGGTGCGGCGATGGCACCTTCTTCCTTGGCAAAAACGGTTTGGTAACGCTCTTGATCTATTTCCTCGTCATCACGCCCCATGTAATGCGGTAGGGCGAGGTGGCCGTGCTGATGGATATCAATGGGTTGTTGCCACTCGATCAATCGATCACCGTTTTCAAAAACTTCAGTGACCTTTCCTTGGATGTTTCCCACGCTGAGAGTTCGGCCGAGTTTCATGCGTTTGCCGGGTTTAGCTAAGCAACGCCATAAGGTTTGGGAGAGTTGATCAAGGCACAGGAGTTCGATTTTTCCATCATCAGAAAATACCCGAGCCGGAATCACGCGGGTATTGTTGAGGATAAGTAAGTCATCGGGTTTCAGATATGATTCAAAATCAGAAAACATCCGATGTTCAATGTGTCCAGTCTCGCGATGAATGACCAGCATCCGCGAAGCAGATCGATTCGGTAAAGGACGAGAAGCGATGAGTTCCTCGGGGAGATGATAGTCGTAATCTTTAGTAAGTAGAGACACGGCAGAATTTATGGTTGATTAAGAAAACGAATCAATTCGTTCATGACAGGTTTTGGGGTTCCCCAAACGCGAATAAGAAGATTGAGGTGTTGGTGATCAAGTTTCTCAGTAGCGAGCAACAAGCGTGTGC
>JBILMI010000088.1:0-8951 GCA_044375585.1 Luteolibacter sp.
CTTTGACTCCACTTAGTTCCGTCCAAGCAAAATCGCTTCGCCTTAATCAAATAGCTCGTTACAACTCGCTCTGCTTTGACTCCTCACTATTCACCATTGACTCCGCTTCGCTCCGTCCAAGCTATCTCGGCTTCGCCTAAATAGTTATTGCTCGTTACAACTCGCTCTGCTTTCACTCTTCACTATTCACGATTCACTATTCCATGAAACCCTGCCCAAAATACACCTTCGGAGTCGGCGACCGCTTCGCTAACGGCGCGCACGCTCAACTCAACTCCTTCATCGCCGCCAAAGAACTTGGGATCGATATCTGCCCAGTTTGGAACAAATCCAATCGCGAGCACGACATCATCGGTTCCCAACCTCAGTCTACCCGCGATGCTGCTGACAAAGCCGTGGCTGATCTCGATTGGAGTGGTGAATATCTGTTAGATGCCGACCATATTAATCTCAAAACCGTTGATCGCTTCATCGCACCCTGCGATTTCTTCACTCTCGATGTCGCCGACGACATTGGCGAAGCCGCCGATCCTGCAGATGTCGCAGCGTTCATCGATCGCCATCCGGAGCTCATCGGAACCGTCTCCATTGTTGGCATCGATCAACCCTTCGAAATCACTCGTGCAGACGTAGAAAAAACCGCGAACCAATTCCTCAAAGCCACCCAGAAAGCCAAAGCGATTTACGAACACATCGTCGCTGTAAAAGGCACAGATTTCGTGACTGAGGTTTCCATGGACGAAACCGACAGCCCACAAACCCCACCGGAGCTGTTAGTCATTCTCGCTGCCATCGCCGATCAAGGAGTTCCCATCCAAACCATCGCTCCAAAATTCACCGGACGTTTCAATAAAGGCGTGGATTACGTTGGCGATGTCGTGCAGTTCGAAAAGGAATTTAACGACGACCTCGCAGTCATCGCTCATGCAGTGAAAGCCTATGGTCTTCCCTCAACCTTGAAACTTTCGGTTCATTCCGGATCTGATAAATTCTCAATCTACCCAGCCATCAAACGCGCCATCGTCCGCACTGGTGCAGGACTCCATATTAAAACTGCTGGCACTAATTGGTTAGAAGAAGTGATCGGCCTCGCGGAATCCGGCGGCTCTGGACTTGAACTCGCCAAAGAAATTTACGTCCAAGCCCTCGCTAAAAAAGAGGCTCTCTGCCAGCCATACGCCACAGTGATCGATATCGATTTCGCGGAACTCCCTTCTGCCGAAACTGTGAACAACTGGACGAGTGAACAATTCACCGGGGCACTCCGCCACGATCAAAGTAATCCACTTTACGATGCAAACGTCCGTCAACTCCTCCACGTTGGCTTCAAGATCGCCGCGATGATGGGTGAAAACTACATCAAAGCCCTCCACGACAACCGCGCCATCGTTTCCCGTTGCGTCACCGAGAACCTCCTCGACCGCCATATGAAGCCGCTGTTTTTGTAATCAAATTTACACCTACAGTTTCCGCAGCGTCGCCGTGATTTCCACACGACCCAACACGCCTGCCGCCACCGCAAGCGTTAGATTTTCCCAGTCTTCACTATCTGGCGCAGGACGGTAGCCGTTAAGTTCGAGAAACACCAAACACGAACCCAATGCCACACGTTTGTTACCATCGATGAACGGATGATTGCTGCAAAGATAAAATAGATATGCGGCAGCAACTTCGACCGTATCAGAAAAGTTTGAATACCCTCCAAAGGTCGCCTGTGGTGCACTGGTCGCTGAAAGCAATAAGGCCTCGTCGCGTAGACCATCGGATCCGCCATACAAACGTATCGCAGAAGAATGAATCGTTCTAAGGGACAGATAATTTAAATTATAAGACCTATAAGACCTATAAGACCTATAAGAAACCTCATGCTCACCTAAGTTCCCGGAGGCAGAAACTAAAGCCTGCTCCAATTGGCAAAGCACCACGACAATAGCATGAACAAGTTGGACGAGAAACTTGCCACTGACAGCAGAACCAGCGATCAGGGATTTTCTAGAGTCACCGGTTTCTCCACATGTTTCAGCAGCCTGAACAGATCGCTGTTGGTCGTGAAAATGGCGGTGGTGTCCTTTTTTAGCGTCTTGCTGTAGGTCTCCAGCGTCTTGACAAACTGATAGAAATCCGCAGCGGATACACTTGAGTTGTAGGCGGTCGCGTAAATACCCGTGGCTGTGGCATCCGCCTTGCCCTTCACTTCTTGCTCTTTGCGGTAGGCCTCAGACTGGATCGAAAGGAGTTCGCGATCCTTGCGGCCGAGGATTTTTGCAGCTTCCCCTGCCCCTTCAGAGCGGAAGCGCTCGGCGATTTGAAGCCGCTCCGATGACATCCGAGCAAAAATTTTATCAATCACTCCAGCCTTATAGTTGATGCGCTTGAAGCGGACGTCTAGCAGCTCGATACCGAGCGCTTTAACCTTCGGTGCAGAAGCGGCGAGGATCTGGAGTTCGAGTTCGCTACGACCGAATCGAATAGGCGGCAGCGTCCCGATGCTCGGATCCGCGGCGACGAGCTCCTCGTCCCGGATCGGTTTACGATCCTTCTCACTACGTATGACCTCGATGAGATCGTGAGAGGCGATGACGCCGCGAGTCGCGCTACCGATCAGGTCGTCAAGTCGGGAAAGCGCCGTACGTTCATTGGTGAGCTTTTCAAAAAAGACCTGCGGATCGGAAATCTGCCAACGAGCAAAGCAGTCCACCGTGATGTAGAGCTTGTCGCCTGTCGCCATTTCCGTGACGGGGCCATCCCATTCGAGAATGCGCTTTTCGATCCGATTGACAGTTTGGATGAATGGCTTTTTGAAATGCAGACCCGCCTCGTTGACCTGCGGATTTGAGTTGATCGGCTTACCAACGATCTTGCCGAATTCGGTAATGAAGACCTGCTCGGTCTGGTCCACGGTGTAAACGCTGCTCATCCCTAGGATGGCGGCGACGAATAGGATGAGGAAAATGAAGATGGTTTTCATGTGGAAAATTTTTGTTAGGAGGATTACTTGACGTTTAGCAGTGGCAGGAATTGTTTCGCATCCTCGTCCAGAATGATTTTCGAGCCGAGGCTTGGTAGCACTTCGTTCATTGTTTCAAAATAGAGGCGTTGCTTGGTAATCGCTGGAGCCTTGTCATACTGAATCAGAAGCTCCTTGAAGCGAGCTACGTCACCTTCCGCCTCGTTGATCCGCTGGATGGCAAAACCCTCGGCAGCAGAAACCCGCTGATCAGCTAAGCCCTTGGCTTTTGGAATCACCTTATTGTATTCCCCCTTCGCCTCATTGATGAATTGCTCGCGCTCTTGTTGTGCACGGTTCACTTCATCGAAAGAACGTTGCACCTGCATGGGTGGATGGACGTTCTTCAGTTGGATCTGATCCGCCGTCACGCCCATCTGGAGTTTTTCCAACACCACCTTGAGCTTGAGAAGCACCTGGGCTTCAATCTCCGTGCGACCCGTTGTCAACAGCTCATCCACGGTGCGGTCTCCTAGGACTTCGCACATCACCGATTCCGTGAGATCACGCAGAGTGGATGCTGGATTTCTCACTTGAAACAGGTAAGCCTCGGGCGATGAGATGGTGTATTGGAGAATCCACTCGACCTGCGCCGCGTTGAGATCTCCCGTGACCATGTCCCGCTCAAGTTCGGGCGACATGCTTGACTGATAATCATTCGTCGCACCCGGCGTGGCGAATCCGAACTCCAACTTGAGCTGCCGGCGGACTGGCAACACCGTCGATTTATCCAAACCGAAGGGCAGTTTGAAGTGCAGTCCAGGCTTCGCGACAGTTAGAAATTTCCCAAACCGCTGGACCACCGCCTCGGACTCGGGTCCCACCGTGTAGAAAGAGGACATGCCACCGACCAGTATAAGCACCGCAAGAGGTGTGATAATTATCCACTTGAGAGAAAAATTAATACTCGGGCGGCGAAATGGGACGGTCACGTCGAAAGCTGGAGGTTTCATGAATATATGAAGTATCGATAGGATTTAAAAGAATACTAGGAAATTACTTTATCAACTAGCGAGGAGAATTCACTTAAGGGCTGTCTCTGAAGGGAAAAATGAAAATGCGAAAAAAGAGCATCCGCTAATCAGAAGCGCTTTGCGGAAATTTTTCAGTTTTCTAGTATGCCCAACTCCGCTTTGATAAATATCTATCCACGAACATGATCGATTCCCACCACCATCTCTGGCATTACTCAAAAAAAGACTACCCTTGGATCCCGGAAGGCTCTCCCCTCGCCCAAGACCAACTCGTCCGTGAATTGGAAACAGTCACCTCCGCCGCTGGAGTCACTGGGACCGTCGTCGTTCAAGCGCGCCAAGTGATTGAGGAATCTGATTTTTTACTCACCCTCGCCGCTCAAACCGACCGCATCCAAGCGGTCGTGGGATGGGTTCCATTGATTGATGAAAACGTCGATGCCGATTTAGAACGCCTCTCTGCCTTTCCGAAATTCAAAGCCGTCCGCCACGTCCTCCAGGAAGAGCCGGATGAATATTTCCTCCGCGACGATTTTAACCGCGGCCTCTCATTGCTTCCTGCCTACGGTCTTTCTTACGATCTGCTCATTTTTCAACGCCAACTTCCTGTCGCGATTCAACTCATCGATCGTCAGCCCGAGCTCGCTTTCATCGTCAATCACATCG
Organism: Luteolibacter sp.; assembly: GCA_044375585.1. GTDB lineage: Bacteria > Verrucomicrobiota > Verrucomicrobiia > Verrucomicrobiales > Akkermansiaceae > Luteolibacter. The sequence continues at coordinate 4,648 of JBILMI010000088.1, forward strand.
CCAAACCTGAAGCCCGCAACGGCCGTATCGAATCCTCATGGCGCAACGGTATGAAGGAACTCGCCAAACGCGATAATGTCATCAGCGTGAAATTTTCTGGTCTGCTCACCGAGTTTCCAGAGGGCGAAGGAGACTTCGAAACCGTTGCCGCCTACTTCAACGAAACTTTAGAAATCTTCGGTCCCGGAAATGTGATGTTCGGCACCGACTGGCCAGTCTGCTTGCTTAGGACGAAGTATTCTGAATGGGCAGAAACGTTCCGCTCACTGACCAATGATCTTTCAGAAGAAGAGCGCCTCGCACTCCACGGAGTTAATGCAGAGATTTGCTACCGCCTTTCGTGAATGACTGTCTTTAAAAAACAAGAAAAGTGGAATTAATCGCAGATGAACGTGAATGAACGCAGATGTAGACCGGAGGTATAAGCAGTCCTCAGTATTTCATCATCTTCCATCTGCGTGCATCCCGTCTAAATGTGGTTTTAATACGCTTCTCGATACCTGCGCGAAGATCGACGTTTCGTAGCTCACGAGTCAACAGCTGCACTTCGAAAAAGTAGCTGTATCACAGACCTAAGAAATCGAGATACATTCTCCAGATTTGCCAGCCGCCAAACATCCAGGCGACAGCACCCATGGCGATAAACGGTCCGAACGGTAGTTGTTTTCCAAAACCAATTCGACCGATCAACGCCGCAACAATCGCAAACAAGGATGCACCGAACAGGGAGAAAAACACCCCGGTCCAGCCAAAGAACGCACCAATCATCGCAAGCAAATGAACATCGCCCATTCCCATGGCTTCGCGCGGTATCACAAGTGAAGTTGCACGCCCACGCAGCGAAACCATTTTTTCTAGTTCGAATAACCGTCCATCGGCCAGCTCGATTCCAGTTTCACGTATGATCAACTGACCCATTCCTGTTTCCTCATCATCAACCAACACACTGGTGGCATTTACTATCAAACGATCTGTTTTTCTAGCAAAGATATTCCACCAAGCAATCTCCTCGCCATCGATCACGAAACACATCTGATCTAGATCTCCTTCGGGTTCTCTCAGAAACCACTCCACTTCGGAATCAAACTTCATCGCCCGTTGTCCAAAGGCTTTTTTTCCCAGTTCCACTACCAGCCACAGCCCAACAAAGCCAACCACCCAACCGATGCCGCCGGAAATCAATCCCTCTTGCCAAGTAAACTGATAACCCGCCATAGCAGAAAGTTGTGGATAGACTGAACAAGCGATCAAACCGATCACCGAACCCGCCCATGTTAGATTGGTCGGAATAATCAAATGTTCGGCATCGATGTAAGTGATCGCGACCAACAAGCTCATTAACACCCACAGAAAAACGACAACCTCTGGTGGAAACACATACCAAACCCAACCGAACAATACCGCTGTAAGAATCTCCACTGCGATATATCGATACGGAATCGGCGCCGAGCAATGCGCGCATTTGCCACGCAAACACAACCAACTGACAAGCGGTAGATTCTGCAACAACGTGAGCTGATTTTTACAAGTCGGGCAAAACGAACGTTTCGGATTATTCACCGACAATCCAAGCGGAACTCGGTAAATCACCACATTTAAAAAAGATCCAATGCACCCACCGATCAACACAGCTGGAATGATCCAAACCCAATGATCAAATGGCGGATAAATCAGAGGCACGAGCGCCACCTTTCGACCTCACGCTTTACGTTTGCAAATGAAGGTGCGCCGATGTTAGTCCGTGCTTTCAACGCGACTTCCAACGAGAAAACCGACTTCATCTCATCGTTATAAGAGGGATCGATTTTCTTAAGATCTAATTGATCCAATGGCACTTTGCTACTGATGGATTCAGCGACAGCTTTACCAACCAGTTCATGGGCAGAGCGGAACGGCACTCCGGATTTCACCAAAGCATCGGCGAGATCGGTGGCGAGCAGCATCGGGTCACTAGCTGCAGCGAGGCATTTATCCTCACGCATTTCCATAGCGGCGATCATTTCGGTATTCACCGCAAGCACGAGCAAGATCGTATCCACCGAGTCGAACAGCGGTGGTTTGTCTTCTTGGAGGTCACGATTGTAAGTGATCGGCAGACCTTTCATGGCGACCAAGAGATTCATCAAATTACCAACCAAGCGACCTGTCTTGCCGCGAGTGATTTCACAGACATCAGGATTCTTCTTCTGAGGCATCAGCGATGAGCCCGTGGTATGAGCATCCGAGAGATGGACGAAACCAAACTCACTCGTGCACCACAGAATCAGATCTTCGCTAAGACGTGAAAGATGAACCCCGCACATCGAAATCGTGAACAATAATTCCGCGATGTAATCTCTGTCGGCGATCGCATCCATCGAGTTGTGGGTGACTCCGTCAAATCCGAGTTCAGCAGCAATCGCTTCCCTATCCAAATTGATTGTGGATCCAGCTAAAGCTCCTGAGCCAAGCGGTGAAACGTTTAACCTGGTTCTGCAGTCACTGAGTCTTCCTTTGTCGCGTTGCAACATTTCGACATACGCTAGAAGATGATGCCCCACCGTCACGGGTTGACCCCGTTGAAGGTGCGTGTAGCCCGGCATAACTGTTTCTGCATACCTGCCCGCTTGGTTCACTAGAACTTTTTGAAGCGTCGAAACTGCTGAGGTGATCGCATCAATCTGAGTGCGGCAATACAAGCGGGTATCGGTCGCTACTTGATCATTGCGTGATCTTGCAGTGTGAAGTTTTCCGCCAGCTGCACCGATTCTCTTGGTGAGCTCGGATTCGATATTCATGTGGATATCCTCAAGCGAAGTGCGGAACTCGAACTTTCCAGCCAAGATATCCGCTTCGATCTCGCGGAGGCCTGTTTCGATCGAAGTAAACTCGTCCTGATTGAGTAATCCAGCATTGAGCTGTGCACGAGCATGAGCGATCGATCCTGCGATATCATGCGGAAATAACCGCCAATCGTAAGAGATCGATTCACCAAATTGTTCAACCAAAGTTGAGGTGTCCTGAGTAAAACGTCCTTTCCACATAAATTAATAACTTCCGTCTTTATAGGTTCCTGCCGAGACGACTTTACGCACTGCATTCGAGTTTTGAAAGACAACATCTCCCTCAATGACCACGCCGTGCTCAAAATGAATTAGACCGATGATTTTGAGTGAATTGCAACTGATCAGACTAGGAACGCCGAGAGCCTCCAATGAATCCACGAGCTTGTAGTCGCCAGAAAGAGAGATATCTGGCGGCACGCCTTGGCGTTCTTCGCAGAGCCTGACTTGTCCATCTGACAGGACTTCATAAGCATCTGAGCGTAGAGCCAGTAGATCTGCTGTGGTTTTAACGGGTGCAAACCGACTGCGTGGAACCTCAATCGCCAACGCTCCTTCAAAACATTCAATCGCAGATCCCATTGCAATTTCCAATTGGAAAACCGGAGTGGAGCTTGGATCGCGTGGATCGACCGTTTTCTTATTCTTGATCATCGGCAGAGGCAAAACTCCTGAATCCGCTTTCAGCTGTGCTTTGAGTTTTTCGAGATTCAACCACAGGCTGTTGGTATTGAAATATTGGTGTTTATCGATGTTCTGAAACTCACCCAGATCATCATCAGGACATTGAGCGACCTCACGGAGTAACAACCGCCCATCGCTCAACCGTTTCGCTAAATGGCCACCTTTTTTATCGGCAGCAGTGCGACGAGTTACTTCCATCAAAAATGGAGCCCCTGATTCCGCGAAGAAATCTAGTAGGGCTGGATCTAAAATCGCACCGAGGTTATCGGAATTTGAAACGAAAGCATATTTGACACCCTCGCCAAGCAAGCGATCCAACCAACCACTTCCGACCAATGCCGGATAAACATCGCCGTGTCCCGGTGGGCACCACTCTTGTTCAGGGTCGCTCGGCCAAGAAACCGGAGCCAATGTCTCGGCGTCGATTTTCGGGATCATGTTCTGCATCATTTCCACTTCATCAATGGATGCTAAACCCTCATCTTCGTAGCGTTTGAGATGATCCAAAGTGTCTTCACTGGTATTGAAACTATTCATCAAAAGCAGTCTCACATTCTGACCACTTTTCTGCCGCAGCGATAATGTTTGCCGCACCATGAGATCGAGGAAGTTCGTTTCTTGCCGCACCGCCAATAGGCTCTTCGGCCCTTGCAAACCCATCCCAGTTCCGAGTCCGCCATTGAGCTTGATTACGACGACTTCACCCAGCCTGCTACCAGAGCTTTCCGTATTGAGATGGTCAGATTTAGGCAGATCGGTTGCTGGCGCTATCGTCTGTTCAGGAATCATCCCAGTTTC
>JBILMI010000089.1:0-8929 GCA_044375585.1 Luteolibacter sp.
CTGAGCGTTTGTTAAAGCGTCAGGTTTACGTGCGTTCATTTGCTTTAGACCATTATGAGAATAGCGCGTGGTTATTGAGTGATACTAAGTCACAAGAGCTTTCAGCGGACGCGAAAGGTTGGATCCGTTTTTCCCAACAAAGCGAAGGAGAGATTTTACATGAGGTATTCCATGGTAGAGATGAGAGTGGTTTAAATCCTTTTACTGCTCTGCAGGGAGCAAGAGCGGTGCGGTTGCCTTCCGTGAAAGTGGATGGTGGGAGTTTGGTGATTTTACCGGAACAGAGTGATGATTCGGGATATGAATATCTGGCCAGTTCGTTGCCAATCATGCTCGCAGACGTCGCGGAAGAAGATTTCAAGGGAGCTGTGGTGAAAGCTCCAGATTCTGGATCAAGGATTGGTCAGTTAGTTCTTCGGATAGCTGGTGAGGGTGAGTTGTTAGTTAGGCTTAAAAAAATCGAATCTTATCTACGAGAGTCATATCGATATTCATTGGTGACGGATAATAAGAAAAACATGGATCCAATTGAGAACTTTTTGTTCGAGGAGAAACGCGGTCATTGTGAATTTTTCGCAACAGCAGCAGCCCTAATGGCGCGTGAACTTGGAGTTGAGGTAAGAGTCGGGTATGGATGGGCAGGTGGAAAATATTATGAGAACAACAGCATGTTCGTCTTTCGTGCCCGTGAGGCACATGCATGGCTAGAGGTGAAACTTGAGGGCTATGGATGGGTTTTGATAGAACCGACTCCACCTATGGCCTCTGGAGATGCTATGCCGCGTATGGCAGAAGCTGGTGAGAAAATGCCAACTCCAGAAGAAATGATCGCAAAGGAAGAAGAGGTCATTACAAAGAGTCCAGAGACAATCACAGGTTGGGCAATTGGACTGACGGCTGGGTTTGGGGTGAGTGCTTTTCTCTTGTTCGTTTTCAGAGGACGGACTCGAGAGAATGAGAGCCAAGGATCGATTACATCTATTGGTAAACGCAATGAAGCGGGCTATTTCGCTGCGTGGGGTAGAGCACTTAAAAGGCGCGGCCTTAGAAATGAAACAGGGCTTACAATACGACGTCAGATCGACAACATGGACGATGCACCGGATTTTTCAAAAGAGCTAGTTCGCTACCACTACGCAGTCAGATATGAAGGGCTACCGTTAGATGCTGAGCTGGAACGTTGTCTCAAGAAAGAGATCGATAAGTGGTAATTTTTTTGGGTTCTGATAGAACAAAATCCAGTTTAATAGATATCTAGAACTCAAGTAGTTGTAGCTGCCAATTCATGAGCAAATCGGCTGCCTGAGCTTCGTTTGCAGCGATCGATTCGATGACAGCTCGTGAAGCAAGAAGTGAACCGTCGATTCCAAGATCGTTTCCAATTTGATTACGGCGTAAGATCATGGCGTCGACTCGGTCATCGAATTCGCGATCCTTTATACGGCGTAATCCGATGGCTTTTGCTGGCCATTCACTTTCGGGAAGAGAGCGCACCATTTCTTCCATTTCTTTGAAACGCTTGATGCGATCGCTGCGGAAATGAGGAGGAAGTTTGATAGTTTTTTTATCGATCATATCCAGGCACCATTCAATGAGTTGGCGATTTGGTGCTACCATGAATGAAGGGCGATCCCATGCTTCTGCTTCTTTATCGCGCCAATTCCACAGGCCACGAAGGCAGGCGAGTCCGTATGAGCTGAGCTTTCCGGATCCAGAAATGCGCCATTGATCGTCGCGACCGTCATCGCGTTCTTCGACTTTGAATTTTGCCGCCTCACAACTCTCTAAGAACCATGAGTAGCGGCCTAGTTCCTTCAGTTTGGAAACGATGATATCGCCCATTTCCAAAAGGTAACGAACATCGTTCAATGCGTAATCGATCATCGTTGGCGAAAGCGGGCGCTTCCCCCAATCGGCTTTTTGAGATGATTTTGAAATCACGACGCCAAAGTAGTGCTCAACCAAATTTCCGAGCCCGAATTTTTCGACTCCGAGTAGACGAGCACCTATCTGCGTATCGTAAATATTTTTTGGTAAGCAGCCGAATTCACGTTTCAGCATGGTCATGTCATAATCGGCGCCATGCATCCAAACGGTTGCATCTCTGAGGTATTGATCCAGTGGACTGAGATCTTTGATCGCGAGTGGATCGATCAATACACATTCATTGCCAGCGGTAAATTGGATCAGACAGAGTGATTCTTTGTGACGATGCAGGCTATCTGCCTCGGTATCGATGGCACATATTTTTTCACCTCTTATCGGTTCGCATTTTTCAAGGAATTCCTTGAGTTGGGGTGTGGTGCTGATCATGCGTGGTTTTCTGGAAAAACGGCTGAGAGAAACAAAGGAGGTTGTTTGTTAACCCTATTTTTAGTCAATAAAAATGAAATTTCCCAGTGCTGAAGGGTCAAAAATGCTTTATTTTTGGGCTTTTTCTAGAATTTTGATGTTTCTGAAAGCACATTCATCAATGTGGTCAGTCAGCATGATGAAACCTTCAATTTTCTCTCCGAAACCCGCAGCGTTCTTGAATTTACTTTTCAGGAGCAAGGCCTTGAGTTCTGGGCTGCCGAGTTCGTAAGACACGACTAAGGCTCCATTTAGCCAATGTTCCACATGATTTCCGTCGATGACTAACTTGGAAGAGTTCCATTCGCCAATAGGTTTCACTTTTTTGAGTTCGTTGGCGCCAATCACGTCATAAAGGGCAGCAGTTTGGTGGGTAGGGCCGTTTTTGGCATCATGATGGCCCTGATCATCCAGCATTTGATATTCGGGACCTGGCGTCGCTGGGCGGGATTCATCAACTAGATATTTGATTCCATTGTTACCTTTGGCTGATAATTTCCATTCCCATGTCAGCGTGTAGTCTTTGAACTTACGATTTGTGATAATGTTTCCACCGTTGACTTTATCAAGTTTGGTGAGGATCCCATCTTCGATCTTCCATCCTTTATCGGGGCGCTTTTGTGATCCAAAGGCACGCCAGTTATCGAAGTTTTTGCCATTAAATAGGAGCTGCCATCCCTCGGCTTTTTCTTTATCGCTGAGCGTATTGAGCTCTGATGCGAACAAATTCGTAGTCAGGAGTATGATAGTTAGTAAAATTTTCATCAGGTTGCTGAAGTCTTGGAACTAGATTGGGGTTACTTGAGGCCTTTTAGGATTTGGGTGCGGAGCTCGACGACATCAATTTGTTCACTGTGGTTCCAGAGAATCTTACCTTCGGGTGAAATGATGAGGGTTAAGGGAAGAGCGCCGGTCCATTCTGGATATACCGCTTCGGCTAACTTGTCAGGGTTGCTGCCGTTCCAGATATAGTTATTGGAGTTGCGATCTTCCTTTTCCATGGATGGCTTAGTCCGAGCTGATAGCGCAGCATGGCGAGACTCTAGGAATTTTTTCACTTTCGCTTTTTGTTCGATTGGATCCATGGAGATGGAAATGAAATCCACATTACGATTTTGAAAGCGGCGGTAGGTTTCCACTAGATCGGGAAACTCAGCAACACAAGGACCGCAGGTGGTCGACCAGAAGTTGATGACTCGGACATTGCCGGATTTATTTTCACGGAGTTTTTTTGCCAAAGGCTCGTCTAGTTCGTCGAGAGTGATTGGCATTTCTTCCGATGCTTTCTGCTCTTTCTGGACACTGTTGCCTTTAAATAACCATTTGGTGGAACAGCCAAATGAACGGGTGACAGCTTCTGCAACTTCTTTGCCGGCGAGTAATGCATCCAACGCATCGCACAGGTAGGATTTTTCTACAGGCTCCGAAGATCTACCCGCGTCATCCATGCGCCCAGTGTAACGTAGTTTCCGCTCAGCATCGAAAACAAAAACATGTGGTGTGGATTGCGCGCCGCATGCCGTAGCGAATGTTTGTGTTTCTCCATCGTAGAGATAAGGAAACGTCCATCCGAAGCTTGCGGCAAAGGGTTTCATCTCCTCGAAGGAATCGCCGTAAGGTGAGTAAACGAGTTCATCGGGGCGAAGGCTTTTAGCGTTATTTGCATTCACTGCAACGATGGCCACGCCCTTGTCTTTATAAGCTTGGTGGATTTGCTCAGTTCTCGCCGCAGCAGCGACGGAGTCTGGGCAATGATTGCAGGTGAAAATAATGCAAAGGATTTTTGCATCTGCGTAAGCGGTCTCCGTATGGGTCTTGCCATCTATACCTGCTAAGGAAAATGCCGGAAGCGGAGAGCCAATAGGTAGGACTTTTGGAACTGGATCGTCGGAGAATGCCAAACCGGTTAAAATCGGAAACAATAGAAGCAAGATAGGTTTCATATTTGATGCTTATGTTAGCTAGAATCGATTCATTACAAAGTGGAAAATCCGAGCTAATCGGCTCCCTGCGGCAAAATGCCCAATATTGGATCTGAATATATCCTAAAGATAAGTTAAATATTTGTCTGGCATAATGGTAAAAATTTATTTAGGAAATACGAAACAAATCCTTAAGCCATGCCATCTACCAACGAATACACTCACCCGATAAACGTTCGTTCGAGACAACTCGACATGCCAACTCGCGGAGGTTATCAAGACGATTACGATGATAAAATTAAGAGCGCGCAGCTTGAATTGGAGCGAATCCAGCAAGAGCGTGGGGAGCTTGAGCGAAAAAAACGTGAGCTAGAGGAGCTCACCAGCCGCAAACGTGCGTTTCTTTCTCAGCAGGTTGAACTTACTGAAAAGCTTTCTACCGCGATCACATTGATCGACCGAGAGTTGCATGAGTTGAGAGAAGAGACCGACCAAATTGAGCAGTGCCGTGTTTGTTTTGCTGAACATTTGGATAAGATCCAGAAGCACGATCCTGAGAAATGGACGCGTGATAATCTTCCTGAGAGATTAGAAAAAGCGACCGCCGTTACGGATATGGCCGCTGACGAGTATGATCAAGCAGCTGCTTATTTCGAAGGAACACGTGCTGGAGGAATTTTTGGTAGATCATCGAAGGGTGGTCGTCGTAAGCCAAAGTCCCAAAAGAACGAATCTGAATTTCTGGAGCAATTGGTCAACGGCTTTGCCTTCAACTTACCTATCATCATTCTTGGTGCGGCCGGTTTAGTGGTTTATTTCATTAAATAGAGCGATGGCGAAGTTGAAACAAGCGAGCCTGTTTGATGAAGATTATGAGCTTCAGGCTCTGCGTGAAAAAGAGCGCAAACTTGCTGAGGCGCAGAAAGAATATCAAAGGCTACCAGCTTTGCTAGCAAAGCAGAAACAGGAGAACGAGGCGACGATGCCGCCTATGGCAGAAATTAAAGAACGCCAAAAGTTCAATCGCTTTGAGCAAAGCTTGAGTAGGGGACAAATTGAAAATGTTTTACGCACGCAGAGATACAGCTTCGGTATGACGCTGCTGTTGTTGGCTGCCACCATCTTAATGGTGATTTGGGCGCTTAGGATCATCATGGCTTAAAGTGGTTTTCCTAAGGAATCTCCCATAGCTCAACTTTTCGTTCCGCTGAACGTGGTTCTAAGTGCGATATAACACGACCCTCAGGACCTAGAAGATTAGAGATCTTTGCCTCCACATCCGTTGCGTGATCATGTGCCTCTGAGAGTTTCATATCATTTGGAAAAACCAGATGGAACTCGACCCAATGAAAGTGCCCTGAGTGACGATGTCTGAAATTATGGTAAGTGAGATTCTTTTCAGCGACCGATTGATCTAATAAATCGCGTGTAAGTTTTTCGATGACTGGGTCGGACTCATCAAGCAGACCACCAAAATTTTCTTTAATGAGTTTCAATCCGACACGTAGAATATTAAGTGCTGCGATGCTGGCGAAAATTGGATCCCACCAAGGCCAGTTGGTAAATATAATCAGCAGCAGGGCAACTAGCGCGGCTATACTCGACCAGACGTCAGTGAGAACATGGATTCCATTTGCGCGAATCAGGGGCGAACCCGTCCCTTTCCCAACTTTAATGAGTGTAAGCCCCAGTGCTAGATTGATTAATGCGACAACTCCAGTGATCCAACAACCCAGTGCGAGGTTTCTAATTTCAACGCCGTAAGTAAACTGTCTGGCTGCTTCATAAAGGATTAGAAACGCCGCGGCAGAAATCATTGCGCCTTCTAATCCTGCTGAGATGAAGGAAATTTTGTCATGCCCGAAGTGATGGGTGTCATCGGCTGGTTTTCTCGCCAAGCGCAGAGCCCAGGAGGCGAAGGCGACGGCGAAAACATGAACAACGGATTCCACGGCATCCGAATAGATCGCAGAGGAGTTGGTACTGACAGATGCGAAAACTTTGACCGCGAGCAAGAAGATCGCGACGACTAGAGACAAGTTCATCACTTGTCGTTGTGGGTCTGGTGGGGGCATTAAAAAATTTAGGAAATCATTTCATGAGGCGTTCGATATCATCGGGCTCAATGGGAATAGAAGCCATTAGATCGATGTTTTCTTTCTCACCTATGAAGTAATCATTTTCGAGACGTATGCCGAGATTTTCTTCACGGATATAAATACCCGGTTCGATGGTAAAAAGCATGCCTGGCGCAACGATTTCAAATGGAGGCGATACATCATGCACATCTAGGCCTAGATGATGAGATACGCCGTGCATGAAATATTTACTTACGAGGGGTTTGGTTTCTTCCTGAGCCGCGGCTTCTTCAGCAGTAAAGAGCCCGAGACCAATGAGTTCTTTTTCGATCTCAGCAACCACTTGTTTTTGGTAGTCGGGCAGTGCGATGCCGGGACGAAGTATCGTGTTTGAAAATTTCATGATGCGTAGCACCGCCTCATAGACTTGTCGTTGGCGTGTAGTGAATTTGCCGTTTACGGGAATCGTTCTCGTCATGTCCGCGTTCCATCCAGCGTATTCACATGCCACATCGAGTAACAGCATGTCGCCGTCTTTAAGAACTTGGTCGTTATCGATATAATGAAGAATGCAGGCATTACCACCGCCTGCGATGATGGGGGTGTAGGCAAATCCACGAGAACCAGATTTAACAAACTCATGAATGAACTCTGCTTCTACTTCCCATTCGCCAACTTCAGGTTTGACGAATTCTAAGATACGGCGGAATCCAGCTTCGGTGATATCGCAGGCTTTTTTGGTGAGGGCAATTTCCTCGTCCGATTTTAACATGCGGAGTTTATATATCAGGGGTGTGAGGCGACCGTATTGGTGCAATGGGAACTTACGTTGGCAATCGGCGATGAATCGGCCGTTGCGAGTTTCGGTAAATGCTGAACAACGTGGATGTTCGTTGGTGGAGAGGAAAATGGAATCTGCCTGCAAAGCAAGTTGGTTGAAAAGAGAATCGAACTGCTGCACCCATTCGATGTGCTGAACGCCGCTTCGCTGTTTCGCCTCTTCTTTCGTCAGCTTATGGCCTTCCCAAATGGCAATTTTTTCATTGGTTTCGCGAATGAATAAAATTTCTCGGTTGATCTCAAGTTTGGCACTGGGATTGAGAATTAGAATGCTTTCTTCCTGTGCAATGCCAGTTAGGTAATAGAGATCACTGTTTTGCTTGAATGGCAGGGTGGCGTCCGCGTTGCTTGAATAAATCTCATTTGAATGGATTACAGCGATTGCGTTTTTTGCGAGTAGCGCCGCAAGGTTTTTGCGGTTTTTTTCAAATAGTCCGGAAGATGGTGATTGGGTGCGCATGTTGGGAAGTAAGATAACTAATCGAAATGGAGGAACGATCTCCTGTCGAGGCTGGCTTGAAGTTCTTTTTGGCTCTAAAATATGTTTCGCTTTTTCTGTGTGGTAACTTGCAAAATCTTTTCCGCTGTGAACACGATCTGACGCAGCAATTTATGGATTTTTTCTCTACAGACCAAACTTTACTCAAAATCTGTGGTGTCAGGACCGAGGCAGACGCTCAGGGACTGATCGATTTGGGGGTTGATGCGGCTGGCTTTAACTTCTGGCCGAACTCTAAGCGGTATCTGAATCCGAAAGATGCGGCCTGGTTGAAGTATATCGGAGGTAAGATTTTGAGGGTGGGCGTATTCGTGAACCAACCTGAGAATTTAGCCTTGCAGCTCATATCGGAGGGCATGATCGACGTGGTTCAACTGCATGGTGATGAAGATCCTGCGACTGCAGCCATATTTACCAAGGCTGGGATTAAAGTGATCAAAGCCATCGGCGTAAGAAATTCGGCGGATATTGAAAGAGCTGGCGATTTCGAAGTGGATGCCATTTTACTAGATGCACATGCCCCTGTCGTTTTTGGTGGAACAGGGGAGACGTTCGATTGGAGTTTGGCGCTGGATTTTAAAAAACGATTTCCGAATACCTCGACGATCCTTGCCGGTGGAATCAACTCGGATAATGCGGCGATGGCGATTTCTCAAGTTCAGCCAGCGGCGTTGGATATCGCATCAGGAGCGGAGAGCTCACCCGGTGTGAAAGATTTTACGAAAGTTAAGAAATTGTTAGAGGCTTGTCGGCGCGTGTTATGATTACAGATTCGCATTGTCACTTAGCTTCCCACCGCTACGCGGACCAAGATGTGGGCCAATTGATTGCTCGGGCCAAATCAGCCAGGGTGCATCGCATGGTCACTTTAGCCACTTCACTTGCTGATGTTTCACAGAATCTAGAGATTGCCGAGCATGTTGGCGTTTCTGCTGCGATTGGAATTCATCCCTGCGACGTTCATCATGCTCCCGACAATGCAGTCGAAATACTTTCCCAATATGTCAGCGATCCACGGGTTTGCGCAATTGGGGAAACAGGTTTGGATTACTTTCACCCGGCGCCAGAGGGATGGACCGACTCAGATTTTAGATCCAGACAGCAAGATTTCCTCCATCAACATTTTGAGCTGGCTGCGAGTGCAGGTTTAAATGTGGTCATTCATACGAGAGATCGAGATGGTTCGCAGTCATTTCAAGATGCGCTATATATATACCAGCAATATTCAAATCGGGTTC
>JBILMI010000090.1:0-8919 GCA_044375585.1 Luteolibacter sp.
CACTCACCAGGCAAATTGATTTTGAAACGTCCTGAATAAGCTCCCCACTCAGATTCGTTCTTCTGCAGTTCGATGCGGCGCACTTCGCCGCTTGGTGAGGTGATGTCCACGCTGACTGCACCTTCTTTAAGAGGAGCGCCGTTTTGATCGAACGCGTTGGCATTCAAATTAACCGTCGCACCCGGTTGAGGACGCTCTGGAGTGAAAAACATTCTGATGCGCTGACCCGTAGCCATGTTGCGCTGATAGCTCATCCAACGCGCCACTTGACCCCAGAAACGGTAGTGGTAGAGATCCTCAACACCACGGCGCCAGCGCCATGCAGAATCGACCCCCATGAACAAAACTTTCCCACTGCCAGCCGCTTTGGTCACGATCAACGGAGTTGGCCCATAGGCACCTCGCCGATTCGAGTGCACTGCGAGAACTTCCGTTCCAGCTTTTGCGCGGAGCACCGGTGCGTGCCAGTAGAACCCGGGAAGACGGCGCCAGATTTCTGGATTCTCCTCCTCCGATTCACCCAACATCGTCAGCAACGATCCCCGACCTTCAGAAGTTAAATTCAAAGACGTCGCCATGCTTTCCGATAATCCTTTTGGATTTTCATCATCCAAAGTCACCGGCAACAAATCCGACAAAGCAGATTTTACCAAGCTCATCTGATTGCCCTGTGGTCCGGGTAAAAACACCACGCCTGATGCCTGATTCTCTACCAATCCACGGATCTGCTTCACTTGTTCTTCTGTCAGCTGGTTTTCACCAATTCCGATGTCACCCAGAATCACAACATCGAATTTAGATAACTCATCCAAAGTTGGAAATTTATCAATGTAATCCGCGCCTTTACCCGGACCTAACTCAGGACGTAAAAGCAAACACGAAAGCTCCACTCCAGGATCGCGGGAGAGTGCGTTTCTTAAAAATCGGTATTCCCAACGCGGTAAGGTTTCGATGACGAGGACTCGAATCCGTTCAGGCTTTCCTGAAATAGTGAAGTCATGCGTGTTGTTAGCAGCGATAAGCTCTCCGTCTTCAACTGGGATAGAGAGAGTTAACTTCGTGGTTCCTTCTTTCTCTAATTTCCACAAAATCGAGTCATAGGTCTCAGCATTTGGCGCGAGGATGATATTCTTGGTCCGTTCATGACCCGCTTCATCGCGCACCCGAACAATCGTCCGGACTTGCCTATCCAGAGAAGAACGAATCGTGAATGGAATCTGCACGTTTTCTCCGACAATCCCATAAGTCGGTGCCGTCACGGTCAGTAAATCCAAATCCGGAAGACGCTTATCACTACCGACTGGAATAGTAAAAATTGGCACGCTGCGAATCCGATATTTCTGTGCTGCAGCCACAGGAGGCGATCCCATATTGAAATCGCCATCACTCAACATCACAACAGCTCGCAGGTTGTTTTCGTTTTCTAGGAGTTCAGAAAGCGGGGCATCCATATCGGTGCCTGACAGGCCTTCCTTCGCTGGAGTTGCGAATGGTTGTGTCGAAACATCATTTGCACCATTCATACCCAATGGTTCCCAGAGTTTCGAATCCAAAACGGTTTTCACCCAGTCCGCACGCGAAACGATCGCTCCGGCTTTGCCCTCCTCGGCGAGCTCTGCAGGAAGCGCTGCATCCAGCGTCGTCATCGAGCGGGAATCATCCCACAAGATCATGATCTTCGGCTTACTCGTTGGGTTAATCACCGTGCGCCACTCGGGCTGCCACAACAACATCACCACCAAAAGCGTGATGAAAAACCGCAGGCTTTCCAACACCGCAGTGCGTCCGCGATGCGGACTGCGCTTCCAAGAAAGGATGCATAAATAAACAACCCCAACCAGCACAAGAATGCCGATCCAGAGAGTGAGGGTTGTAGGATTTAAAAATAACAATGGGAACAGCGGGAGAAGATTTCACATTTGCTAGCCGATACTCGCGACGAGGGCAAGGGGCGAAACCTAACTTTCGTCATTATTCCATCAATGACTTAAGTAAGTTCATGGAAAATTCGATTTCATCGCCCGATATTCCCAGTGGTGGAGTCAAGGCCAGCACATCCCCCTTCGGGCCATCTGGAAGCGCAATCACACCCGCTCTGAGCATGGCTTTCACCAAATCAAGCACTCGCTCACCGCTATCCATTTGCACTCCCATCATCAGACCCATTCCCCTGACTTCCTTCACAACATTCAAACTCACCAATCTGCTTAGGCCATGCTCTAATTGATCCATCGCATTCCGCACCATCTCCTCCACCTCCGGCTCGCGATACCGACGGATTGCTTCCAACGCCATCGCACAACCCATCGGATTTCCCAAAAAGGTGCTGGTGTGCAACGCCTCACCGCCACTTTCCGGCCAAGCATCCATCACTTTCGCGCGCCCCACACAAACCGAAATCGGAAATCCGCCGCTCAACGCTTTTCCCAAGCAAATCAGATCCGGCACAATACCTTCGCAATCACAGGCAAACATCCTTCCGGTCCGCCAGAAGCCCGTATAAATCTCATCGAAAATCAAAATCGCCCCGACCTCATCGCACCACGCCCGCAATTCATGCAGAAATCCTTCCGGCGGCACAACAATCCCACCCCGTCCCTGAATCGGCTCCACCAACACCGCGCCAATCTTACTCCCATCCACCCGACCCAAATCCTCCAGAAATGCTTCCAAACCTTCTGGCTTCCTCGGAAATCTCAACCGCTCGGTCACATTGGCGATCTGTCCCTCAAACGGTTCGCGAAACCAACCTATCCCCTGACCCAACAAGGCCCCGTAACCCAATCCATGATAAGCTTCCTCAAACGATAAAATTCCCGTCCGCCCCGTCGCCAGCACTGCGGTCTTCAACGCCGCCTCCACTGCCTCGAACCCAGAATTTCCAAACAAACATTTCCCCTTCTTTCCCTCCCAGCGCTCATAGGTGATTTGAGAAAGTGCCTCGCACAGTTCCACTTTCACCCGCGCCGGGTGCACATCGCCCATCGCATGCATCAACACATCGCTCTGCCGCCGCAACGCCTCAGCCGTAAATCCATAACCCAAACCCGCCACCCCAAACCCACTCGTCATATCGAGAAACCGATTTCCATCCACATCCCACACATTCACGCCCTCCGACCGCTCCCAAAAAATCGGCCAGTCATGCCCAAGAAAAGTCGTGTTCCGACACTCCACCTCCCCCAACCGCTGCCCCAAAGCCAACGAATTCTCCCCAGGCACATTCGTGAAAATTTTCGGTAACATCTGCCGATAGCATGACCATCAGCCGTCTACTCGACAACCTCAGAAATGTAGGACAGAATTTCTTCACCGCGACCTCCGCGCCTTTGACTTCATTTCATTCCGTCCAAGCTAAATCACTACGTTTCCACACAATCGCTATCGCTCATCCTGCTTTGCGGTTAACTCTTTCCCAAAAATTTAAAGTTTCCCCACCTTGATTGCCCGCGTCCTCATTGACGGCCCCTCAGAGCTCGTTTTCGACTATGCCATCCCCGCCGAACTTCCCGTCGTCGAGGGTTGCCGTGTGCGTGTGCCGATCCGTCAGAAAACCAGCTCAGGGACCGTTCTCGCGATTCTTGAACCGCCCGCTATAAGCGAATTCGCGATGCGGGAAGTTCAATCGCTGATCGATCCCGAACCACTCATCACGCCGACCCTTCTTAAAGTCGCGCGTTGGATCGCCGACTACTATGGATCTAGTATTGAAAGCGTGATCCGCTCGATCTTACCGGAAGCGGTCCGCACCGAGGACAACTCCGCGAAAACCCGCCGCATCGCCACCGCGATCGGAAACCCCGATCCCGCAGAACTCGCGAAACTCGAGAAACGTGCCGCGAAGCAATACGCGATTCTTTTCCTCCTCCTGCAAGCACCGGATCGCACCCTACCCGTTGCCGATCTCGGTGAAAATTCCGCACCTTCCCTGAAAAGTCTTGCAGCGAAAGGTCTGATCAACATTTCCACCGAAGAAATCCGCCGCGACCCCGAAGCTACCGATACCATCGTTGCATCTCATCCCCTTACCCTAAATGATCAACAACAACAAGCCTTCGAAGCCATCAAATCTTCCCTTGACGGTCTTGGCGACTTGGCGGTTCAACCTTTCTTACTGTTAGGCGTCACCGGCAGCGGCAAAACCGAAGTTTATCTCCAATCCGCCCAAGCCGCTCTCGATCTCGGCAAAACCGTGCTCGTCCTCGTTCCAGAAATCGCCCTCACCCCGCAAACGGTTCGTCGTTTCAAATCGCGCTTTTCACAGCTCGATGATCAAGTCGCTGTGCTTCACTCGAACCTATCGCAGGGCGAACGTTTTGATGAATGGCATCGCATTCGCAAAGGCCATGCCCGCATCGTGATCGGCGCTCGTTCTGCCGTGTTCGCGCCGCTACCTAACTTGGGTCTCATCATCGTCGATGAAGAACACGAGACTTCTTACAAACAGGAAAACCCACCGCGCTACCACGCCCGCGATGTTGCTGTGTTACGCGCTGCTTTCGAGCCTTGCACGATTGTCCTAGGCTCCGCCACGCCCTCTCTCGAAAGCTGGCAAAATACTCTAACAGATAAATATCATCTCCTTCGTCTCGATAAGCGCGCCGATGCACATTCCATGCCGCTGGTCCGCGTGATCGATATGCGTTTGGAGAAGCAAAAACAAAAAGGTCAGGTCGCGATTCTATCAGATCGTCTCCGCACCGCTCTTGAGCAACGCCTCGCTAAAGGTGAGCAATCCATCCTTTTCCTCAATCGCCGTGGCTTTGCTCGCTCACTGCAATGCCATGGCTGCGGCTATGTTTGCGAATGTCCGCACTGTGCTGTCGCTCTCACTTATCATCGCACCGATGAGCGACTCGTCTGCCACGTTTGCGGCCACCAATCCATCGTGCCTAAAAAATGCCCAGAGTGCAGCAATCCAGGGATCGCCCTGCAAGGTTACGGCACTCAGAAAGTCGAAGAAGTTCTACAAAAAATTCTCCCTGAAGCTCGTTTCGCACGTATCGATGCCGATGCGATGCGCCGAAAGAACGCGCTAAAAGATATCTTGAGAAAATTCAAATCTCACAAAATTGATATTTTGATCGGCACGCAAATGATCGCCAAAGGCTTGCATTTTCCGAATGTGACCTTGGTCGGAATTCTCAACGCAGATCTCGGGCTCCACGTTCCAGATTTCCGCGCGGGTGAGCGTACTTTCCAGCTCATCACTCAAGTCGCTGGACGAGCTGGACGCGGTGAACTTGAAGGTGAAGTTATCGTTCAAACCTTCACACCTCACTCCCCCAGCATCCAATTCGCACGCAAACATGATTTCGATGGATACGCGGAACAAGAAATGGAAATGCGGCGCCAATTCCGTTTTCCACCTTTCGCGCACTGCGCCGTTCTAACAGCTCGCTCCACGCATGAGCGCCGTGCAGAGTTCACCCTCCAAACCCTTCACCTCCGTCTCAAAGAAAATCTCCCTACCGGCATCTCCCTTGGTGAAGTTTTACCCAGCCCCCTCATCAAATCCCACGATCAGTTTCGTTTTCAAATCACCCTGCGTTCCCACAAAGCCCGCCCCCTCAGCAACCACGTCCAAAACATCCTCCAGAAAACCACACTCCCCGAAGACGTCACCGTGGTCTTCGACATGGATGCTTACAATTTCTCATAGCGAAGATCTTCTGTCTGCCTCAACACCTAGGTCGCGATTTTCCAATCAACTCGCCAAATTTCAGAGATTGCTAATCTTTGTGATTTTTATCTATGAACATTTCTCTCAATCCTGAGTTAGAATCCGCTGTGAAGGCTAAAGTTGCTGTAGCAAAAATACGATGAGGATCAGTGCTACCAGCCTTTAGCTTAACAATTCGCGGATCATGGTTGCGTCGATTTTTCGCACCACATCGGCATCTGCCAGCAACCCTTCCGCCAGCTTGGCTTTCTCAAGTTGCAGGCGATGAATCCGCTCCTCGACGGTTTCCTGACAAAGTAGCTTGTGAACAAACACCGGCTTATCTTGCCCAATCCGATACGCACGATCGGTCGCCTGCGCCTCTGCCGCCGGATTCCACCACGGATCGTAGTGAATCACGGTATCAGCCGCCGTGAGGTTCAAACCGGTGCCACCCGCTTTCAACGAAATAAGAAACACGGGAAATTTTCCGGACTGAAATTGCTCTACGAGCTTACCTCGATCTTTCGAGCCGCCCGTTAATTTAAGATATGGAACTTTGGTTTTCACCAAATGCTCTTCGATCAAACTCAACATCGTGGTGAACTGCGAGAAAATGAGGATATGACGTCCCTCCTCGACTAGTGTTTCTAACATTTCTTTCAAATAATCCAACTTTGCAGAACTACGAATCCCGGCCGAAAAATCCTCTGGCAACAAACGAGGATCGCAACAGATCTGGCGGAGTTTCAGCAACGCATCCAAAAACACAATTTGCGATTGCTCGATCCCGCGAGCCGCAATCGCTTCTCGCACCCGCTTATCCATGGTTGCGCGAACAGTTTCATAGAGATCTTTTTGATCACTCGACAACTCGATCAAATGCACCATCTCCGTTTTCGGCGGTAATTCCTTCGCCACTTGATCTTTGGTTCTTCTCAAAACCAATGGAGCGATCCGCTTTTTCAATATCGCGTTTTTTTCTATATCACCTTCATCTTCGATGGGTTTTCGGAAATTCCGATTGAACGCATCTTCTGTCCCAAGAAATCCAGGTATCAGGAAATGCATGAGGCTCCATAACTCACCGAGGTGGTTTTCAATCGGCGTTCCAGATAGGCACAAGCGATGCCGCGCCACCACGCGGCACGCAGCCTGCGCGACTTTTGCACGTGGATTTTTGATATACTGCGCCTCGTCTAAAACCAACATGTGATACTCAAAACCGAGTAGTTTTTCGATATCCCGCTGCAGCAGAGCGAACGAAGTGATCACCAAATCCGCATGCGGGATGGAGCGATAATATTTTTTCCGATCCGCTCCATTCAGCACCAACACCCGCAAGCCTGGCGCGAACTTGATCGCCTCCGCACGCCAGTTGGGAACCACCGAGGTCGGCGCGATCACTAGCGATGGCCTCCCGCCACTCCTTCCGCTGGATTTTTCCGCCATCAAATGCGCAAGTGTCTGCAAGGTTTTCCCCAAGCCCATATCGTCAGCTAAAATTCCATGCAGCCCATGGCTCGCGAGAAATTGCATCCATTGGAAGCCGGACTTCTGATAATCCCTCAGTGTCGCTTTGATCTCTTCGGGCGTCTCGACTTCCTTAACTTTCGAGAAATTCTCCAACCTCTGCTTGAGCTTCGCTAATCCTTTCGGAGTCTCGATTCCTAAACCTTCCAGTCCAGCCAACGCCGCTGCATCCAACGCATGCACACGCGCCTTTCCAAAAAATTTAGGATCCACCAAAGCCGATAAATGCTGAAGCAACCGCCGCACTCTCCCAATGGGTAACTTCAATGCATCACCATTCGGCAAGGGAGCATAGACGAATCCTTGATTGGGTCTATCCAAGGTCTCCTCCAAAAAATCCTGTTTCAACAAGCCCGCTAGAATCGGCATCAAATCGTAGCGTTCACCCTCGACATCAAATCCCACCGATAAACTAAACCAACCTCCATCCGAGAAATCACCGGCATAAGGCTCTTCATCTTGCTCACCTGTCAGACGTGTTTGCCATTTCTCTGGATCAGCATCGTGCACTTGGTGGCCGACACCTTCCTCAAATTTCACCTTCCATCCTCCAACTTCTAACACTTCTGCAAACTCACCACGAAACTGATGCCAGAACATATCCACTGGAATCCTGCCCGGATCCGGAAACCATTTATCATTTTCACACGCCGCATCAATCGTGCGCGATTTCATACTCAGCAAAAACCGCCATGCAGGATTCGTTTGCATCGATGATAACCCGGCATCGCGAAGCTCACGTATTGCCTGCTGCTCGCGCGGTGTTCTTCCCTCCTCGCGAGCTGATGCTAAAGGCTTACATTGAACGCCATCATTAACAAAAGCCTCCGCAAAAATCCATTCCTTCGGTTCTTCTTGCCCCATCGATTTCAGCAACATCTGCGTCGCCCGATCCACCACATCCTTCCTCACCACTAATTCAAAAGTCATATTCTCCCCCGATCCGCCAATCTCACTATCCACCTCACCTCTTCCAACCTCTCCTTTTTTCAACTCAACCGCCACCGCCTCTTTTGCGCTTCGTCCGAAACTTTTCTCCAGATGTTTCAGCTTCGCCATTTTTCCAAGCAGCGCAAACCCGTGCTCACAAAATGCTCCGGCTTCGCAGCTGCAATCAGTCTCAATCAACACCTGCCCACCTTGCACCCAAAACGACGCCTCCACCTTCGCCCCTAAAACCTGTGCCTGCGCTTGAATCTCCTCGTCTCCTTCTAAACGTAAGTCCTGAACTTTTGAAACCAGCCGCCCACCTATCATCCGCGCCTCATCGCCAAACCGATCCACCCAGCCCGCCTCCGCCAAAAACTTTTCCAGTGCCTTTACCATCAATCGCTGAAAACCTATTTCCCACCTTGCCCAGCGTCGATACTGTTTTCAAAATCCAAATTTGACATGTAAACCAGACCAGACCAGACTTGATAGATGAAAAACATTCAGGAAGCCAAAACCCACCTCTCCCGTTTGGTTGAGCAAGCGGCGGCAGGCGAAGAGATTATCATCGCAAAAGCCGGCAAACCGATGGCCAAACTCGTGCCTTACATCCCATCACAACCTGTCCGCAAAGGCGGATTTCTCGCAGGAAAAATTTGGGAAAGTGACGATTGCTGGGAGACCGATCCAGAACTCATCGAAAGCATGACAGGAACCTCCATCGAGCCTTCTCCAGCTCATGCCAAAGTCGCCGAACCTAGTTCGGGTTACCGCATCGAATCATGAGAATCCTG
>JBILMI010000091.1:0-8859 GCA_044375585.1 Luteolibacter sp.
AAGTATCGAGGAAATGAGAGAGCTGGTCGACGAAATGAACGCCAAACACATCCCATGGATCGCATCATTTCACAACTTCGAACGCCTACCGACCCTTGAGGAACTCACTTCTCTTGCGACCTACTCCAAAAAAGCTGGTGCCTCTGCCTTCAAATTTGCTGCGCGACTTCATCTCGTCGATGAACTTCCTATCCTCGCGAACCTCCAAGCGCATGACTTCGGTCTTCCCACCGCGAGCATGGGAATGGGGAACTTGGCACCCGTTTCGAGATTGCTCTGCGCCCAAAACGGTAGTGTTTTGAACTACGGCTTCATCGGAAAATCCGAAACCGCGCCCGGTCAATGGCCCGCAAAACTACTTCGAGAAGGTATTCGTGCCTCATGCTCTCTTTTAAAAAGACCTTAACATGAAACCGGTCTATACCCTATCCGATCTCGCCCAAGCTGCTGCCGAACCGAAGCCAGCACGCCTCGCTGTGCTCGGCTATCCCGTCGCTCATTCAGCTTCACCTCGACTCCATCAGCCCGCCCTCGATGCCTTTCAGATCGACGCAACGTACGTCCGCCTCGAAGTCACTCCTGGTGAACTTGTCATCGCTTTCGATCTGATGCGCAAACTCGGGTTCATCGGTTGCAACGTCACTGTGCCACATAAATTCGAAGCCATGGCGTGCTGCACCGAAGTGTCACCTCAAGCTCAAATTCTTGGCTCCGTAAACACCGTGATTTTTTCTGAAAATGGAATCTACGGCCAAAATACCGATGGGCCCGGCTTCATCGCAGCCATCGAAGAATCTTTCGCCATCCAAGTCAGCCAAGTTCACACCCTCATCCTTGGTGCGGGTGGCGGCGCAGGACAAGCAATTGCCACCCAATGCTGCTTACAAAAAGCAGCCAAGCTGACTCTCGTAAATCGCAGCTTAGATAAAATCGAGGCGCTCGCCGATCGACTTAGAATTCTATCACCTAATACCGAAATCCTAACTCTAAGTCTAACCGATCCTGAGCTAAAACATTTCTGTCACCAAGCAGATCTTCTGGTTCAAACCAGTTCGCTTGGTCTAAAAGACGATGATGAGAATGTCATTCCAGATGATTATTTTTTACCGCATCAATGCGCTTACGATACGATTTATAAACCGGCAGAAACGCGTTTCCTAGCCAGTGCTCGCAAGGCGGGTTGCAAAACCGATAACGGCCTGAGCCTACTCATTCACCAAGGTGCGCTCGCCTTCCAACATTGGTTCCCTGGAAAAGATGCTCTGCCTTACATGCGAGCTTCGATGGAGACCAAAGATCGAGCTTAGATAACATAAAACCTATTTTATCCTTTTCACTCGTCCCAAAATTCCCACCCAATTCCAAACGCAGATCTAACCGATTCTGCAACCGCTATTGCGCAAAGCAATGCCTGAACACAGGTGTTTTAAATTTTAGATGTAAAATTTAGGATTTCAAAAAATCAAAGCCGTTCAAGAATCGCGTCGCCCATACCTGCAGTGCCGACTTTTTTCTCTCCTGCTTTTCCAGTCGCAATATCGCCCGTCCGGAAACCGTCTGCGATCGCTTGAGCAACCGCCGCTTCGATCGCGTCTGCCGCTTCCATTTTTCCAAGTGAAAAACGCAACAACATCGCCAAGGAAAGCACCTGTGCAATTGGGTTCGCAATGCCCTGACCAGCGATATCCGGAGCAGATCCGCCCGATGGCTCATACAGGCCGAAATACAATCCGTCAGGTTTTTGCTGTCCCAACGAAGCCGATGGCAACATGCCTAGTGAACCAGAAATCATCGCCATCTCGTCGGAAAGAATATCACCGAAAAGATTTTCCGTAACCAACACATCGAACGAACCCGGGCGCTTGATCAACTGCATCGCTGCATTGTCGACATACATATGTGAAAGCTCGACTTTGGGGAATTCTTTCGCGATCTCGTTCACGGTCTCACGCCACAACACGGATGAAGCTAAAACGTTGGCTTTATCCACAGACAATAGCTGCTTCTTACGTCCCATCGCCGCCGTGAAAGCAATACGCGCAATCCTCACGATCTCACTCTTTTTATAGATCATCGTATCGAGCGCAACTAGCTCGCCGTTTTCCTCATGGCGTCCTTTCGGAGATCCAAAATACACACCGCCCGTCAATTCACGCACACAGAGCACATCGAAACCATCCGCGATAAGCTCCTGTTTCACTGGTGAAGCATCAGTCAATGCCGGAAGGCAAACTCCCGGACGTAAATTTGCAAATAATCCAAAATGTTTACGCAACGGCAATAAAGCTCCGCGCTCGGGTTGAATCTCTGGTGGAAGACTCTCCCACTTGGGCCCGCCGACGGAGCCAAACAAGATCGCATCTGCCGCTTCACTTGCCTCAATGGTTTCCTTAGGCAGTGGATGCCCGCCGTCATCAATCGCTGCACCTCCGACGAGATGCTCTGAGCGCTCGACCTTGAAACCAAATTTTCCTTCCACGGCATCCAGAACGCGAAGCGCCTGCACCATGACTTCCGGTCCGATACCGTCACCCGATAAAATCGTAATCTTCGACATATAACTTAAATCTCTAATTTTCTTCGTATTTAAAATCTATCCATTCCACCCGTTTCTGCGTCTTCCTGCCCCCCGTAGCCTTGGCGAAGTGGGGTGCTGGGAAAAAATTTATTCTACTCCTCCTCAAACTTGCGCTGGATCAAATCCCCAATCGCCTCCAACGCAGCATCCTCATCTTCGCCCTCCGCACTAACCAAGATGATCGATCCATGGCCCGCAGCCAACATCATTAAGCCCATGATACTTTTTCCATCCACTTCTTCACCGTCCTTCTCGACCATGATGTCGCACTTGAAGCGGTTCGCCATCTTCACAAACTGCGCTGCCGGGCGCGCATGAATTCCTAGTTTATTTAGAATCGTGAAATCTTTTTTTGCCATAGAATTAAGTTTCGGTGCGGGCAGACTAGAAAGGCAATGCCCAATTCTCCAAGGTAAATTTTCAACCATTTCTGGGCTTGGGAAATAATCTGTTACCCATTCAATCCCAATTTTATAAATCAAAACCCACAAAAACCAGAGTCCTGCGCCTCATTTGGCACCACTTCGAGTAAAATTGACCTCTTGCCCTCACCCGCTCCATCAAAATCATCGGTCCGCTTTAATCGCGCATAATCCATTCCAAACACCTTCGCTAAAGCCTCGAAATCGACCGAACTCTCTGCCGACATCCACGCTTTCGCAGCTTCACTCATCTCCTGCAGTCGCGGAACCTTATCGAAAATTTTGCCCCCACCATTATTGATCACGACCATCACCCGTCCATGCGCCTCAACCTGACTCAACATTTTCAAACCTGCCAAATCGTAGAGAACGGTTAGATCTCCAAAAATCCCCCACGCATCCACCTCCTTAGCGCTCGCTCCTAACCACGTGCTGATCTGACCGTCGATCCCGTTTGCACCGCGATTCACCCGCACATTCCGCACCGGACGCTCCCATTGCGCATAGGTGTTCCACTCACGGATGGGCAAACTATTACCCAAATACACACTACTACCCACCGCCGCATATACCGAAAGCATACGCATCCAGCTAGGCTCGCTGTCGGGAAATGCTTCGAGCGCTTCTTCGATCCGTTGACCGCGACCTTCAACACCTACCAACCATTCCCCTACATCGCCCATCTCTTCTGGCACACCCAAGGCAGGTAAAACTCTCGAAAGCGATCCCTGTAAAACCCCAGCGTCACGACCCAGCCCTCGCAGACCATTCCGACATACCGACCATACGCTCACTCTCGGCAAATCTTCCAAATCACGCCAAAACCTCCCACTCGGCACACCACCCAAGCGCAATACTTTCGATGGAGGATTCTGTTTAAGCACCCGATCCGCATCCACCACCAGAAGGTGTTGCAACGCCTCACGCAAACCACTGCTTGCTTCAGCAACCACTGGTGCTGCCAAGCTTTCACAAAAATGAAATACCTCTTCCTGCTCTTCTAACTCCAAGTCCCCGATCATCACCACCATGCCTCGCAGGGTTGGCTCACGTAACCATTTTGCCAACTCTGCCACGTTCGGTCTTCCGAAATCCAAGGCAAATTCGCCCAACTCAAGATCTCCAAAAAATTCACTGCCCACTCTAAATTCCTCTTCCAGTTCAATATTCACATGCAGCGGACCCTTCCCCTCCCACGCGGCTAAATCATTCCCCGCATAAGCGGCAAAAATTCCCACTTGCTCAATCGCCTGCGGCGCACCACTACCACGAAAATGCTCCGGCCTGTCCGCCGTCACCAATACCAATGGCCGAGCTTGGTAATAAGCCTCAACCACCGCTGGCAGCAACTCCGCAACCGCCGTCCCACTCGTCACCACTACCCCACAAGGGCGCCCTGTCACCATCGTCCGTCCCAACGCAAAAAATCCCGCCGACCTCTCCTCAAAGTGACTCCATACCCGCACCTTTCCCGTAGCCTCAAGTTTTGCCAGTACTTCCAATAAAACCGCATTGCGCGCACCCCCACACACCACAAACTCC
The DNA here is from genome assembly GCA_044375585.1 of Luteolibacter sp. Taxonomy (GTDB): domain Bacteria; phylum Verrucomicrobiota; class Verrucomicrobiia; order Verrucomicrobiales; family Akkermansiaceae; genus Luteolibacter. The sequence goes on from JBILMI010000091.1 coordinate 4,543, forward strand.
CCGACTCCGGCGCGAACCGTTTCCTTCAATATATCCACCGCTTTCTGCCAAGTGCTCACAACACAGATCTAGCCTTCTCACTCACCATTGCAACTCGCTTCATAAATTAATACTGATCTCTTCTCCGCGAAGCCGATGCTCAATTGCTAAAAGTTAACGCATTTATAAAAAATAGAATTTGATAGATCACTTCGATATCCATTCTCACCCCTCTCCACTAGAGCTCAACTCCTCCTGTTTCAGTTTCCGCTCCAAATAAAATGGAGCAAACGGCAATAATGAGCAGATAAAGACAACTGCCACTTTCTTTATCGACCATCCCCGCTCATTCCAAACATGGAGCAGGCAAAAGCAAAAGATGACAAAGAGCACCCCATGGATCATTCCTGGCACAGCAATCGCCTTTTCATCTCCTAAAATACGCTTCTGATATATCGCCACATAAAGCAGCACCAAAAACGATATTCCTTCCGCCAAGCTAACATAACGCAACAACTTCAAAGATAATCCTTTCATCCGCTTTATCGTAAATCTCAAATGACAAAATGAAAGGATCCGTTTCTAGTTTCTAGTTCTTGGTTGCGCTTCGCTCAGTATTTTTTCGAACCAACCCCGACACATCGGGGTAAAGAACCAAGAACTCTTCTTTTCCATATTTCAGCATTTACCTAGAACTAGCCTTCCCTCAGGCTCCGCTCGTGGAAGACGATGCTGAAATGGACCCAATCGATAAGATCACGCGCGCGATCGATGCAGAAGATGCTTCTGCGCTCCTCGCTGCTGCCCACGACGCCCACTACGCTGACCTCGCGGAGCTTTACCAGAACCTCGGTGATGACGAGCGCGACTTCTTCTTAAAAACGGTTGGGCCCGAACTCGCCACCGATGTGGTCGCCGAACTTCCTGACTCTCTAATCGAAGACGCTCTCGGCCACTTCAAACCCGCACAACTTCGCTTCCTTCTCAGTAATCTTTCCGACGACGACCGAGTCGATATATTCCAAGTCGTTTCAGAAGAAGCACAAGTCCGCTTTTTCTCTCTTCTCGGTCCTCGCGATAAAGAACTCACGAAAAACCTTCTTAAATACGAAGAAGACACCGCCGGCGGACGGATGACCACTCAAGTTGGCCGTATCACCGCAGACATGACGGTGAAACAAGCCATCACTGTCCTTCGCCGCGATCGTGAAGACACCGAAACCCTCGCGCGCATTTTTGTCGTAGATGTCCAAGGCCGACTCGAAGGCAAAGTCCGCCTCCGCGACCTTGCTTTTGAAACTTGGGACACTCCCATTCGCGACATCATGGAAGATGCTGATGAATTCATCCTCGCTACCGCTGACCAAGAAGAAGCCGCTCGTACTCTCTCCAAATACGACCTCGTAGTCCTTCCTGTCGTCGATGAATTTCACCACCTCCTCGGTGTCATCACCTACGATGATGCTCTTGAAATTCTTCAAGAGGAATCCACTGAAGATATCGAGAAACTCGCAGGTATCGGTGGTGAACAAAATGAACTCTCTTATCTAAATACCAGCGCTATCAGCCATTTCCGCCGGCGTGTGAATTGGCTGGTTGGTTTAGCCTTCTTATCCATCGCATCCGGATACGTGATGTTCCGCTTCTCCGAGACACTCGAAAAAGCATTCGTCCTCTCTCTATTCCTACCCATGGTCGTAGCCGCTGGCGGAAACTCCGGCGGACAATCTGCTACCATGGTCATCCGTGCCCTCGCTCTCGGTGAAATCGATAAGGGCTCGCTCATGAGAATTGCTTGGAAAGAAATCCGCACAGGTCTCTTCCTTGGTCTCACCCTCGGCTTCTGCATGGCCACATTTATCACATTCGTTCTACCATACCTCCACCTCACCGCTGCACCCGATTTTTCATTCTTCAAACTCTCACTCGCAGTAGGCTTCGCTCTGACACTTCAAGTTCTTTCTGCCACCATTCTCGGAGCCATGCTTCCCATCATCGCCCGTGCCTTCAATCTAGATCCCGCCGTCGTATCCTCTCCCTCCCTCGCCTCCACCGTCGACGTCTCAGGTATGTTGATCTATTTCACTACCGCCACTTGCATTCTCAATCTTTAACTCATCTCTTCCATTTTAGGATTTAAGATTTAGATTTTTCCCATGAATGCACTCATCTCCCACCTTGAAAACGGCAACGACCTCGCCCCACGTGAAATTGAGATCGCAGCCAATCTCTTGCTCGACCCATTAGTCGACGATTTAAAAAAACAACAATTACTCCTCGCCCTTTCCAAAAAAGGCGAATCCCCAGAGGAAATTGCTGGCTTCGTCGAGGCGTTTCTCGAACACGCGGTTGATCCCATGATCGGCACCCTCGATCTGCCCGGCCCCACACTCGATGTCTGCGGAACTGGCGGCGATCAGTTAGACCTCTTTAATATTTCCACCACTTCGATGTTTATCGCAGCCGCCGCTGGCGCCATCGTGGTCAAACACGGCAACCGCGGTATCACCTCCAAAAGTGGTGGCGCTGATGTTCTAGAAGCCCTCGGCATTCACATCGATCTCCCTCCGGAACATTTTCGTCATTGCATTGAAACGGCTGGAGTCGGCTTCCTCTTCGCGCCTAATTACCACCCAGCCTTCAAAGCCGTAGCCCAAGTCCGCAAGAACCTCGCAGCTCAGGGCCACCGCAGCATCTTTAACCTCATCGGCCCCCTCCTCAATCCAGCTCGCCCCGAATGCCAACTCGTCGGAGTCAGCGATGAAACCCTATGCGCAACTTTCGCAGACATTCTCCAACGCCTCGGTCGTGAAAGCGCATGGGTCGTCAGCGGAAAAGCCTCATGCGGTCGCAACGTCGATGAAATTTCCCTGATGGGCTCCACCCGCATCTGTAAAGCGGGATCCTACCAAGATCTCGAAGACGAAGAAATCACCCCCGAAGATTTCGGAATGCGCAAAGCCGCCATCGAAGACCTCAAAGGTGGTGACGCCAAACACAACGCCATCATCCTCGAAAACATCCTTTCCGGAAAAGAATCCGGGCCAAAACTCGATATCGTCCTCCTCAACTCTGCCGCCGCCATCGCCTGCGCCGGCCTTGCTGACCACATCGGTGATGCCATCGACATCGCCCGCGAAACCATCCAATCCGGAGCCGCCCTAGAACGCTTAAATCTCCTTCAAAAAGCCTCGAAAGAATAGCCTTCAAAAAGTAGGGCCGCATCTGCGAGGCCGTCCTGCCTGCAGACTGATCACTTCGTCACCAAACAAAGGACTTGACGCATTGCCTCAAGCATTCTTCATTCCGCCCGCCCGCAATTTTTGCGAGTGCCCATCTAATAGGTGGATTGTCTTCATATATCTCGTTCCTCAGCAGCAAAGCTACTTATGCCCTCTAAAAATTCCGCAAAAAAATCAGCCGCAAAAAAGACCGCAAAACCTGTGTCTAAAGCCAAGCCGATCAAAGCCAGCCCAAAGAAAGCGGCAAAACCAACGGCTAAGCCAAAAGCAACCAAGACAGCTTCGGTGAAAAAAGCAGCCGTCAAAAAGCCTGCTTCCCCGGCACCAAAAGCTACTGCGAAACAAACGAAAGCAGCTAACCCTAAAGTCTCCAAGCCAACAACTAAGACCAAGCCTGTAGCCAAAGCCCCTACCAAGCCTGCCGTTAAAGCTCCAGCTCCTGAGAAAAAAGTTGCCGCTGAAAAACCTGCCTCGAAAGCCAAAGAAATCTCCAAAATCGCAGAAATCCTCGCTGCCTCCCAACCCGGAGCCAAAGAAGCGAAGCCTGCCAAAAAAGATCCAAAACGCCGGATCGACACCCCAGAGATCCAAGAAAAAATCAGGGAACTGATCAAACTCGCCAAAGAGCAAGAATATCTCACTTACGACGATATCAACGAAATCCTGCCTAATGACCTCGTCAATCCCGACGATGTCGAGGCCATCATGGAACGCCTCCGCAACATGGAGTTCGATATCATCGACGCCTCAGAAGTCGACCGCTTCAAGGACAAAAAACGCGATGAAGGCGATGGCGAAGAAGAGGAAGTCAAAGCCGATCAGAAACTCGATATCCTCGATGACCCTGTCCGCATGTATCTCAAGCAAATGGGCCAAGTCCCTTTGCTCACCCGCGAACAAGAAGTCGAAATCTCAAAACGCATCGAAGACGCAGAAATCGAAGTTTCCAAAAATCTTCACCGCTTCGGCTTCATTACCGAGCTTTACCTCGACCTCGCCGATAAACTCAACAAAGGCAAAGAGCGTTTCGACCGCGTCATCCTCGATAAAAAAATCGAGTCCCGCGAGCGCTACATGAAAGGCCTTCAGAAACTTT
>JBILMI010000092.1:0-8813 GCA_044375585.1 Luteolibacter sp.
GTGTGATGCCGATGGCGATCAACTGTTGCCCAAGAAGACCACCGTTTTCAACTAACTTGTCCAAGCCGTTCGTGGCGGCATAGGTGTTGGCGGATGTGAGGTTACCGTTGACATCGCTGGTTGCGAGTACACCAGTAAGGACAGCACCCAAGGTGCCACCAACCGCATGGATACCAAAGGTATCAAGTGCATCATCGTAACCGATGGCTTTCTTGACATACATCACGAAGATGTAAGGTACGATTGCAGCGAGAACACCGATGATCATTGCGCCAGTGGCGTCAACGAATCCGCAAGCAGGAGTGATAACCACGAGACCGGCGACGATACCAGAGCATATACCAAGGATGGAAGCGTGACCCTTGAGGATTTTCTCCAAAATGGCCCAGACGAAACCTGCGGTTGCAGCAGCAAGCGTGGTGGTCATAAAGGCGTTCGCAGCAACACCGTCAGCCGCGAGTGCAGAACCAGCGTTGAAACCATACCAGCCAACCCAGAGCATGCCGGTGCCGACCATACACAGAACCATGCTGTGCGGGGACATTTTTTCCTTACCGAAGCCGATGCGCTTACCAAGAATAATGCAGAGTATCAGAGCACTCCAACCAGAAGTCATGTGAACGACCGTTCCGCCAGCGAAGTCAATCGACTTAACAATCGCGTCGCCGTTCCAGACACCGTTCATGTAACCGGTTACACCCCAGACCATGTGCGCCATTGGGATATAGACGACGAACATCCAGATGAAGATGAAAGCCATGATCGCAGAGAATTTCATGCGCTCTGCCGTGGCACCAATGATAAGTGCGGGGGTGATGATCGCGAACATCAATTGATACATCGCAAAAACGTTTTGCGAGACCCAATAGCAATAGTCCGTGTTCGGTGCACTTGTTACACCTTTGAGGAAAAAGAACTCTGTTCCGCCGAGGAAAGGAGAATTGAAGCTTTTTCCGAAGATCAGACTGTAGCCAACTGCCCACCAAATTACGGTGACCATACCAGCACAACCAAGGCACTGCGCCAAAACGCTGAGAACGTTTTTCTTACGAACCAAGCCACCGTAGAACAGCGCAAGACCGGGAAGGGTCATGAAAAGAACCAACGCAGCGCAAGTCATCAGCCAGCTGTTATGGCCTGGTCCTGGAGTTTCCCCAATTTTGGAGTCCCATGTGACGTCGCCCGAAGCGCCGACACCGACATTACCGAAGTAACTTTCTAAGTCGGCAAGACGTTGTTCTGTAGTTGCTTCAACGGGAGCGGCAGCCGCCTCAGCGTCAGGCGCTACAGTTGGTTCAGCCACCACTGAGGTTACTGGAGGTGTTACCTCATCTTGACCGAGAGTGGTCGCGGGCATGAGAGGCATGGCGAAACAAGCTATCGCCGCAAGGGCGAGTGCTCGCAGTGTTATTGGATGTCTTTTTATCATATGATTCGGGGTTGTCGGATGTTGGGCTGCTCCCTTGCGGATTGGAGTGCATGGAATACAGCAGTGTTATCCCTAAGCAAGGGTCGTGCCAAAACTGCAGGATCCGAATTTCACCCGTATTTTATGACTAAAAAACCAATGTGCTTAAGGATCTTGTATGAGCCACCCATGAAATAAAAGCTAATCGAACCCGCTACAGAGCTACTTTTTCTGCCTAGCCAAAATGATATTTTTAAGCTGGACACATCCTTAAGATTAGTTAAATAGCCACTGTAACGATTTGCCAACGCTTCTCATTGGTACGCAGGATGCTACATTCTGTTCACCACGATTAACCATAAAAAGTTAGTTTGGGATGAATAAAGCAATCGAAACCAACAACAACAAAACTATGCAAAACTACTATAAAACTATTGGCGCCCTCGTCGTAGCTTCCGCTTTCGCGGCTGGCAACGCTTCGGCTGAAATCGAATCCGAAGTCCACGTTGGATATACCAACGAGTATCTCTTCCGCGGACTTGATCTTGGATCAAACCTCGTCGAAGCAGGTGCTGACGTCTCAACTGAATACAACGGCCTTGGCCTGAGTGCAGGTGCTTGGTACGGCTCATTTGACGCACCTGTACCGGCTAATCCATTTGTCGGTGGAAGCTACAGCACATCAGAACTTGATCTCTACGCTGAAGTTTCTAAGGACCTTGGTTTCCTCACTGCATCCGTAGGTTACATCAAGTATATCAACGACGACACCACTGCTGGTCTCATTCCCATCCCTACGAATATCGCTGACGCACAAGAAGTTTACTTCTCGGTTGCTAAGTCGCTCTACGGTGTTGATTTCTCCTTGGCTTACTTCTGGGATATCGAAACCGACAACGATGGCTACGCTGCACTCGACGCAAGCAAAAGCTTCGAACTCAGCTCATGCTTGACCCTAAACACAGGCGCGACTCTAGCTTACCTCGCTGAACAAGGTCAACTTGCTCACCTGACTGCTAAAGTTTCCCTCGACTACGCATACAGCGAAACAGCGACCATCTCGCCTTTCGTTGCTGCTTCTTGGAGCCTTAACAACGATGACGACAATGCTTCTTATGAAAACACCGGTAACGAATTCGTTGCTGGCACCATGCTTTCCGTTAGCTTCTAATTTGAAGTTTACGTAAACTGATTAACTTAAGAGCGGTTGCTTCGGCAGCCGCTCTTTTTTTGTTTCATACTTGAACGTCTGGGAATAAACCGAAAACTCCAGCCATGTTCCTTGGCTTCGATTCCTCCACTCAATCACTCAGCGCAATCGTTCTTGATATCGATCGCGGCGAAATTTCTGCCGAGGCATCGGTTAATTTTGGCGCTGAATTACCGCAATACTCAGCACCCAGCGGATTCATTCTAGGAGGCTCTTCGGGAGAAGTCCATGCCGATCCGATGATGTGGTTGGAAGCGCTTGATTTGGTTTTAGAAAAACTGGCTGCAAAGATTGATTTATCAAACGTCACGATGATTGCTGGCTCAGGTCAGCAACATGGTTCGGTTTATTTGAATGATCAATTTGATTCCACCATCGCCAATCTCGATCCATCCTCCTCGCTTAAAGCACAGCTCTCTGATGTGCTCACCCGCTCTACTTCGCCGATCTGGATGGATACTTCAACTGGGGCGGAGTGCAAAGAAATCGCCAATACCATGGGCGGCAATTCTGAGGTCTGTGCTCGCTCGGGTTCAGTGACGATTGAACGCTTCACCGGCTCACAAATCAGAAAGTTTTTTAAACTAGCGCCTGAAGCCTACGCAGCCACCGATCACGTTCATTTGGTGAGTTCGTTTATTGCTTCCGTCGTCGCTGGTAAATCCATGCCCATCGACTTTGGGGATGGAGCTGGCATGAATCTCCTCAATCTCAAAAGCCTGAAATGGGATAATGATTTGATGAATGCGACGGCATCGAAGCTCTCCGATAAATTATTGCCCGCAGCTTCTTGCCTGAAACCACTGGCAACGATCAGCTCCTATTTTGTCGATAAATATGGGTTTTCTAAAGCCTGCCAGATTTGTCCATTCACCGGAGACAACCCTGCTTCACTTGTCGGCATGGGTGCCACAACTCCCGGCCAAGTTGTTATTTCTCTTGGCACTAGTGATACGTTTTTCGCAGCGATGACCGACCCGAAGACGGATCCACAAGGATTCGGTCACGTATTTGGAAATCCAGCGGGGGGGTTCATGTCGCTCATTTGCTTCCGAAACGGTTCCCTTGCTCGCGAAGCATTACGCGATGAGCTTGGTGTGGACTGGAGTGCATTTGACCAAGCAAATCTTTCCGCATCGAAAAATTCTGCAGGAAAAAACCTAACTCTGCCATTCTACGCAGCGGAAATCACACCTCGTCACGATTTTGAAAAACCTGTCATCGAATTTTCAGAAGATCCAACTGACGCACTGCAGATCCGCTCGCTGTTAGAAGGCCAGTTCCTCAACATGCGTTTGCATTCGCAATGGATGGGAATCGCACCTCAACGCATTCTACTCACCGGAGGAGCATCGAAAAATAACGGCATCGCACAAATGGTTGCTGACGTATTCCAAGCACCGGTCGAGCGTTTAGAAGTCGCAAATTCTGCTGCACTTGGAGCAGCGCTCATCGCCGCGACCGCCGCTGGAAACGACCTTGTAAAACTGCAATCCATTTTCTGTAAACCATCGCCAGATTCCCGCATCGAGCCCGACACCCATTTAGCATCCAATTATTCATCAGCGCTCGAGCAATTCAAAAGATTGCTTCAATCCCAGATCTAAGCCTTTATTCAAGCCAACACATGACCATGCAGTTCAAAGACCAAATCGTTGTCGTCACCGGAGCCGGAAGAGGAATCGGCCAAGAAATCGCCAGAGCATTCGCCGCCGAAGGAGCAAAGGTCGCTTTGATCAGCCGTAGCGAATCGAGCTGCGGCAGCGCAGCAGAAGAGATCAATCAATCTTTCCCAGGCTCTTGTTCTGCCTACGCAGTGGATATTTCCAATCATGACGCTGTTCAGGAAGTCGCGAAACGCATCGGAGATGAAATCGGTGCTATTTCTATCTTAGTCAACAATGCCGGCATCACCCGTGATGGTTTGTTGATGCGGATGAAAGAAGATGATTGGGATGCCGTTCTCGATACCAATCTCAAAGGCGCATTCAACACGGTAAAAGCATTCATGCGTCCGTTGATGAAAGGTGAGCACTCACGCATCATCAACATCGCTTCTGTCATCGGTTTGATCGGAAACGCCGGCCAAGCAAATTACTCCGCAAGTAAAGCCGGTCTCATTGGTTTCACCAAAGCAGTAGCACGAGAACTCGCTGGCCGAGCGGTGACTTGCAATGCGATTGCTCCGGGTTTCATCACCACAGATATGACCGATGAACTTCCAGAAAATATCAAAGAGGCAGTCATCGCAAAAATCCCTCTCGCAAGCTTTGGAACTACCGAAGATATTTCAAAAGCCGTGCTTTTCATCGCCAGTCGCGATGCGCGTTACATCACTGGACAAGTGTTAGCTGTCGATGGCGGTATGACGATGTGATGCCTTTCACATTCCAAAACCTCAAATTAAGCCGATGAACCTTTTCCTCCTAAGACACGGAAAAGCCGAAGATCGAAATGCATTAAATCCAAGCGATTATGCGCGTGCTTTGGTCGAAACCGGTCATCGACAAGCGCGCAACGCCGCTCGGCTTTTATCTGAGGCTGGAATGTTGCCAGACATCGTTTTATCCAGTCCATTAGTCCGCGCTAAGGAAACTGCAGAAACCTTTACTCAAGCCGCCAATATACCAAGTCCTGTCATGCAGTCATGGCTGGCTTGCGGCATGGATCCCGAAACCGCCCTTTCCGAGCTACGTGGATTTTCGGATTTCAAAAACGTGATGATCGTGGGTCACGAACCGGATTTTTCTCATTTCGTCCAATATTTATTAGGTTCTAACGCCGATTCCGTGGAAATCCGTAAAGGCTCACTGACCTGCGTAGAAGTTTTCCCGCCATCGCAAAGTGCGACACTTCGCTTCCTTATTCCCTTCAAGCTCGCCAAACACATGGAATAACCCCATATTTCTGGCGTTCGGTTCTTTTAAAACTCTTTTTCATTCATGTCATCTACCTTCGGCAAACTATTTCGCATCCACACTTATGGAGAATCACACGGCGGCGCTGTCGGCGTCGTCATTGATGGCTGCCCTGCACGCATCAAGGTCACGACGGAAATCATTCAAAAAGAACTCGATCGCCGCCGCCCGGGACAATCGGAGATTGTGACTCCGCGCAAAGAGCCAGACACCGCCGAAATTTTATCAGGCGTCCATGATGACCAAACCTTGGGGACTCCGATCTCCATCATGGTTCGCAATACCGACCAGCGACCATCTGCCTATGACGAAATGGCAGAGAAATATCGGCCATCTCACGCCGATTATACGTATGATGCAAAATATGGCATACGCGCTCCATCTGGTGGAGGTCGTGCCTCAGCTCGCGAAACCATTGGTCGTGTCGCCGCAGCCGCGGTCGGCAAACAAGTTCTCGATCAACTTTGCCCGGGCATCGAAATCCTCGCTTGGGTCAAATCCATTCAACACATTCAAGCGAGCGTCGATCCCAACTCCGTGACCAGTGAGATGATCGAATCTAACATCGTTCGCACGGGTGACCCCTCGGTTGCAGAGGAAATGATTTCACATATCAAATCCATCCGCTCCGATGGAAACTCTGTTGGCGGTGTGATTGAATGCGTGATACGCAACTGCCCTCCAGGCCTAGGAGAACCCATTTTTGATAAACTTGAAGCAGAACTCGCCAAAGCAATGCTCTCTATCCCTGCTACAAAAGGTTTTGAAATTGGGTCCGGCTTCTCGGGAACGCTTCTTACCGGAAAAGAACATAACGATGCATTTGAAATGCGAGATGGAAAAATTCGCACCACCACCAACCGTTCCGGCGGGGTTCAAGGTGGTATTTCCAATGGCGAAAACATCTCCTTCCGCGTCGCATTCAAGCCGACTGCAACCATCATTTCCACTCAGGAAACCGTCACCAAAAAAGGAGAAACCACCACCCTACAGGGCAAAGGTCGTCATGATGCCTGCGTGCTGCCGCGTGCTGTCCCCATCGTTGAAGCGATGGCCACTCTGGTCCTCATTGACCACGTGCTACTCCAACGAGCAACGAGTCCAATTTGTTAGATCATGGAGGCGCTATCGCAGATTTCTCTAGGCGCCGCCGCACTGCTGATATTTGCAGTCTTTGCCGTTTACATGCTGATCCGCGGACTATTAAGAACCATCACTCATCTCTCTATTCTCGCAATTAGTCTATGGATAGGTTTCTTAACTTGGCAAAAAGCCCCATCTCTAGCCATTCAATGGACCAATCAAACTTCTCCCCTCATTACCACCGGATTACCCATTCTAACGTTTATTTTAACATTTATTCTCATTCGTAAGATTTTCAGATTTTTCTTCACTCCCATATCAAGCCAAGCCGAGACAGACGACAGCGACCAGCCTCCAACTCGTTCACTGACGGGCAAGCTACTCGTCACTTTCATTTTTACTTCAGTGCTTTGCTTAATCGCTGCAGGTGTGATTCATCACATCACCTCGATCACTGAAATTCGAGAATATGCCAAAAACGGAGGTATCGAAAATGACATCCCCGGCTTCTCCTCTCGGCTTAAAAAATCTCTGACTATCTCGATTCCGGACTCACTGATGAATAAGCTCGATCCTCTTGGCTCCCAACCTAGAGTCCAACTAGCCAAAATGATTGCCGAAAGCTCTGAAAAGCCTTCACATGGCGAGATCGACCCGCAAACCGGCGAACCTATTTCACGCGTCTTAATCTTCGATAACTCAGAACTCATCTCTCTCGCGAAAAAAGGCCGCTTCAGCACTTTACTGCGCCACCCAATGCTTACAAAGGCCCTAAACGATCCTTTAGTCAAAAAGGCGCTGGGCATCGATTGATTCTCTTTATGGGCTAGTGATATTTCCGTCGGCACGAATCCATCTTGTGCCTTTACTTACCCACCCCGAATCTTGTTCACTCTGCTGTGATGTCGATCAACCGTTTTTCTCTCACCACTTTATCATCACTTTTTTTCTTGGTTTTGATTTTAAAAGCTCAGGAAAATCCGCTTCCTCCCAGTAATGATGCGGATCCCCTTCCTGTTGAGCGCATCCAGCCAGTCCCTGCGCCAGAGATTCCTATCGGTGAATCACAAGAAGCACCGACACTACCTGAAAACCTCAAAATTCATAACCTTGGTGGGACAATCGAGGGTAATCTTGAAGACGGAATACGCCTTGGCGGTCCCGTTCACATAAGTGGGGACAATGGATTAGAAATTTTTTCGAAGCGGGCAACCGTCGATCTAAAAGCGAAATCTGTGAATTTCGATGAAGATGTGTCTGTTTACCAAGGCAGCATCCTACAGCGAGGAAAACGCGCAGTTTACTACTACGAGACTGGTATGATCGATGCCACCGAACTTCGCATATCCATGGATTCCATTTTGCTTGAATCCGGAAAATTCACCAGTGTGGGCTCTGGCTCAGAACGTGTCTTCATCGGACAAAACGCCGGCGTAACAACCGAGGACGTTGAAAATCCTGGATTTTGGATTCGATCTGATAAAACCACGGTTTACCCTGGTGATCGTGTCACATTTCAAAATTTAAAACTATATTCAGGTGACACCGCTGTCTTCTGGCTACCCTTCCTAAGTCAACCTCTTGATGGAGAACTCGGATATCACTTTACGCCAGGAGCAAGAACCAACTGGGGTCCATTTTTATTAAACACATATGGCATCATGCTCGGAGGAAAGCCTAACCCCCTCACCGGAGAAAAAGAAGACGCATGGCTTCTTTCCAAGTGGAAACTTGATCTAAGAGCCACCCGTGGTGCCGCGTTTGGTGTTGATTTAGTCGATACTCGACAAGAATACAAAAATGAGATCAGCGGATTCAGTGCTTATTACGCTCACGATCTTGATCCTCAAAATTCTCGTATTGGTATCCCGCGCACTTCAGTGAATACCAATCGTCTCGAACTTTCACTGAAAACACGTTTTGAACTAGATTTAGAACAAGATGCAAATTGGAGATTAGATACAAATCTCAATTATTTATCCGATGGATATTATCTCGAAGATTTTGATCCACGAATCTACCGCACTAATCCTGCTCCAGATAACACGGTAGGACTTTTCCGTAGGAATGATGATTCATTGCTTTCTATTTTTGGTCGCTTTCGCTTGAACGACTTTTATCGAGCCGACACCCAGTCACCCGAAATCGCTCTGGATCAAGCCCGTAAGCCCATTTTCAGCAGCCCTATCCTACA
>JBILMI010000093.1:0-8763 GCA_044375585.1 Luteolibacter sp.
CTGATATCAATCGAGTAAATGCCGTCTTCATTGAAGCGAAGCCCTTGCAAATTCATCACCATGTTGCGCGTGTTGAATGGAACATCGGATGGCATTTTGACATCAAACTCCGGTTCAATCGGCATGTTAGCCGGATCCAAGGCCTCTCCATCTTCATTGATGATCGTGATCGAAAGTTTGTGCCGACCCATATCTTCCTGAGTGAAGCAAAAACGCATGGCCAGCGCACATGAAGGATGCACCACCGGTAAAGCCCTCGCTGCCAAAGTGTCAAACGTCCCCGAAACCACCAGTTTGCCGTTGTAGTCAGCCGCAAAGTCACAAAGTGTCGCAATTTGAATATCCATATCTAAAAAATGTTTGAACGCCCAAGTGTTGAGCACAGGACATATCTAAAGCACACCACCTTCAGGTAAAGCCCAATCTCCAAACTTCAAATCTCAAATCTCAAACTCTAAGCTCTAAGCCAACACTCCTTTTCTCCTCAATCTCCTCAATCTCCTCCGTTCCCTCCGCATCTCCGCTAACTCCGTTTAAATCCCAAAAAAGGGGCAGCCTTGCGGCCACCCCTTCTTTTAAAATCGATTCAACATCAAACTACTGTTGGATATCAATCGCTGCGTATTCGCCGTCCTTCCTTCTATAAACGATTGTTAAGCAATGGCGGCGTGCACTTTTATAAAGCACAAACGGCCGATCCGAGAGCTCTAGCTCCATGATCGCATCTTCTTTGAACATAGTTTTCACAGCTACTTTATCTGGAAAAATAATAAACGGTTCTGGATCGTGTGCAGATTCCTCTGGATGATCCATCACCTCTTCTTTGAAGTGTCTCTCATCGAGATAACGAATCGATTCATTCCGATGCGGCCGGTTTTTTTTCATCAAGCGAGTTTTTTGCTTACGCATCCGGCGAGCGATCTTCTCAATCGTCTCATCTAGTGCCACATACATGTCGCGAGATTCGGAATGAGCTTCAATCGTGATATGGTTAGTACAGAAAAGAATAATCTCAGCGATTTGGCGATTTTTCTGAACGTCTAGAATCACTTTCGCCTCAATGATTTTCGGGTAATCTAAATGTAAACTTTCTATCTTCTTATGAGCGTAATCACGGAGGGAATCGGTCACTTCTTCATGCCTCACCGTTACGGTGACAGGCAAATTGACGTTTGCAGTTTGCATATTTCTTTATAGTTTGGGGTTAGATTCGAGCACAAAAAAATTCTATGCCCATCTATTAACTTGAAGCATGATCCGCAAAAATGCCATGCAGAAATTACTCAAAACTCACTTTTTTTGAGTAATTTTTCAGATTCCAAATGAATACGGCGTTTTACCTCGTCCAGAAACTTACCATTGCCCTCCAAAGCATCCGCCACAGCACGGATCACCTCAAGAGTTGGCCTAGATACGTGATGCTCCATTCCTTCAACATCTCGGTAAATGGTGTCTTCTTTAAGACCGAATAAACGAAGGAAACGGGTCAGGGTTTCATGCCTTTCCACGATCGCACCGGCAATTCTTAAACCCTCTTCGGTAAGAACCGTGCCGCGGTATTTCTCATGTTTTACCAAACCCTCACCATCCAGTTTCTGCAGCATGTTGGTGACGCTTGCTTGAGAAATCCCGAGCTTCCCTGAAATATCCACCGCCCGCGCGTAACCCTTCTCCTCGATCAAATGCAAAATTTGTTCCAGATAGTCATCCATCGCTACCGAGCCGCTGGTTCGCTTTGATTTGGGTTCTGTCATTGCTCACCATCCTTTCCAGATGGTCTGCGAGTTTCAAGAACGGATCTCTGCGAATACACATCCTTGTTCGGAGCTTGAAACTCCGCCTTCAAACGCACCTGTAAAGATGAGAGATCCACTAACTGATATCCTGTGAATGACCAGCTCCCATCCACCCCGTCATGCTCAATTCCAATCAATAAATGCGCCGCATCCTGCGTGATTTTCAAAGTTTCATCTTTTGGCTCAAAATAGAACGTCCTCAAACTACTGTTTACCGAACCCTGCTCGAGCAACTTAGGATCGAGGTAATACACTTCACCCGTGAGCTCATCGGTAATCACTAAATCCGGATAACCACTGCGCTGCAAATCCCCATCACGAGTCTTAGGAAACTCACAACTCAAACCCTCTACCTCATCTAACCATTTCTGAAAACCATCCTCGAAAAATTTCGAACCTTCATTAATCCGACGTAAGCCCTTAATCGGAGAATCCTCACGATTCATCTCCACCAACAATTCATCCGCTGCTTTCGTGATCGCTGACCTCACGCGCTGCGCCGATTTCATCTCCTGAATCGAAATTACTTTTTTTCCAGACGTCGCCTCTACCACGACTGCGAAATCAAAACTCCGATTCGATAAATCTTCCATCAAAAGCATTTTCACCAACTCCGCATCCCCCGATTTCTCAGCATGCGCTTTTGACTGATTCTCCGCATTTTTAATCAGTTTTTCCTCAATCTCCCATCTCGGAAAAGTTGGCTTTTTAGGTTCTCTGGTGACCACGAATGCAATCAACGCGATCCCCAAAATTCCGAAAAAAATTTGAACGATTCTTTGCTGCATCGCTTGTAAAAAAATTTCTAACTCATCGCTTGGCGCAAGCGATACCACGCTCCCGTGTTCGGAGCGACCAATGACCACAACGGCAAATCTTGTAACCCGTATTTTTGAACCATCCATTCAAGTAAAACCAATGAAGCCACAGCATCGAATAAAGCGTCATGCCAATCCCGCTCCGGTACCAGCTCCCGAACTTTTTCGCCCAACCCTAATTCCTCGCACAATGCCCCGAGCGAATGCTTTTTCTGCTCCGGCATCGCCGCGCGCGCTAACAACAAGGTATCCACCCACGGATCAAACGGATTACCGGGAAATTTTCTGAGAAATCGTTTTTCCGTGCCTTTGGCATGCGCCACTGGAACCGCCTCATTACCCAACCGACCGTTCACCTCCGGCCAGAGTGAAATCAAACTCGGTGCTCCAGCTAAATCTCCGACATCGATCCCGTGAATCTTCTTCGCATACCAATCCACTTCCCCCTCTCGCTCTAAGTAAGAAACATAAAAATCCCCGTAACCTTTATCTAGAGACCAAGTCGCCATCCCGATCTGCACCGGCCAATCCTCTTTCCCCCGTTGCGCCCCCGCTCCCTCGAAATCAATCCCCGAAAACACCACATCCCGCACTTTTCTCTGATCCTTCACAGCCCCATCATTTCCACATCCTGCCTTTCGACAACCTTGAAAATTCAATTTTCAAGGTTGTGGTATCCCCAATAAATCAAAATTCAAAAATCGTCATTCATCAATCGGAAATCAATTGTTACAAGGGTGTTGATCCGTGTGGAAAAGCTCATGTTTTTCGGAGACTCCGGACACGGGCTCGCATACCTACGGCTTTTTCTTAGGGACATTGTTTATAAAGCGCAGACTGGAACCAGTAGATAAAACGTTCGGTTCTGTGTGTAGCGCTTTTGATGGCTTCACCGATGAAACTGCTTTGGAGTGCGAGCATTTTACTGTCGCGATTATTGCGGCTATTCTCCCATACTTTGGCTTTCGTTTCCTAAACTCCATCTTTGAGTCCTCCGTTATTCATTCGCTCTTCCACCAGAAAGCAAAGGTAGTGCGCGAGGCATTCAAATATGGCTTGAGGACTCTTGGCGGCTGGCGAGCTTGACCAGGATTTACGCTCCTCCATTTGAACACGGACAGATTCTGCATTCGGTAGGTAAAGCGTGCGTGGATCTCCGCGGCCCATTCCTCGCTTCCTGCCTTGCGCGCCTCATCCAGCTCATTCGCGATCCCCGCCACGAATGCATCGGTGTGGATTGCCGAAAGGCGTTTCAACAGCTGCTGCTACGGAATCCCGCCCTCCGGCATCGGCGACACCTCCAACAGAATATAAAAATGATTCGAGAGCACGCAATACGTCAGCACTCGGCAGCCCCAGAAATTCTCCTGCATCCGCATGAACATCAGGAAATGCTTCCGCTCTGCGTCCCCGAACACAAAGCACCGATCCACCACCCGCGAAATGCAATGGTAAATCGCCAGCCTCACCGCCGAATCCTTCCAAGGTGCCAGAAATCGTGCACGTCTCATTCGCCCTCACTATCCACCTAGGTCACAAAGGCAAGTGGTTCTTATCAATTTGTCTATCACCTTGGATTTATCTGTCACCTTTAATTTAGATGACACAAAAAAGAGAGGCGGGCCGAAGCCCGCCTCTCAGAATTTAAAGCTTCTATAAGAAGCCGACCGAATTAGTTACGGCGGCGGCGAAGAAGGCCAAGGACACCGATTGCACCGAGAAGTGCAGCGGAAGGTTCTGGAATAGGAGATGCCATTGTCCAACCAGCAGTTTGGCTACTATCAGTGTTGGTAGTAAATACGTTTGCGTTGGTTGAACCAAATAAAACAGTGGAATCACCAGGACGAATTGTCATAACTTTTGGAGAAATGGCATTCGCTGTGTCATCGCCTGCAGCAAATGTCAGCGAGTTTGATTTAGCAACCAAAAACTCGGTGGAGTTACCGAAAGTGGTTCCGTTACCAGTGAATAAGTAAATTGCTTTACCTGCAAATGCACTACCTGTGATTGTAGACGTTGCGGCAGCAGAGAAAACACTCCGACTTCCAGATCCGCCGGCAGCAGCGTAAGTAAACGTCGAACTACCAAACATAGTGAAACTAGAGATAAGCTCTGAGGAACTCAGCGATGAAAGAGCATCAGTAGAGAAAACACCAAATGCTACAACACCTGGTCCAGCGGAAGTTCCACCGTTAGTGCCACCGAGAGAAGCACCTGCGATAGTGCTGTTGCGGAAAGTGGTTCCAGACGTAGTCCTGATACCAGATGCAGTTGCACCGGCTCCATTGTTCAGGGTGTATAATGCTCCATAGGAGTGGGTTACACCTAGGAGGACGGTTGCAATGATGCAGTTTTTTAATTTCATGTGTTTGTATGAGTTAAGTTTAAATAAAATTAGAGTTATAGATCGTTATAGCTAGATGGAACTGATAATGTAGCTGGTTTTGTTGCTCCTCTATTAAAGATCAAAAAGCCACCATCCAATGAAAGCTCATCAGCTGGTTCCCCAAGAGTGTCGAACCAAGCCACAGGTGATTCGCCATCGTTGAACAAGTAAATTGTTCTATAGGTGCCATTTGCATTTTGTAAAAGAATATTGTCAGCTGATTCCTCTGAATCACCTCCAGTCAAAAATGAACTTAGGCCAGAAGATGAGACCGTCAATCCAACTGGAGAAACTGATCCAACGAAATTATAGCCTGGGGTGAGGACGCCTGAAGTTGGAGTCTTTTTGATTTCACCGGCAATGACAAGAGGCACCGCCGAACCGGCACCTCTTTGAATGAAAAGAGAATCTGCATAAATTAGTGGTTTTGAGTCGGCCGAATTACCAAGGTCATCGAACCAACCACCCGGATCAGAGCCATTGTCGTAGTAGTAAACCGTGTCAAATGCACCAGAAGCATTGGGAATTAGCACTAGGTCGTTTCCTGATGTGTAATCGTCATCAGAATCAGGAGTTAGTCCTACAGCGTTACTAGCACCGAAGAGACCGGCAACAGTCGTAGCTTTTCTGAGGATAAATGTTGTAGTTTCAGGAACTACTTTTGCAGTAATATCATCAGGAGTAGTCAACGAATCACCATTCCAAGAAGTAATTTCTTGGATAGTACCATCAGGCAACTCCAACACGTAAGAATCACCTGACTGAAGCAACGAAGTAAAATTAGCTCCTTGAGAAGTGACGGTTTCGGATGATTCAGCTGAAATAACACCTGCATATATAGACGCATTGTGGAGAGTCACGGAAACCAAATTATACTTATTTGGCTCAAGTGAGGTAGTCGAATACCCCACCGGAGTGGTGTATGCCGTGGTTTGACCGAACGCCATTCCACAGGCTGCTGCGGCAGCGAGGAGTGAATAGATGATTGTTGATTTCATGATTGATTTGGGGGTTACGGGTCTTTTGCGGGGATTGGAAAATTTGCTGTGAGGCGTTGGGTTTTGTTGGATTTGTTAGGGATTTTAAGACTTCCGCTGAAGAACGCAAGAAAGGTTAGCAGCTCAGGAGAGTTGGGAACATTTTTCGGAAATTCATCGGAATTGGTATGAGAAGACATGATCTGGGGGCGGGATGCAAGAAAAAATTTAGCGAGCTTTAGATTTTTTTACTTGCGATGGGTTTTATCCCAAATGGAAGCGAATGAGCGCCAAAGGGGGATGAAGAGGAGGAAGAAACGCGGAACTCGGATGTCGGAACTCGGTATCACAAGGTGACAGACCAAAATGGCCTTAGACCGTTTGCCCATTCGCGACAGACCATTCAAATAACAACTATGATCACATAAATACCCATCCCATGGGTCTTCAAAATTCAACCTTGATGAACCATAGACGCATACACACTAATTCCTCATGACGTATAAATCCACCCTATCAAAAACGATTAGTCGCTTTGCGTCGCGACCAGTCGTAGAATAACTGTTCACAAAGAAATTTCCAAATCACCAAAACTAAAACACACTATGAGCGAGAACATCCCACAACAACCGCAGTATGTTGTAACTCAACGTCCAGAATCCGGAACAGTGACTGCCCTCGCGGTTGTATCGATCATCTTTGGAACTATCGGGCTGCTGGGTTCTTTTATCCCCTGTCTTGGTGCTTTTGCAATCTGGATCGCCGTCCCTTCAGCATTATGCGGAGCAGGCGCCACCTATCTTGCTAAGACGAAGGGTTGTTCAATCGGTCTTCCTGTCGCTGCTTTTATTGTCAGCATTCTTGGAGTTGTCATCTCCTCCGTTCAAATCCTGGCAATTAGCGGTGCAGTTAAGGTCGCCAATGATGGTGTGCGGGCACTTGACGCGGAGATGAAGAAAGACCGTCAAGAACAACTACAGGAAGAGAACACCCGCTGAAAGCAGGTTAAAGATGAGAATAACAGTCAATAGGCAGCCGCGATTAACAACGTCTTGGCGAGCCATACGATTAGCCGCGACGTTGATTGCGGTCTTGGTCGCTTCAACTTTTGTTCTCGGATCGATTCTCCCCGGTGTGCGGCCTGCATGTTGCGTAGCAACCAATGGTATGACATGTTCGTCTTGTGGCTTAACTCGGAGCATCACCTCTCTTTTGCATGGCAATATCGAAGTTTCTAGGAGTTTTCACTCTGGTGGCTTACCTATCGCGATATTGGTTACTACGCTCCTTATCACGAGGCCTTTACCCTATCTAATCGCGTCTCCAAAATTCATAGCTTTGGATGTATCTGTATTTCTCGTAGCTTGGATTATCGTGTCTATTGCATATTTCGGTTTACCAGGATCAGGATACGTGGACTGATGATCTTATAGGTTGAAAAACTCATTTATAAAAGGCCTATAGCAACCTCTGCCGCAAAGCCGAATATCAGATTACATTCTGCATTTTTTCGTGCTTTTGGTGTCTTTCGTGGTTCAAAATCGTAAAACCCATCCATTCGCAATCCCCTTTTCTTCCTATTTTGAAACTTGAAATTTGAATTTTGAAATTTCACCCCTCAGCATCGCCACATGTCCGCAACCACACCCATGATGGCCCAATACCTCGCAATGAGGAAAAGCCTGCCTGCTGACATCATTCTTTTTTACCGGCTCGGGGATTTCTATGAAATGTTCTTCGAGGATGCGAAGACTGCCGCGCCTATTCTCAATGTTGCGCTGACTAAGCGAGGCGGAACGCCGATGTGCGGGATTCCCCACCATGCTTCTCAAAACTACATCGCTCGTTTGCTGAAGGCTGGGAAACGGGTCGCTATCGCCGAGCAAACTTCCGAGGCAGTTCCCGGAAAACTGGTGGAACGTGAAATCGCTCGCATCCTCACCGCGGGCTCCATCGACGACCTTACCCTGCTCGACGACCAGCGCCCTAATTACCTTGCCGCTCTTTCAAAGACGCCGAAATCCTACGGTCTCGCCGCGATCGATCATACCACCGGTGAGTTCATCATCGCGGAGTTCGCAGATGCTGCGCAGTTGCTCGATGAAATCGTGCGTATCTCTCCTTCCGAACTCCTCATCCCAGATCACCAGATCAGCGATTTCTCAGCAAACTTCCCCCACGCCCTTCCTTACGATGGCTACACGTTTTTCCCAGAACATGCAGTCGATCTCCTGAAATCCCATTTCAACATCCATTCACTCGATGGCTTCGGCTGCGCTGACAAACCCGCCGCATCGTCTGCGGCAGGTGCTGCTCTCCACTACCTGACTCACCAACTCCGCCGCTCCTGCGAGCATCTCAACCCACCGCGTTTGTTGGAAAACGAAAAGCACGTGCTCATCGATTCCGCCTCGCAACGCAACCTCGACCTCGTCGAATCTCGCGCTGGTGCAAAACACACCCTGCTCGGAGTAATGGATCGCACCCAAACCCCCATGGGTGGCCGACTGCTCCGCGATTGGTTACTCCACCCCCTGCGCGACAAACAAGCTCTCGAACAACGTCAGGAAACCATCGCCGCTTTTCTCGCCGAGCCTTTCCTTTTATCTAAAGTTCGTGAATCCCTGAAAAACATCCGCGACATCGAACGCACCACCTCCCGCCTTTCGCAAAATTCCGGCAACCCTCGCGATCTCCAATCCCTTTCCCTTTCGCTAAAACAAATCCCCACCCTAAAGGAATTACTCTCTTCCCTCATCAATTCAACCATCAACCATCAACCCCGA
>JBILMI010000094.1:0-8744 GCA_044375585.1 Luteolibacter sp.
CTCGCAACCAGCGATGTCAACGGTAACCTCACATCCGCCAACACCTATGCCGCCACGAACGGCTTGGACAAGTTAGTTGAAAACGGTGGTCTTCTTGGGCAACAGTTGATCGCCATCGGCATCACACTCGTTCTATCCATCGTGGGAACTGTCATCATCGCCTACGTGGTGAAATTGGTGATCGGCAGCCTTCGCCCAACTCCTGAATCTGAGACCGCTGGTCTGGATATCACGGATCACGGCGAAGAAGGTTACGATTACTAATTCTTTGAAAAATTAAAATCATCCTACGGGCGAGCTGGTAACGGCTCGCCCGTTTTCATTTGCGAGAAAGGGAAGTTCAGTTAGGAATAAGGCATGAAGCGACAGAAGATAAGGTTTGTGATGGCACTTTGCTTGGTGCTCTCCACGGCTTTTCTGGGAATGTTGTGGGTGAAAAAATATGAGTCTTCTCCAGATCCCGCAGCACGATTTGAGGTGCAGGCGGTCCAATTGAAACAGGATAAGGGCTACGTGTGGCTGGAAGCGCATTTGAAAAAAAGCGGAGAAAAAGATCATGATCTCAGGCAGTCCGTGCGTTTGGTAACCGCAGATGGGGTGAAGCATGAACCGGCAGACACGACGTTTGCTGGGACGCCGCAAACGGGATTCACAGAAATCTGGTTCAAATTTTGGTTGGAGAAAAAAGCACTGAAAGGTGAAATTGACCTTAAAATAAACGGCGGAACGCTTAAAATTAAAAGCTCAGAGTCGATACCCGCGCTCAGTAGTGAGAAAGAAACCGTATTTAAATCCTCAGATTGGGAATCATCATGGCTTGGCTTTTGATTGATAACTCGAATTCGCGCACCAAGTTCCGCTTGGGTGATGCGAACGGCTTACTGGAATGGAATGCGATTCTTCCAACTCAGGATCTAGAAGCTTTGTCGATCCAAGCTTTGGTCGAAGGTTTGGATTTTTCGGCAGTCGTCGTCGCATCGGTCGTTCCTGAAAAAGAAATCCTACTGAGGAAGTTTTTTGAAAATCGCGCCTTTTATCATCGTCTGACCCATGAAAGTCCGTTGGGTTATCGGTTTGAACTCGATGCCCCAGAGCAAATCGGCCACGACCGCTTGGCGAATGTCGTTGCTTTAAAAGAGCATTATACCGCGCCCGGAATCGCGATCGATTTCGGGACCGCGATCACATTCAGTGTTATTTCATCGAATGGAAATTTTGCAGGTGGAGTGATCGCGCCGGGGATGAACTGCATGACCGAATACCTTGCATCGAAAACCGCGCAGCTACCACGGGTGAAGCCGGAGGAATACCAGTCAGCTATAGGCAAAACCACGCTCGAATCTCTGCGGATCGGAGCTGTTGCCGGACATAGGGGAATGATTCGGGAGATTTTGCGTGAGATCGCTTTAGAAATTGGGAGTGAAGTCGTAGTCGTTGCCACAGGTGGCGGTGCAACATTCGCAGCTCAGGGTTTACCAGAAATTTCCTCAGTGGATCTGGATCTAACCTTGGAAGGCCTGAGACTCGTCGCTAGGCGAGTCTTCGAAGTTGAATAATTTCTTAACCACGAATCTGTCATAGCTTTAGCGAAGTCGGATTCGTGGTTAAAAAATCCAGAATTTATGTAGATATTTTTCCCGATGCTCTTTAGGCAGGGTGCGGTAATGAGTGAACATTCTTTAGCAATCGGCATCGATTTCGGTGGAACCAGTGTAAAAACTGGAGTCGTGCGTGGTTCAGAAATTGTGGATTCAGCTCCGCCGATTGCGACTCAGGATTTTGATGGTCCCGAACCGTTGATCGCGATGATCGTGCGTAAGGTTGAAGATCTTCGTTTGATGCATCCAGGAATTGTGGCAGTTGGCATTGGGATGCCGGGCTTTGTGCATTTTGAAAAAGGCATCGTTTTCAATTTAACCAACGTTCGAGGTTGGCAGAATGTGGCGCTGAAAGAAATTCTTGAGGCGAAGTTAAAATTGCCTGTGGTAGCGGATAATGATGCGAATTGCATGGCTTTTGCGGAATGGAAGCTCGGGGCAGGGAAAGGTTTTAAGGATCTGGTTTGCGTTTCTTTAGGTACAGGTGTGGGTGGTGGAGTGATCGTGAATGGCCAAATGGTGCGCGGTGCAAATTACGGCGGGGGTGAAATTGGTCAGACATCGATCGATTTTCAGGGTCGCCGAGGTCATTACGGAAATTTAGGAGCGTTGGAGGATTATATTGGGAACCAAGAGATCGCGCGCGATGCTCAGCAAGCTTATCAGGCGGTAGGGATATCTAAGGATATCGAAGATTGCTCACCCGCTGCGCTTGCGGAAGCAGCGCAGCTTGGAGATAAAATTGCATTGGAGCGCTGGAATATCACCGGACGTATGCTAGCGACAGCTATGATGAACGTTTGTTGGTTGTTAAATCCAGAAGCTTTGATCATCGGTGGCGGGGTAGCGCGTGCCGGCGAGTTACTTTTCAAACCCTTTCGCGAACATCTCCTGCAACAGCTCTCTGGGTCTTTCAAAGATGGCCTCGCGATTTTACCGGCTAAGTTCGGGCACGAAGCAGGCACGATTGGGGCGGCAGCATTGGCACTTGAAGCTGCCGGTTTGTAATTGCTTCTAGCAAATGGATGCAATTTCGAAATCAGGGGATTCAATCAGCTCTCCTATCGTTTTACCCACGAGTTTCGCATAAAGCGGACTTTCCGGACTGAGTAGGGTGATCTCTTTGTTTTTAAATTCGATTTCAAGCCCACCGGCTGCTGGCGCGAGGAGAAAATGGATTTTTTGTAAGCTGCCAGGTTTTTGTAAATCAACCAGCGCGCCGGCATCGATGGAGTCGTTTGTGGAAAAATCCCTAAGTTTCAAGTTTTCAAAAGTTCGCAGAGTTTCTCCAAGTTCTTTAACCTGACGCGCCTGACCTGTGGCTAGATACGATTCCTCTAGGCTGCGCGTGTCGTATTTGCTCTCCGCTTTTGAGCCTGGATCGGTTGCCGCTTCATGAGCAGCGATGGCAGCTTTTGCTAAGCGCTCCAGACGCGTGCGCAATTCGTTACATATCATTTCGATCAATTCAGATTTCATGCTCAGAGAGGTAATTTCGACAAACTTTCGGCATCTTACAATACATTGCTGCAAGTGGAGGCTTGACCCCGCGCAGACGGATAGGCAGCTTATGCGCCCCTGCGGTGCCTTGGTGGCAATCCGCTGGCAAAAACGAACTCACAAATCGATTAGGTATGGCTGCGAAGATTTATACAAACAAAGACGCGAATCTCAAATCGCTTAAGAAAAAAACGCTTGCCGTGATCGGCTTCGGCTCACAAGGCCACGCTCACGCGCTTAACCTCAAGGACAGCGGATTCAAGGTTATCATTGGCCTTTATAAGAAATCCAAATCCCGTGAAGTCGCTAAGAAGCTTGGCTTCGAAGTGATGGACACTGCGGATGCAGTTAAAGCTGCTGACGTTATTTTCGTCGCAACTCCAGATACTGTGATCCCTGCGGTTTACAACAAGGACATCGCGCCAAACATCACCAAAGGCAAGACCCTGCTTTTCTCCCACGGCTTTGCCGTTCATTTCAAAACCATCAAGCTACCTAAAAACATCGATGTGATTCTTGTTGCGCCAAAAGGCCCAGGTCACACCGTTCGTTCGCAGTTTGTTGCTGGTAAAGGTGTTCCTGGTCTCATCGCCATCCATCAAGATGTGACAGGAAAAGCCAAAGAAACGGCTCTCGCATGGGCCGCCGGTATCGGCAGTGGTCGTGCCGGTATTTTCGAAACCAACTTCCGTGAAGAAACCGTTACCGACCTCTTCGGTGAACAAGTCGTTCTCTGCGGCGGTGCTTCGGCACTCGTTAAAGCAGGTTTCGAAGTTCTCGTTGAAGCTGGATACCAGCCAGAGATGGCTTACTTCGAGTGCCTTCATGAGCTCAAACTCATTGTTGACCTCATGAATGAGCAAGGCATCGCTGGTATGCGTTTCTCCATCTCCGAAACCGCTGAGTGGGGTGATGTTTCCGTCGGACCGAAAATCATCGATGCTTCAGTCAAGAAGCGCATGAAGCAGCAACTCAAAGAAATCGAGAACGGCAAGTTTGCTAAAGAGTGGATCGCTGAATACGAAGGCGGCTACAAAAAGTTCAATGTGCTTCGTAAAGAAGGCGCGAACCACCAGATTGAAAAAGTGGGCGAGAAACTTCGCTCTACCATGAGCTGGATCAAACACACCAAGATCAAAAAAGGCGCAAGCCAAGCGAGCCTCATCTCGAGCTCCAAGTAATTCATTCATATCTAACAAACGCCCGATCTCTTCGTGAGGTCGGGCGTTTTTTTGTTACCGAATCTTGGCGGTGGATTGTATCCGCCGCCACGTTGCTTACCTTGTCGCGGCAGGTAACCATGCCCTAGCTCCGGCGCTGCGGCGTTCGCATTCTCTGAAAAATCCACTTAGTGCACGGCGAGTTTCTAGGTCTTCGATGGCCTCAGCAATTTTCGGATAGCGCCAACGAAAACCCGCTTCGCGCAGTCTCAAAGGATCTGCCCAACGGCTTTTGAGAATCAGTTCAGTCTCCGATCTCATGAAAAACGCGCCGATTTTCAGCATCCACTCAGTCGAAGGAAGTCCAAAAGGCATGCCTGTCGTTTCACGAAAGCATTTCATCAACTCGCGGTTGGTAGGGAAGTTGGGAGCAGTCACATTGATTAATCCTTCGATGAAAGGATCGCGCATGACAAAATCCACCGCTCTGAGCAAATCTTCCATGTGGATCCAGCTAATCCGCTGAGTGCCTTTCCCCATGGTGCCGCCAAGAGCTTTCTTCGTTAGATCGGTCAGCACATCGTAAACGGTTTCGGGCTCATTAGCTAAGACCATCCCGATACGCATCGCAACTTTGCGTGTTTCTGCCGGCACCTTTGCAGAAAAGAACGCGTCTTCCCAAGCAGATGCAACATCACAAGAAAATCCTTTGCCCGCCGTGCCGTGCCATTCGTTTTGGGCTTTATCCTCTGCATGACGATACCATGTTGCGGTGCTGGAATTGATCCATAGTTTGGGAGGAACACGGCATGCGGCGATAGCTTGGCCGATCACTTGGGTGGACTTCACTCGGCTAGAGAGTATATCTTCGCGATTCTTTGGATTGTATCGGCAGTTCACGCTACGTCCCGAAAGATTGATGACCAACTCAGCACCCTCAA
The DNA here is from genome assembly GCA_044375585.1 of Luteolibacter sp. GTDB lineage: Bacteria > Verrucomicrobiota > Verrucomicrobiia > Verrucomicrobiales > Akkermansiaceae > Luteolibacter. The sequence goes on from JBILMI010000094.1 coordinate 5,200, forward strand.
GAGCGTATGCCCATGGGCCAACCGTTTCGCCATCCCATTGCAAAAACATTCCATCGCCGCTCCAGCCTTTACGGTTTCTGGCGATCGCGACGACCTCGCGGCCGTTTCTCGAAAAGTGACGGCAAAGATAGCGTCCGATAAATCCGTTGGAGCCGATGATGACAACTGTCGTATTCATAATATGTGACGGGTTTAGCCGAGTAATTTCGTGGCAATCTGAAGTGCAAAACTATGTTTCATTGAGGCAACTCGATCCGATAAATGGGAGGCCATGCTGACAAACTCTTGAAGTTCGTTGACTTGTTTATGGAATGCCTTGGCGTCCTCGCCTTTGAGTCCTTTGGTCTCTTCCGCACATTTGCTCAATAATGCCAGTGCGGGTTCAATCTCGCGGCGTTTGCGCTCACGGGCAATGATACGGAACATTTGCCATACGTCTTTCTCTGCCTCGTAGTAATCCCGGCGATCTCCTTTGATCACAACCATTCTCACGAGGCCCCATGCGACCAGTTCTTTAAGGTTTGTATGTGCATTACCTCGGCTGATTTCCAGTTCTTCCATCACCTCATCAGTGCACATCGATTCGGGTGAAATCATCAGTAGTGCATGGATTTGTGCCATGGTGCGGTTGATTCCCCACTGGGTTCCTAGTGCGCCCCATTGTCCGACAAAATCCTCCTTGGATTCTTTTAGCTTCTCACTGCTGGCCTTCATAATTTTCATAATATACTGAAAATACAGAATAGCAATAAGAGAATAGGATTCGCAGCTAAAAAATGGATATCAATCCGCAGATGCTAAAATATGAAGCAATGACGGATCATCTAGTTCAGTGATCCATGTGCCAGCGCCTTGTTTTACTTTATCGCGTGAGACAACTCCGCCGAAGCCGATCATTAAATCGACATCGGGCTTGGTTTCCAAATCCGATGTCCCATCACCAATCATGATGACCTTTTCAGGACGCATGGCGTTCTTCCATATTTGAATGATTTCGTTTTTTCCGAGGTTTCGGGTAGTTGGAAAATCTTCGCCGTAACCTGAATACTTGCCTGATGCATCGAAATATAAAGGGACGGCTTCGACAAATTGGATGCCGAGGTGATCCGCGAATGGGCGAATGATGGGTTCAAAGCCCCCGGATAAAATAATCAGAGTCCAGCCATGTTCTTTAGCATGTTGAATGAGTTTCTCCGTACCTAAGACGATGTGATCCAAGTAGCATTGGCTAACGATGTGAACCATATCCAAACTTGGACGAATGATTTCCATGCGTTTTTTGAAAACTTGATTCAGCGGAATATCACCATTCATCGCTGCGTTGGTGAGATCTACAACTTCTTCAAAAATTTTAGGATCAGAGAGCCTCGCTAATTCATCGATCCCTTCGATAGCACTCAGTGTGGAGTCGCAATCTAGGAATAACAATTTTCCTTTGGGTTGATTCATGGGATGAATGATCACTTCAGTATGATTTGGTATGATATCAAACAATTCGATGATATCATGATTGTTGAGACGGATACAACCATGGCTAGCTGACTGGCCTATCTTATCCTCATGGTTGGTTCCGTGAAGATAGATGTAGCGATCGTAGGTGTTTTGATTTTCTGGATCTTTGCCGGTTAGACGAATGATGCGTGTGAGCACGAGATCCTCGGCGTAGGTGCTTTCTGGATTCCAGATTCCATTAGGTTCTCTTGCTTTAAAAATAGTTCCGTATGGAGCGTCAGCGCCAATTTTTTCGCAGATCTCGAAATTTCCTGTCGGAGTGCGGTAGCTGCCTTCGATGAAGCCCATGCCTTTAGCGCTCGAAGAAATAGGAAACGTATGAAGTGTCGATTCGCCAGCGATCACATGGAGCGTTTGATCGTCTAAAGAAATTTCGATTCGGGGTTTCTCGTTCATGAGATCGCGTGAAAGACGGCTAGAGCATTGTGTCCACCCATGCCGTGAGCAAGTTTGAATACGGGACCCGAGAGAGCTTGGGAATTCGTTGGTGTAGAAAGATCGCTGAATCCGCTGGTGCCGGATAGATTTTGCGGTAGCTCATGTTGTCTCATGAAAGCGAGCAAGATTGCGCTCTCAAGAAGTCCGCTCGCGCCGATGGTGTGGCCGATGAATGGTTTTAGTAAATGGATAGAGGGCTGCGCCTCGATGGCCGCAGAATTTAGAAAAAGAACTTCGGCACGCGCTTGCGTCTGAGTTCCGGTGGCGTGCGGGCAGATCGCGCTGGGTTTACCGCAGGCGGCGATTGCCTTTTGAAGAAGTTCTGGAGTTCTTCCACCATCTTTTGGAATTCCGACGGGATCAGCTCCATCGGAATTATTGGCGAAAAATGAAAGCTGTAATGTTCCCACTGGCGTTGAACTGAGTGCGATGGCGGCAGCCCCTTCGCCAGGCAGGAATCCATCGCTTTCGGGTGAGTAGGGATTGAGAGTGGCTGAGCCTCCTAGTAGGCCGGAAGCGGCGTAATGATCGAGTAGGAGTGGAACTAGAGGCAGGTCAACCGCGATAACCAGAGCGCGTTCGACCTGTCCGGAATCAATGAGGAGTTTTGCGATGCCGAGTGCATCGAGCCCAGCTGAGCAACCGCTTGCGACCACATGGTTCGGGCCGTAGATGCCGAGCTCGATCGATATGGCGGTGGCTGGTTCGCTGTGGATCGTGTTGCTTGCCGCCATTAATTTGAACGGGCGACGTTTGGGCCATTCCCCAAGCCAGCCAGCGGCGTTACCGCGACTGGTGCCGACCACTAACGCTGCGCTCGCAAGTTCATCCTTGCTCCAGCCAGCATCTGCAGCTGCTTGTTTCGCAACATGCAATGCAGCCATGGTTACGGGGCTCCATTTGCGATGATTTAGAAGTTCTCGGGGCTCGATCCACGCGCCATAAAGATGGGCGTGAGGGCTATCATTTCCGAGTAGGTTTCCGATCGGTTGAATCCCTGAAATACCCGAGGAAATGGCTTTGAGATGAGCCGCAACATCATGGCCAAGTGCCGAGAGTGTGCCGATGCCTGTGATGGAAAGTGCGGAAGTGATGCACTCGGTTAGCAAGCTCACCGCACACCGCAACCTCAAAACTGCGCATTGGATGACTTTCCGCCTTTGCGTGTAGGGAAAAGATGCTGCATAAGCGGTGTGGCGCATGAAGTCAGTTCTTGAAACAATCAATGGTGGGGCGAGTTATCTTGAAAAGCGCGGCATTGAAGACGCGCGGCGAAATATGGAGCACTTGCTTGCCAAGGTATTAGAATGCTCGCGAATGCAGCTTTACACTCAGTTTGACCGACCGCTGGAAGAAATCACATTAGCGCCGCTGCGCGAGGCGTTGAAAAAACGTGGAGAGGGAATTCCGCTGCAACATCTTCTCGGCGAGGTGTCTTTTCATGGCCGAGATTTCATCTGCGATGGTCGCGGGCTCATTCCGAGGCCGGAGACTGAGGAGCTAGTGGAAATGATTCTCAAGCAGATCACGGGTGAAAACTTGCAGATTCTCGATGTTGGCTGCGGTTCGGGAGTGATTGGGCTCTCTCTTGCCGC
>JBILMI010000095.1:0-8736 GCA_044375585.1 Luteolibacter sp.
GAACAGAAGCAGCAACCTGCTTGTAAAATTCATTGCTGTTATTAATTTGTGCATTATTTAAGGCTATAATTAAATCGCCTGGCGTAATTAACCCACTCGCAAGACTGTTAGGCGTAATCATTGTAGTAACCACCCCACCAAATCCGCGACGAGCTTCGATACCTGAAAGATCACGCACTTTAATTCCAGCAGTATTAAGAATGTCTAAATTAATACCTCCATCCTTAGATTCAGGCTCTACTTTTGAAGACTGAATAGAAACACTTTCACGTATCATGGCTTCTATATCGATGGTTTCACCCTTTCTCCAAATTTGAATTTTGACTACTTCATCTATATTGGATCGTTGAACTAATGAAATCAGCTGACGCGTACTCTTAATATTTTCGCCTTGGTACTTTAGTATTACATCACCTGGCTTTAAACCTGCAAGTTCAGCGGGAGAATTTGGAGTAACTATATAAACTGCAGAACCTATATTTTCGTCGTAATTTAACTCGCTCCTTGTCGTCGCATCAAGATCTCTCATTCTAACTCCCAAGAACCCACGAATTGGTTTCCCTCGTTCGAGGATTTGTTTGAGAGCTTCTTTTACATCGTTTGATGGAATTGAAAATCCGACGCCTTGAAAACTTGGATTCTCTTTATCGACGCTGAATATTGCAGCGTTAATTCCTATAATTTCACCTTTTAAATTTACAAGAGGCCCGCCTGAATTTCCCGGATTTATCGCAGCATCGGTTTGAAATAAATCGCGTTGGTTATCGGAGAGTGATCGTTCTTTTGCAGAAATGATTCCTTGAGTGACTGTTTCACCTAGACCAAAAGGATTTCCTATCGCGAACACAAGTTGTCCTACTTCAACTAGAGATGAGTCACCTAATTTCAAAGGTGCGAATGTATCGTTAGAATTAATTTTAATAACTGCGATATCTAACAAAGAATCTTCACCGACCATCGTTGCATTGTAAGTTTTTCCTCCATGCAATGTAATCTGGATTTGTTGTTGCCCAGCAATGACGTGATGATTTGTTATAATGTGACCTTCTTTACTAACGATAACTCCAGATCCTTGACCTTGAGTTGGGTAGCTGCGAATCCTAGAACGTCCAAAATAATCGATAAGCTGCTCCGTGCGAACGCCCGATGTATCAATACTTACAATTGATGGAACAATTGCCTGTGTAAGCTTCGCGTATTCTTGATTAAGTTTCGAGAGCATCTCAACATCACTTAAGCTTAATGCTTGCTTGGTTCTTGGAGTGAATGATGCTGTCGCTTCTATTTTTTCAGATTTTAAAAATTTAGGAATGAGCGCTTCAAAATCTCCACCCATTTGCCATGTTTTCAATAACGTGACTAAAACAAAAAAGATCACAAATACACATAACAATGAAGCGATGCGTTTGATGGTTGATGACATGGTTTGGTAAATTTGTTGCAAGATGGCAGGTAGATATCATTTTCCAAGCGCGAATGGTCATATTCATTCATGCTTTGTATTTATTTTAATGTTCTTCTAACGTTTCTTATATGATGAGTATTCTATTTTTTGAACTTATAAGATCATCATCTTAATAGTGTGTATAAGTCTCAAAAAAGACTGTTCCTCATAACATTTATAAGCGTTCCACATGAATGATAAGTTGCGTTAAACCGCCCATGCTTACCACATAACTAGATATATTTAGTGAATCGGTAATAGATACATTCATCTTATCACAAGTTTTTGGAGCTTTATTCACAGCTTATTCGTGTTGAGTATCTGGGTATTGAAACGTGTTATTATTACAGGCGGAACAGGTGGTTTAGGAAAATCCATTAGTAAGCATTTTAAGGCTGCTGGCTGGGAAATTCTTGCTTTGGGTCGAAACGATCTCGATCTGAAGAGCTCATCAGCCGTTGATCGTTTTTTTTCTGCAAATCATTGTGATTTGTTAATTTGTGCCGCAGGAGCAATCGATGATCAACCGCTCATAAAAATGAATGAATCTACGTGGGATGAGACTTATGAGATTAATTTCCTATCGGCAAAGAAATGTGCATTAGCAGCAATTCTAACCATGTCGAAAAAGAACAAGGGACACGTTATTTTCATATCAAGTTATGCAGCGAAAGATCCAGTGATGGGTCAGGCAGCATATGCGACAGCGAAAGCTTCTATGCTTGGTTTTACAAAGGATTTGGCGTTTCAATATGGTTCTAACCATATTCGAGTGAACACTATTTTACCTGGGTTTATGGAAACGCCGATGACAGAAAATGTATCTGAAAAACGAAAACAAGAAATTCGTCAGTTACATGCCATAGATAATTTTAATACACCTGATATCGTCGCCGAATTCATTTTGTTTCTCGAAGAACACATGCCACATACTTCAGGTCAAATTTTTCAATTAGATAGTCGTCCATCATTTTAGAAAATCATCATCGAATTTCTTGACAGCATAGGCAACTAAATGCTTTCTTGCCCCCCCGTTGCTTGCGTATAAGCACCCTTAGCTCAGCTGGATAGAGCGTCTGACTACGAATCAGAAGGCCGGGAGTTCGAATCTCTCAGGGTGCACTTTTTTTCATCTTCCAATTTGTTTTACAGTTCTTGATGCCGAGGTAATAATTCTCGTAAGTTACTGATTAGCAATGTGTTACAGTTGGGCGCCATCACCGAGGGCGCAGCGCTAAGCGTGACGTAATTGCTTTGCTCTTGAACTATCAAACTATCCTTATTTCATGCGACGCTCTTCGGCGAGAGAGCCCTATCTTGATCTATTTAGAGCGATTCAGCTTATCCATCCAGATCACTAGAATAGCGATGTCAGCTGGAGTGATTCCAGGGATGCGGGAGGCTTGACCGATGGTCTGAGGTTGGATTTCGCAAAAGCGAACCCGGGCTTCTTTTTTCAAAGCGGGGATCGTATCGAAATCAAGGTGAGCTGGTATGTGTCTTTCCTGCTGACGTGAGAGTCGATCAATTTGCAGCTGCTGACGAGCAAGGTGCCCTGCGTATTTGAAATCAGTTTCAATTTGTGGCCAGTCGGTTTCGGAAAATTCATTTCGCAAAGCATCGGGTAAATTTTCCCATGAGCTGTCTGCCCGGCGCAACCATTGATCCAATTTCACGCCTTCATAAGAGGCATGGCGAACCCATTTATCTGCCCTTTCCATTTCCGTAACTTTTACCTGAAGCCGATTCAGGCGCTCTCCAGTAACCAATCCGAACTCTGCGCCCTTACGAGTTAGACGAAGATCAGCGTTGTCCTGACGAAGTAGCAAGCGATATTCTGCTCGGCTGGTGAACATCCGATAAGGCTCTGTGCAGCCACGGGTTACGAGGTCGTCAACCATCACACCGAGATAAGCTTCTTCCCTGCCGAGGACAAAGGCGGGTTTACCTGCAGCTTTTAATGCGGCGTTAGTTCCAGCGATCAGCCCCTGCCCAGCGGCTTCCTCATAACCAGATGTTCCATTGATTTGACCTGCAAAATATAAACCCTCGATCCGCTTGGTTTCTAGAGTGGGTTGAAGTTGGGTTGGTGGGCAGTAGTCATACTCCACTGCATAGCCCGGACGCAGGATTTCGCATTTTTCCAAGCCAGGTATCGTGCGAAGAAACTCCAGCTGCACCTCGTAAGGCAGCGAGGTCGAAACTCCGTTAACATAGAATTCTGTGGTGTGCCGACCCTCCGGCTCTAGGAAAACCTGATGCCTTTCTTTCTCGGCGAAACGCACCACTTTGTCTTCGATGGACGGGCAGTAACGCGGGCCGGTGCCCTCGATTACCCCGCAATACATCGGAGATTGATGAAGGTTGCCAGCGATGATTTCGTGGGTTTTGGCATTCGTGTAAGTGATCCAACAGGGCATTTGTTCCACGTGGAACGCTGGATCACCCCATGGATTCAGGGTGAAAATGTCATGAGGGCTTTTCGTAATCGTATCCGATAGGTAGCTGAATTTCGGCACGAAAGCGTCACCCTCTTGTCGTTGGCATTTGCTGAAATCCAAGGATCTGCCCAATAAACGACAAGGAGTACCTGTCTTGAATCTGGCTACATCAAAACCGAGTTCTTTAAGCGAATCCGACACCGTCGAAGTTGCGTCCCCCATCCTGCCGCCCTTCTCATTTTTCAGACCCACGTGCATCAGCCCGCGCATGAAAGTCCCCGCGCTGAGGATGACAGTCTTACCGCAAATCTCCATGCCCAACGAGGTTCGGATTCCGGTGATCCGCTGTTCGGAATCGACCAAGAGTTCGGCAACATTGCCCTGATGCAGCTCGATCCCATCGGTCGATTCCATCTGGGCCTTGGCGCGAAATTGGTAGGCTTTCTTGTCGCATTGCGCGCGCGGGGCGCGGACCGAGGGGCCTTTGGAGGCGTTGAGCATGCGGAACTGGATTCCGGTGGCGTCAGTGTTGAGACCCATGAATCCGCCTAATGCATCGATTTCTCTAACCATATGACCTTTGCCTAGTCCGCCGATGGCTGGGTTGCAGGACATCTGGCCGATGGTGTCGAGGTTCTGAGTGAGCACGGCAACTTGTGCGCCAATCCGAGCTGCGGCAAATGCGGCCTCGACTCCGGCATGGCCAGCGCCAATGACGATCACGTCGTAGTTTTTCGGGTAGCGGAACATGGGATAGAGGGTAAATGCTAAAATGCTGAAAAGCTGAAAGGAAGAGTAGCTAGGAAAAACGTTCCACGTGGAACACTTAGCCCTTGGCGACCGCGACTAGGACGGCTTTTTGAGCATGTAGGCGGTTTTCGGCTTGTTGGAAAATAGTGTCGGCATGGGCTTCGAGAACTTCCTCGCTGATTTCTTTACCCCGGTAAGCGGGCAGGCAGTGGAGAACGATGTGGCCTTTGGCCGCGTGTTGGAGCAACTGGGCATTGACTTGGAACCCAGCGAATTCGGCTTCTTTCTCCTTTTGGTTTTCTTGCCCCATCGAAAGCCAGACATCGGTATTGATCACATCGGCACCTTTTACGGCTTCCGCAGGGTCAGCTGTGATTTTCAAGCCGCTATAGTCAAGAGCTTTAAGGAAATCGGCTGGCGGCTGGCAGGCGATCGGTGAAGCGATGGTGAGCTCGAACTTCAGAATCTTTGCTGCCCAGATCCATGAGCGGGTCATGTTGGAAAAGCCATCCCCCACAAAGGCGAATTTCTTTCCTTCCCAGCCCCCCAGCTTTTCTTTGACGGTCAAAAGATCGGCTAGGATTTGGCACGGATGCTCGTCATCGGTCAGGGCATTGATGACGGGAAGATTGGAGTAGTTTGCGAAATCGATGATGTCCTGTTGGGCGAAGGTACGGATGATCATGCCATGGATCATTCTACCAAGGACGCGAGCGGTGTCTTTGATAGGTTCACCGCGTCCGAGCTGGATTTCGTTTCCGGAGAGAAACATCGGAAAGCCGCCGAGTTCGCGGATGCCGACTTCGAAAGACACGCGAGTACGGGTGGAGGATTTGGTGAAAATCATCGCCCATGTCTGACCTGCGAGAGGCTGGGATGTGTGATGTCCGCGCTCGGCTTTTAAGCTCTGGGCGTTGACGATGAGGCTAGAAATCTCAGTGGCGCTGAGTTCTTCAATCGAAAGGAGATGTTTCATCTTAAAAGGATACAAAGTTAATTGCCGTAAGTGGAAAGCACACGGTGGATGATGGACAGGGCTTCGTCGATTTCTGCATCTGTAACATTCAGAGGAGGTAGCAAACGGAGGGTTTCTGGGCCGGCGGGAGGAACGATGAGGCCATGAGCCATCAGGGCGTTGACGATGGTGAGTGCAGGGGTCGAACCCTCAGCCGTTGGAATGAGATCGGCGCGGAGGCCAATGCCAAGCAATAACCCAATTCCCCGGACTTCGGTGATAACTGGAAGTTTCCAAGAAGCGACTTCCGCACGGATACGCTGCTCTTGGTGGAGGGCGTTGGCGGAGAGATTTTTCTCGCGAATTTCCCGCAAGACCTCGATCGCTGCGGCACAAACCAATGGATTACCTCCATAAGTTGAGCCATGAGAGCCCGGCCCCATGAGGGATGCGAGGGTTTTACCGGAATCATCGATGGCACGATCGCTGAGCCAGAAAGCGCCAATTGGAACGCCCCCGCCCATGCCTTTGGCCCATGAAATGCCGTCGGGTTGGATGTCCGGAGCGATCGCGCGCCATGCCATCGCTTGGCCGCAACGCCCAAAACCAGCCTGAACTTCATCGAACATCAGCAAGAGGTCGTGTTTTTTGCACAGCGTAGCCAAGGCTTCGAGAAAGGCTTTGGAAGCGACGTTGACCCCGCCCTCACCTTGCACAGGCTCTAGCAAGAAACCGACCGTTTCGTCGCTCACTGCATTTTCGAGTGCGGCGATGTCGTTGAAAGGAAGATAACGGAAGCCAGGCAACATTGGGTCGAACCCCTGTTGGATCTTCGCTTGGCCGGTGGCAGCCATGCTGCCGAGGGTGCGTCCGTGAAAGGATTGCTGAAACGTGATGACTTCAAAACGTGGCTTTCCGTTGGTCTGAGGCTTGTGATGTCCGTAGCGGCGCGCGGATTTGATCAAGCCGTCATTAGCCTCGGCACCCGAGTTAGAAAAGAAGATTTTGCCAGGCAATTGAATGTCGAATTGATTCATTTCCTGAGCCATAACTCCTTGAGGCTCATTGAGATACAGATTCGATACATGGATTAGCTTGTCAGCTTGCTCATGAATGGCCGCGACCAAGCGCGGATGGCAATGCCCTAGAGAACAAACGGCAATTCCCATACAAAAATCCAAATAATCCCGTCCCGCATCGTCGCGAACACGCGCTCCCCTGCCTGAGACAAGCGTGAGAGGGAAACGACCGTAAGTCGCTAGAACGTGATGGTTGAAATTTTCAGTCGTGCTCATGTTAGATTCCGAACATTCCGGAAAGGGGCGGAGACTATATGCTCTACGACAAATAGCAAATCACTTTCGAGGTAGAATTTGGCTTTCCCTAAGGCGTTTGATGCGCTGAAACTCCAGCCGTTCTATGACCAATCCCTTCCGCGAAGATCTTGTTTCCCGCAATCGTCCTGAGCCATGCACCGTGGTGATTTTCGGAGCGACCGGAGACCTCACGCACCGCAAGCTCATTCCAGCGCTATACAACTTAGCCGTTGATGGTGAATTGCCGACCGGAGTGAACATCATTGGCTTTGCTCGCCGCGAGAAAACTGATCAAGAATTTCGTTTAGGTCTTGAGCAGTTAAATCGCAAAGTTTCCCGCAACGGTCACGATGAGGAAGTTTGGAATCCATTCATCAACAGCGTCACGTATCATCAATCTGAATTCTCCGATGATGCAGGATACGCATCGCTTGCGAAACGTTTGGATGAGATTGATGCGGAGCGTGGTGGGAAAGGAAATCGTTTGTTTTACATCGCTTCAGCTCCTGAGTTTTTTGATGACATTTTACTGCATCTCAAAAAGGCCGGACTCAACGAAGCTAAGCCAGGTTGCTGGGCTCGCGTCATTGTCGAAAAACCTTTCGGCACGGACCTCAAATCGGCGCAGCATTTGAATCAGGTCGTCCATCAGACGTTTCACGAATCCGATACGTATCGCATCGATCATTATCTCGGAAAAGAAACCGCACAGAACTTGATGGTATTGCGTTTTGCGAATGCGATTTTCGAGCCCTTGTGGAACAGCAAATACATCAGCCACATTCAAATCACCTGTGCGGAAAACTTGGGCATGGAAGGCGGACGCGGCGGTTACTATGAAAAATCTGGTGCTCTGCGCGACATGGTGCAAAATCATTTGTTGCAGCTTCTCAGTCTCGTCGCGATGGAGCCGCCGACCGATCTATCTGCCGATGGGGTGCGTGATGAAAAAGTGAAAGTCATCCGTTCACTGCGTCAATGGGACACGCCGGAAAAAGTTGCGGCAAATGTGATTCGCGCGCAATACACAGCCGGGCATGTCGATGGCAATCCGGTGCCCGGTTACCGCGAGGAAGATCGCGTTTCACCGCAGTCGGAAACGGAAGCTTACGTGGCGGTGCGTTTGTTGATCGATACCTGGCGTTGGAGCGGCGTGCCGTTTTACATCCGCATGGGCAAACGCTTACCGAAAAAATCCACGGAAATTTCTATCCATTTCAAAGACGCACCATCCGTGCTGTTCGGCGCACTACCTGGCGGCGTTCCCGGCGGCAACGTGTTGGTCATCCGCATCCAACCTGACGAAGGAATCTCGTTGCGCATGGTTTCAAAAATCCCTGGCACCAGCCTGCGTCTTGAGCCCGTGAAGATGGATTTCCATTACGCCACCAGTTTCGGCAAAGGCAGCCCAGAAGCTTACGAACGTCTTATCCTCGATGCGATGGCTGGCGATGCTACCTTGTTTGCTCGTCGAGATGAAGTCGAAGAAGCTTGGCGTTTCATCGACCACATCGAGCGCGCCTGGCATGAGTCCGATAACAAACCGCCGATGGCAGAATTCGTCGCTGGTTCATGGGGCCCACGCGAGGCTGATGAAATGATCCAAAAAGATGGCAACGCATGGCGCAGGCTGTGAGTGCTATGATTCAACCCTGAAATGAGCTCAAATTTTCCTAACACCTGCCCTGAACTCGGCATCGAAGTTCCGATTTCTGAAATCGACCTCGAGCTGCGCAAGCTCTGGGAACAGGACGAAGCGCGGACGAACGCGTCGCTGATGAACTTGGTGGTTTACTCGGAAAAATCCGGAAGCCTGTTAGAAAATTCTCG
>JBILMI010000096.1:0-8572 GCA_044375585.1 Luteolibacter sp.
ATTCAAACCGAAGCAGAGGAACGGATTAAAGATTCAGCTGCGACGCGGTTTATTCGCTTCCATGTTCCAATCGAACATTCATGGCCATGTAATCCGGAAAAGATGGAAGGGTTTATCGAAAAGGCCGCACAGACGATTTACTACAAATTCGAAAGCCGGAATCCGCAGACGATCTTGGTAGGTCAGCTCGATCCCGGTGCGCCGAAGCGTTATTACAAAGCTCTCGCATCGAACCTAAGAGGGCGGGCTTTGCAAGTTTTTGAACTACCTGACAACGCGCCGAAATCGGCGGAGGAACAAGATCCTAAAAAAGAAACCTTGTTTTGTTGGGTCGGTAAAGAAGGTCTATACTGCGGTATCGCGACACCTCTCGAAGCAGGTGGAATTCATCCAGGTGGGACAAAATACATAGCACAAAACGCCGATGATACGGTCAGTCGAGCAGGTGCGAAGATCGCCGAGGGTCTGCATTTCCTCTCGATGTATCGGCCTCTACCGCGTGAAGGCGCGCATTGGTTAGAACTCGGCGCAAGCCCGGGTGGGATGACTTCTGAGTTGTTGATGCGGGGTTACGAAGTTTCTGCGATCGACCGCGCACCACTCGACAAGCGCCTCGCGAATCATCCTAAATTGAGTTTCCTTCGCGAGGACGTAGCTGAGTTCGTTCCGCCACGCGGGATTCGTTATGACGCGATCCTTTCCGATATGAACGGCGCACCACGTCAGGCAATCACGCTTGTGACGCGTTTAAAAGATTTCCTCCGTCCCGGCGCACTCGCCGTGTTCACACTCAAAACCACCGGAGCAGAAACCATCGCTGAAATCGAAACATTGGAAAACGATGTGTTAGAAATTGCGAAAGGAAACGGATTTTCACTGATCGTGAAAACGCACCTGACCTACAACCGCCAGGAGTTCACGTTGTTTTTTGAGAAGGCTTGATGGGATTACCGGAGGCAGGCTCTCTCATTAGAGTACTGGACAGGGCTGGATTTTTGCTAAGGTGGATTTGAGGGCATCTTGGGCAATTTGTTGGTCGTGATGGTTTTGCAGGTTGAGCCAAACTTGGGCGGGCCAGCCGAAGTAGCGTTCGAGGCGGAGCGAGGTGTCGACTGTGACGGCTCGTTTGCCTTTGACAATTTCGTTGATGCGGCGCGGCGGAACTCCGATGTCTTTTGCGAGACGGTATTCAGAGAGGCCGAGAGGAAGAAGAAAATCCTCACGGAGGACTTCGCCGGGGTGGATGGGTAGATGCTTTTTCATGGGGGTTAATGGTAATCAGTGATTTCGACTTCGTGAGGAGCGTCTGCTTTCCAGATGAAGCAGATTCGCCATTGATCGTTGATGCGAATGGAATGTTGTCCTTTGCGATTTCCTTTGAGGGCTTCGAGTCGATTGCCGGGCGGAATCGAGAGATGTTTGAGTTCGGTGACTGCGTGGAGTTGAGCGAGTTTTCTCAGAGCTACACGTTGAATATTTGGTGGAAAGCTGCGGGATTTCCGTTCGTTAAAAAATGCTTCGGTGTTTTTGCAGGAGAACGAAGCGACCATAACGTGAAGAGATAATAACGCATTGCGTTATGTTGTCAAGGAGAGTGTAAGGGAGAGGAAATAAGCCAGCCACGACTTGTCGGGGTTCTCCTATAACAACTTAGCTCGTAACAAGTCGGTGACTTGTTTTGGGTTGGGTTTGGTCGATGAGGATTTCATGACTTTGCCGGTGAGGAAGTTGAGGAGCTTTTCGTTGCCGGCTTTGATAGCTTCGACTTCGGTTGGGTTTTCGGCGATGGCAGCATCGACTAAAGCTTCGAGATCTCCAGCGGAAGTGGGTTTGAAACCGAGTTCATCTGCGATGTCTTTCGGTGCGCGATCTGGAGCGGCGAAGAGGACAGTGAAAACTTCTTTGGCTTGGTTCGGGGCAAGGGTGCCGTTTTCGACCAAGACTAACAGGTCGCGGAGTTTGTCCGGTGACACAGGACATTCAGCAATGCTGATGGCTTGCTCGTTGAGTGTGCCTAGTAGGTTGTTGATAAGGAAGTTCGCGGTTTTCTTGGCGGGGATCGCTGGATCGGCGGTGGCTTCAAAATATTTTGCGAGATGGCTGTCAGCGGTGAGCACAGCAGCATCATAAGAAGTCAGGCCGAAGTCGTTTTCGTAGCGGGAGATTTTTTCCAAACGCGGCTCAGGAACGAGAGGGCGGACGGTTTCAAGAAGGGGTGCGGTGGCGATAGGAAGAAGATCCGGGCAGGGGAAGTAGCGGTAGTCGTGCGCGTCTTCTTTGGTTCGCATGAGCTGGGTTTCACCGAGGTCGTCGTTCCAACGACGGGTCGATTGGATCTGAGGAATTCCTGCGCTGAGTTCTTCCGTCTGGCGCTCGATTTCAAAGTGGATCGCGCGGCGGATGGCGGAAAAGGAGTTGAGGTTTTTCAGTTCAACTTTCGCGCCTAACGGATCGGATACGTTAACTCGGAGTGAGATGTTCACATCGCAACGAAGGTTTCCTTTTTCGAGGTCGGCATCGGAGGTGTTGCATTCATGCAGCACAAGCTGTAGCGATCGCAGGTAAGCAAAAGCTTCCTCGGCGGATTCAAGATCCGGCTCGGTGACGATCTCCATCAGCGGAGTGCCAGCACGATTGAAATCGATGAGAGAAGTGGTGGCGAGGTGAGTGGATTTTGCGACGTCTTCTTCCAAGTGGATGCGGTTGAGCCGGACGATCTTGTTAGGTGTCTTGATGTCTTTGCGTGCGTCGGTTGGATAACAATCATCGAAAAGCGGAACGCCACCACCGAGGCAGAGAGGGAAATCCATCTGCGTAGTTTGGTAGTTTTTCGGCATGTCCGGATAGAAGTAGTTTTTTCTATCCCAACGCGAATATTCCGGAGAACCACAACCGAGCGCGAGGCCTGTCAGTAAAGTTTTCTCGATGGCGAGTTTATTAAGAACCGGCAATGCACCAGGATAGCCGAGGCAAACTGGGCAGGTGTTTGTGTTCGGGTCATCGCCAAAAGAAGTGCGGCAAGCGCAGAACATTTTGGTGTCGGTATTGACTTGGGCGTGGACTTCAAGGCCGATGGTGACGAGATACATAAGTTTCAAAATTCAAATCTCAAACTTCAAGGGAGACTGGGGTTGTAGGAAGATGATTGAACCGCCAAGTAAGAGAAGTTCGCGAAGGAAGATGAAATTCATGGTAATTTAAAATCTTCACTTTTCTTCCTTGGCGTTCTTGGCGGTGAAAATTTCTAGCCGAGGTTTTCAATACGGAAGACGACGGGTGTTGAGTTGATGCAGTTTAGGGTTTCGATTTCTGTTAGAGCGGCGGTGAGTTTTCCGAAGGTGCAGGAGTGGAGGAGGAAAACCATATCGACGAATTCAGCGTCGGGGTTTGAGGCATCGACTGGGGAGTGAGTTCCGGAAATGCCGATTTTGTGTTTGGCGATCACTGTGGCGATTTCGGCGACGACGCCGGGTCGGTCTGTGACATCGAAGCGGACGTAGTAAGCGGTGGAGGTTTCCTCGATTGGGAGGAGGTTTCCAGTTTCGCGATAAGGCAAGAATCCGCGGTGCTGCGCGGTGTGAGCGAAGTTGCGAGCGGCTTCGACGAGATCGGCGATGACAGAGGAAGCGGTAGGGCCTTGGCCGGCGCCGCGACCGTAGAAGAGAGATTCGCCTGCGGCATCAGTATTCACCGAGACGGCATTGAAGACACCATTGACTGAGGCAAGGATGTGTTTTTGGGAAATGAAGGATGGCTGAACACGGAGCTCTACGGCACCGCCGTCGTGTTCGCGCACTACGGCGAGGAGCTTGATCACGTAGCCGAGGGATTTCGCGAAGCGGATGTCTGTTTGACGGACTTGTTCGATGCCGGTGACGTAGATGTTTTTCGGATCGATGGGGAAACCATAGGCGAGTGTTGCGAGAAGGATCGCCTTGTGAGCGGCGTCCCAACCATTGACGTCAAGTGCTGGATCGGCTTCCGCGTAACCGAGCTCTTGGGCTTCTTTGAGAGCGGATGGGTAGTCGATGCCACGCAGGGTCATTTGCTCGAGGATGTAGTTCGAGGTGCCGTTGATGATGCCGGTGAAGGAATGGATCTGATTACCAATGAAGGAATCTTGAATCGTTTTAACGATGGGAATTCCTCCAGCGATGGCGGCCTCGAAGAAAATAGGAGTCTCCATTTTCCGAGAGATGGCGAACAGCTCCACGCCGCGCTCAGCGAGCAGGGCTTTGTTTCCGGTGACGACCGGTTTTTTCGCGAGCAGTGCAGCAGCGACGATTTCAAAGGCATCGGTGGTGCCGCCGATTAGTTCCACGACGATATCAACAGACGGGTCGTTGACGAGTGCATGCCAATCGGTTGTGAGGACTTCCGAAGGAACGGCGGATTTTGTCGCGCGGATTTTCATGAGGTCGCGGACGAGAATTTTGGTGATGGCTAGGGAAACGCCATTGCCGGTGCGCTTGGAGATGAGGGTGCCGTTTTTCTGAAGCGTGTTCCATACACCGGACCCAACGGTGCCGAAGCCCGCCAAGCCGATTCCTAATTTATTGCATTTGCTCACGCAGGGAGGCTAGGTGGAGTCAGGGGAAATCTCAAACTTCAAATTTCGGGAATGTGGGAAGTGGAATTCGAACCGCGAATGGACGTAGATGAAGAGATTTTAGGAGATGAGGTTGAGCGTCGCTGCTAGGCTTGAAATTTCGCCACTCGCCGAGTTGGAGGTTTTCCAACTGGTAAGGGCCGATGGACTCGCGGTGGAGCTGGGTGACGCGGATGTTGAAACGGAGGAACATTCGTTTGATCTGGTGATGGAGGCCCTCGTAAATCGTCAGGCGGCAGGAGGTTTCCGACAAAAGCTCGACGATGGCTGGGGCGGAGCGGGTGTTTTCTTTTTCGAACGACATCCCATGACGAAATTGTTGGAGTATGTGTTCGGGGATGGTTTGATCGGTGTGAACGAGGTAGGTTTTCGGGACGTGATTTTCCGGGGAGGTGAGGGATTCGGAAAAACGGGAATCGTTGGTAAGGATCATTAGCCCAGAGGTTGCGCGATCGAGACGGCCGGCGAGGTGAAGTTCGGTTGCCCATGGTTCGTCGATCAGATCGATGACTGTGCGATGGATTTTGTCGGTGGTCGCTGAGAGGATGCCGATGGGTTTGTGAAGAAGAATGTAGCGCGCAGTGCGGGCTTGAAGGATTTCTCCTTTGGCAGTGAGGTGATCGAAGGTTCCTAGGGGGAGATTGCCATCGGTGACGATTTCACCGTTCAGCGTGACCTCTCCGGATTCGATGAGTTTTTTGGCATGACGTTTGCCGAGTCCGCTACGTTTGGCGATGAATTGGGCTAGTGTCATGGTTCCTGCTTTTTTGTAAGTGGAAAGAGGAGGTTAAGGAGGAGAGGAGTAAAACTCTAATTTTTAAAATGAGAGTGATTGTGTAACTCAGAACTTTTCAGAATGAGAAAGACGGATGAGACTGCTGGTATGAAATTGGCGCGCATGGGCGATGGGGCAGAGATATTTTTCACCTTGCAGGGTGAGGGGGTGAATGTGGGATGTCCGGCGGTATTTGTCAGGCTTTCACTGTGTAACTTGCATTGTGTTTGGTGTGATACGGATCACACTTGGAATTTTGTGGGGACGCCTTGGGCGCATGAAAAGGATTCTCAGCCGGGTTATCAGAAGCATTGCAAAGAAGACGCGATCATCGAAATGGATGCAGCGCAGATAGCTGCGTTGGTGAGGGAATATGGATGTCGGCATGTGGTGCTGACGGGTGGTGAGCCCTTGCTGCAGGAGAATGGCTTGCTGGATTTGATCACGGAACTCCGTTTGGATGGGGCGGATTGGTTTTTCGAAATGGAGACGAATGGTACGCGTTTACCCAGCAATGTGCTCATGGATCAACTGGGGCAGTTCAACGTTTCTCCTAAACTTGCAAACAGTGGGGTTTCGGAATCGCTTCGGCAAAAACCGGAGGTGATAAGCGGATTTGTGGAAAGTGACAAAGCGTGGTTTAAATTTGTGGTCGAAAAAGAGAGTGATTTGGCTGAGGTAATGGCCTTGGTGGAACATTCTCAGATTCCGATGAATCGGGTGATATTGATGCCAGAAGGCCGAAATGTAGAAGAAATCGATAAAGTCGCTCCCTGGTTGGCTGAGCGTTGCCGGAACCTCGGAGCAAGGTTTTCTGACCGCCTACATGTGCGACTCTGGGGGGATAAGCGCGGGGTATGAGGTGAGGCGGGAGACACAAGACTGTAGGGAAATCAATCATCGTTCATCAAGTCGAACGATCAAAGAACGCGTTACGTAATGGATTGATGGTTTACGATTGTTGATTTTGGATTTTTTGTATGAATAAGAAAAAATAGAAGCGAAACTTTTCTGGTTGGAGAGGGTTTGAAGGAGAGAAAAATGAAAGATCACAACCATAACGAGCATTGGGACGAAAATGATGCGACCTGGCTTTTGCTTGGAAAAGCAGCTCCGAAGCAGGCCAGTCGTGGTTTTGCAGATGATGTGGTTCGTGCTGTGCGTTTGTTGCCTGAGGCTGATTCGGTTTGGTCGCGTATTTTGAATTTTTCTCGTTGGTCTTTGGCCGCGACCTGTGTGGTCTTGGCGGTAACGATGTTTATCGATCCTATAAAAAATGGCTCTGCCATCGTAGATCATGGGTTACCAACTGATGCGGGAGTTCCAATCAGAGTATCTAATAAAGTCCCTGAAATTGCTAATAGCGACGCACAGTGGAAACAGATCGAAGATGTGGCTCAAGCTGAGTTATTGGCCGCAGCGGCTGATCATTTGGAGGAATTTAGCGATGAAGATCTGATTACAATGATTGGTTTCTAGGACTGATCTGGGCTAGATTAAGAAAGCAGGTTGCAAAAGGATAGGGAACAAGCCTAGATTCGCTATCTGAAATTAATGGTTATGGCGATTGAAGGTGAAGATTTGGCTAAGGCATGTGTGAAAGCAGCGGTGGATATCCAGGCGGAGAACATCCGAGTTTGGGATATGAGAGGGGTTTCGAATTTAACCGACTACATGATCGTTTGCTCAGGATCCTCTTTGCCGCATTTACGTGCGATCATTCGTGCAGTTGCCGGAGCGGTGGAGATAGAGCATCAAGTGAAGGCTGTGAACTCTGAGGGTAAAGTGGATTCCAAGTGGGTGGTGCTCGATTACATCGATGTCATGGTCCACGTGATGCACGACGAGATGCGCGAATTTTATGGCCTTGAAGAGCTTTGGGCTGAGGCTAAAGAGCTTGAATGGGATGGAACGGGGCAAGCCAATGGTGGTCAGCGCAAATCCAATTTTATTCACTGAAGAGGGGGTGCATAAAGTGAAAACCCGCGTTGAATGGACGCGGTTTGGGGTGGTGTTTGCGGGCGTCGGATTGATGTTCTTTGTATTTGGAATGTGGAGAGTTGATGGCGTGATGGCCGCGATGGGTATATCCGCTCTAGTTTTACTTGGGTGCGTTCGATGGATGGGGGTCTATAATCTTAAAGGGCTAACTTTAGTTTATCGAGGGCCGAGACGGGTGGAAGTGGCGAAGGGCTTCGACGCTAAGCTTGAATTGCATTGTGGAGCGAAGTTATTGGATGTTTTTTGGTCAGATTTTGGAATCAGTTTGATGAATGAGAAGGAGGTTTGTGGAAGGATTCCATGGTTAGGTTCAAATAGTTCAGCGATGATCGTGCGCTGGGTGAGTTTGAAGCACCGTGGAATCAAACAAAAACAAGTGGGATGGATACGCTCAAGTTTCCCGTTGGGTTTGATGGTATTTAAAAATGAGATGCTGCTTCCTGTAGAAATTGGGGTGGTTCCTTTTGGCCGGGTTCCTAAGGAATTAAGCTGTAGTGGTTTTTTGTTAGAATGTATGCCAGTGGGTGGTTCCAAGCAATTTGGTAGAGTGGGTGATTGGAAAGGATTGCGAGAGTGGCGAAGTGGAGATGCCGTGCAAAGAATTGCATGGGCGGCGAGTATGAGATCCCAAGCATCGGGAGGTGGTTTATTGGTGAGGCAGGAAGAACCTCCTGGCTCGAATGTAGAGATGTGTGCTGTGGTTTTTCATTCCTTCGGAACAGATAGGAATTTGATTCGACCAGATCGGTTTGAAAGAGCGCTTTCATTGCTTTGTGGAGTCGTCGGAAATTTAATTGGAAATGGGATTCCGGTTCGGGTCTTGGCTGATTTTTGGGAATGGGAGCCGCTGGAAGTGAATTCAAAGCGAGCTTTGGCGTCGTTTAAAGAATCGATTATATTGGCGAAGCGAGCGGAATGGACGGAGGCTCACAATTTGTTAGAAGTATTTTCGAAGGTGAAATCTCGAGAGTGTTTGATCATTATTTCAGATATGCCAGTCGGCTCATGGAAATCTTTGGTTCCTGATTCGGCATTAAATCCGGTGATTGTTGATATCGCGGCTTATGAGAAAACGACAAAGCGCAAGATGCTTAAAAGAAAGGCGGCCCCAAGATGATTTGTCGGGTGTTAGTTTTGATGCTCACGGGTGTGATAGCCTACTTGATGCTGCGTGGTTGGCCGGAGGT
>JBILMI010000097.1:0-8455 GCA_044375585.1 Luteolibacter sp.
TCTCGCGCCGAAGCATTTCGCGACGGCGGGCGAAAACTACACACCCACCCCACCCTACGTCAATACGTTTTCTTGATTTTTTTGAAGTTTTTTAAAGATCCCTCAAATCCCTTGAAATACTTGAGATAGAATGGATTCAGCTGAGCTAATCGCCCACATAACGTGCCCTCAAATCACCGATAGCACGTCACCTTACCCCTATGAAAAATCTCAGCCTTACCTGCCGACTCGAAATCACTCTTATTGGAAACCCAACAAATATAAATTAATTACTATAAACGCAGTAGTTAAACAACTACCTTTAGAGACGGACAGCGAATTTAACTTTGCTACCAATAGGATAGGCCTGTGATGGCACAAGTTGCTTACGGCGATGAATTCCTACGAGTAATCCCACAGCAGCAAGGCTGATGATCAAACTGGTTCCACCGTAACTGACGAATGGAAGAGGTAGTCCATCGTTTGGAAGAACAGCAGTTGTAACACCGATGTTAACCATCGCTGGAATAACAATGACGCAGGTTAGACCTAATGCAATACAGCGCTCGAAAACTTGCTTTGCCTGAACCGCGATTCCGATTCCACCGATCGCAATAAGAACATAACAAATCACAACGCCCAATGTCGCGATCAGGCCGAGTTCTTCTCCAATGACGGGAAAGATGAAATCAATGTGAGCAAACGTAAGAGTTCCAAACTTTTCAACGCCATTGCCAAGCCCAACTCCCCATGGACCGCCATTTCCTAGAGCAAGCAGCGCACGCCACTGTTGCATTCCGCGATCGAGTTGGTGAATCGGGTTTTCTAGATCTAGCCAAGCATCGATACGACCTCGGCGGTTAGGATTATTGAGAATATACCATACTGCAAATGAGCCAGCCAATAGAGCCGTAGGAAGCATAAAAATGATACGTGTGCCGATACAAAACATGATGGCCGCGACCGTCACCCCCAGAGCTAGAGCCGTTCCCACATCCGTCTCAGCAGCAATCAAACCTATGGGTATTAATGCGATTAATCCAGGTAGAACAAATCCACGCCAGAAAGTTTTTACTTCGGTTTGCCAACGCGAGAACCACGCGGCCAACGCAACGACTAAAATTATTTTAGCAGCCTCAGAAGGTTGAAACTGACCAATGCCGGGGAGCTCAATCCAGCGCTTTGAACCATAGAGTTCGACATTAACAGCCGGAACGAAGCAAAGTATTAAAGCCACGCAGCTTAACAAATAAAAAAAGGGAGTCACGTTTCGTATCCAATCCATAGGCACTTTTGCCATCATGATCGCGGCAACGATGCCAACGCCAACCATGGCGGATTGTCGGATGACGAAATAGTAAGGAGTCTCTAATCCGCGCACCCAGAAACCTGTGCTTGCCAACATCACCAAGCCCAACCCGCAGAGGGAGGCGACTGCGACGATCAGAATGGTTGAGCTATGTTTAAGCACGGATGGATTTTGTTAAGTAAGGCATGGCCACAAGGATCTAATGAGAATCAACGTAGTTTGAGAATTTGACCTGCTCTGAGTTTGCTTGGATCGGAAATTCCGTTCAAGCTCATCAGCTCTTTCTCGGTTAAATTATATTGTTTGGAAATTCTCCAAATGCTCTCACCAGGCTTAACCGTGTGAGTTTGACCAGTGGCTACTGCTGGCAAAGCCTTGGGTATTGCAACTGGTTGGCTTACCTGATTCTGTGAACCAGTCGTAGTCGGTAAGATTTCAACCAATCCACGTTCTGATTCAATTGGAGCCGCCTGATTACGGATCGCCTCAACCTCAACTGGCTCAACTGCAACGATGCGTTTTGCCTGTGGAATACGGAGCACGGCACCTGCACGAATGTCAGCTCCACGGTTCAGCTTGCGTAATTCAGCCTCATCCACCTCAAACTTATTAGCAATAATCGTGTAGTTATCGCCCTTCTTCACCATGTATGGCTTGTCTCCACTGCTAAGTTCAGGAAGCTGGTCCGCTCGCTCTGGTGATGCAGCTGCAACGGCATGATCCGCTTTAACCTGATTTGTGACTGGCGGGGTATCAGTTCTTCCTGAGAGATACTGCTTGTGGATGAAGATCATACCGATAGCTAAAATATGAATCGCAAAAATAATCGAAAGCGAACGCGAGATATTACTACCTGAAGATTCGAATTCTTCAGGCGATGCGGCTGCAGCAGACGCGCGTTGCTTACGGAATTTTGTTTTATTGAAAAGACGAGCGTAAACCGTCTTTTTTACAGGCTTACGGCGTGTTGGAATTTGATCGAGTTTCATAGGCTTTGATTGGGTTTATTATTAATGAAGTTTTTGGACGATGTCTCTGAAAACATTTCCACGGTGTTCGTATCCTTTGAATTGATCAAAAGACGATGTGCCTGGAGATAGAAGAATAGTGGAGCCGCGCGGAGCGACAGAGCGTGCGTGATGAATAGCTTCCTCAAGAGTAGATACTTTAGAACTGGGCACAACCGTTACAAAAAGATCAGCAAGAGGGCGGGCGATCTCGCCAAATGTTATCACTTCTAAAACTTGATTTTTAAGGAACGGCAATACGGATGAATAATCTAAACCTTTTTCTTTGCCTCCAGCAATCAAGATAATTGGACGACTTTGTGAGCGTATCGCGCTTTGCATGGCATGAAGATTTGTAGCTTTGGAATCATTGATGAATTCGACTCCATCGAGAGTGCGGACTAATTCACAACGATGCGCCGGGGGCGAGTAACCTTCAAGCGCGCGACGAATGGTTTCAGCATCAATTCCATATGCCAAGCATGCCGCCATAGCTGCCATGACATTTTCGGCATTATGAAGTCCGCGCAAAGCCGTTTGAGCCTCGATATCCAAAATGACTTTACCCTGATGAATTATCGTCTTTCCATCCGAATAGAAATCCGCATCCGAGCATTCCGTTGAGAACGTGGTGATTTTAGGCGTCACCTGCCCCAAGGCCTCACCGTATCGTGCAATCACGGTATCCTCAGCGAGTTGGTTTTCGAAAATGCGAAGTTTGGCGTTTTTATAGGCATCAACCGTAGGATACCGATCCATGTGATCTGGCGCAAAATTTAACCAGATGGAAACGTTCGGGCGCAATGTATGAATGGTCTCAAGTTGAAAAGAGGAAAGCTCCAACGAAATCGCAGCCGGTATATCGGAGCCGAGCAAAACCTCAGATAACGGAATGCCATAATTTCCGCAAGGAGTTCCACCCTTTCCAGCTTCGTTGAGAATCCTTGAAACTAACTCTGTGGTCGTTGTCTTTCCGTTAGTTCCAGTAATTCCAATGATACCTCCGTGATAAAATCTCGATGCAAATTCCGTCTCTCCCATCAAGTAGGCTTGAGCAGCAAATGCCTGAACCAAGGGCGAATAGGTATCAATACCCGGACTGATAACGATCATGTCCGCAGAGAAATGATCTGCATCACGAATATTTAGATTAGCGTGAATCTCTGCGCCAGCTGGTATGTTTTTAAATGCTTCTAGATCGCCTTGATCCCATATAGAAACTTTTGCTCCCTCACGCAAGGCGATGGCTGCCGCCGCAACACCCGAGCGCCCAGCGCCAAAAATGGCGATATGCTTTCCAGAAATTGCGAAGGATTCGTTCATAAAGATTTAGGCGATTTTGAGTAGGGCGATTCCGAACAGAGCGAGCATAATGGATAGAATCCAAAATCGTATAATGACCTGAGACTCATGCCATCCGAGTAACTCGAAGTGATGATGAATCGGCGCCATCTTGAAGATGCGTTTTTTACGAAGTTTAAAGGAACCAACTTGAAGCATCACTGAGAGCGCCTCCATCACAAACACACCACCGATGATGACGAGTAGCAGCTCTTGTTTTGTGCAAATAGCCGCTGTGCCTAGCGCACCGCCGATGGCGAGAGAGCCAGTGTCTCCCATGAACACTTTCGCTGGATGGCAGTTAAACCATAAAAATCCAAATGAAGCTCCAGCTAAAGCCATAAGAAAAACAGCAAGCTCCTGCAAATAGTGGTTGTAAGGAATCACAAGGTATTCAGTCGC
Organism: Luteolibacter sp.; assembly: GCA_044375585.1. Lineage (GTDB taxonomy): Bacteria > Verrucomicrobiota > Verrucomicrobiia > Verrucomicrobiales > Akkermansiaceae > Luteolibacter. The sequence continues at coordinate 4,039 of JBILMI010000097.1, forward strand.
CAAAAACAAATGCCCTGCCAAATAAGCCAGCATGGCATAACTGAGTGCCACCGAAATCGTGCAGCCCGCAGCAAGGCCATCCAGTCCGTCTGTTAAGTTCACGGCATTCGAGCAGCCAATAATGATCAGCACAAAGAAAGGAATCACAAAGATTCCAAGGTTGATCAATGGCGCTTTAAAAAGCGGGAAACAAATTTCACCGATTCCGATCCGATTATCACGCAATTGGAAGCCAGCAACTCCATCCTGAATCTGTTGAGCTGTTGCATGGAAGCCAGAAATCTCTGTTTTAAAATAGATAAAACAAGAGGCGATCAAAGCGATCACAAGCTGCCAGAACAACTTGGTTCGACTCGAAACACCATCTGAGTTTTTCTTTTTTACCTTCGCGTAATCATCAACAAAACCCAGCAGGCCACATGCAGCCATCGTGCAAGCACATACCACTACAAAGGGATTAAAAATGCGTGCACAAACCAATGTTGAGATTAGAACACTGGCGATAATCAGCACTCCGCCCATCGTGGGAGTGCCAATTTTTCCACCGTGTAGCTCGGCAAGTTTGTGGACTTCCTCGGCAGTACGGATCGGTTGTCCGACTTTTAATGAAATCAACTTACGGATGATCCAGGGACCGAGAATAATCGAAATCGCAAATGCCAGCAGTCCAGCAGTTGCAGCACGAAACGTGACGTATTTAAAAAGATTAAGGAAAGAAAATGTATGCGCCCAGCCATCTGTATCAGAAGCAATTTCAGCTTGGAAAGCGGCATACCAAAAATCGTAAATAGCGGTTAACATGCGTTTGGAAAGGCGGTTTGAAGAACTTTTTCGATGGCGGCGGAGCGACTTCCTTTAAATAGGACGATGTCGCCAGAATTTGTATTGGAGTGAAGCCACTCGGCAGCGCTGTGAATGTTTGGTAAATAAATCGAATCGCCGCCCATCGCTATTTTTTCAGCTCCCTCACCTACAGCAATGAGGCGAAGGCCTTTGGATTTTGCGAGTTTTCCAATTCGTAAATGTGCTTCGGATGCGAATGGCCCGAGTTCTCCCATTCTGCCGAGAACTGCGATGCGCTGACCACCCTTGGGAACTTCCATTTCACATAATGTATCCAAAGCTGCTTCCATAGACTCTGGGTTCGCGTTGTATGTATCATCCAGAAGTATGATTCCCTCACACTCAATGCGACGCATACGACCAGAGGTAAGATTCACAGATGTTAGACCTTGAGCAATTTGCTGAGGACTGAGTCCAAGTTTCCAACCCACGGCCGCTGCGAGCAAGGCGTTAGTGATCATGTGTTTACCTAAAACTGGAATGAACACTTCGATGCGATCCTCACCTTGAATGACCAGATCAATCCAAGTTCCATCGGATTTGGGCTTGGGATTTTCAGCGCGCACTAAACCCCGTCCGTTGCCAACATGAATCAGTTTGGCACTTGTTCTTGAGCGGAAATACTCATTGAAATCACAACCCGCAGGTGTGAATAAAATTCCAGTTTCAGGAAGATAACGCGCGAGTGTACTTTTTTCCTCTGCGATCGCCTCACGAGATCCAAGAAACTCGATGTGCGCTGTTCCAATATTTGTGATGATGCCATATTGGGGGCGAGCAATTTCACAGAGCGGAGCAAGCTCGCCAGCATGATTCATTCCTATCTCATAGACGCCCGCCGTATGATCCTTATTTGTCGCCAGTATACTGAGAGGTAAGCCAATATGATTATTTAAATTGCCTTGAGTCGCGCTGACAGAAAATTTCTGAGAAAGCACCGATGTCGTGAAGTCTTTCGTGGAGGTTTTACCGTTTGATCCCGTGATACAAACCACAGGGATATCCAACTGATTTCTCCACCAGTAAGCGAGGCGCTGCAGGGCAAGCAATGGATCCTGAACTTCAATGACTGCTTTATTGGAATCTAATTCACCGCCTTCCCATTTCTGCACTAAAGCAATGGATGCGCCTTTATCCAAAGCCACCGTAGCAAAATGATCTCCATTGAAATTTTCACCTCGAAGCGCTACAAAGACACCTCGAGTAATCGGTTTTCTTGTATCTGTGAAAACTCCGTCAGCCACTGCAGAACCCGAACCCGCGACGATTTTTGCGCCGAGGATTTCAGAAATGTGTTGAGCTGATGCTTTCATCTATCGTGGAGAATATTTTTAGAAACGCGGATCGGGGTTTGCGCGCATCTCAGTAATGACTTCAGTGCGCTTTCTCAATGCGAAGTCGGCCTTTTTCCGGTCATCAAAATCAATCGTCTGATCTGCGAATTGCTGGTAAGTTTCGTGGCCTTTACCTGCGATAAGAATGATGTCACCTGAGAGCGCATTCTGAACGGCCGCCTCAATCGCTTCTGCACGATCTATTACACTGATGTAGTTGCACTTTTTAGGTAGGCCTTTTTCGATTTCGTGAATGATCTCCGCTGGGTTTTCAGAGCGTGGATTATCGGACGTGATCACAATACAATCGCTGAAACGAGCCGCAGCAGCAGCCATCAGCGGGCGCTTGCCTTTATCGCGATCGCCACCACAACCGAATACGGTGATCAAGCGACGTGGATTTAGCTCCTTAAGCGTACGGCATGCATTTTCTAACGCATCTGGGGTGTGTGCGTAATCAACAAAAACCGTTGCTCCGCCTGAGTTTCCAACGTTTTCCATACGACCTGGAACTTGTGGAGTATCCGCTAATGCAGCAATCGCTTGGCGAGGCTTAATCCCGCAAGCACTTGCACCCGCTATCGCTGCAAGAAGATTGTAAGCATTGAATCGACCAATCAAAGGAGCGCGAACCAGATAAGATCTTGCCTTCACTGTGAGCTCAAAGGTCATGCCATCTCGACCTTGCTGAAAATTATTCGCTCTGAAATCTGCATTTACGGAAAATCCGTAGCGAATCACTGGCATTTTACTGTCGAGTTTCTTAGCTAAATCATTTCCACGAGCATCATCGATATTGATGACTGCAGTAGGTTTTTTCCCATTTGGATTATTCGCAAGATCACGGAACCACGATGCCTTCGCATCCATGTATTTCTCGAGCGTTCCATGATAATCGAGATGATCTTGAGTTAGATTCGTGAAAATGGCTGCATCAAACGCCAGATGACTCACACGCTTTTGATGAATGCCATGCGAAGAAACCTCCATGATCGCGCCGCGGCACGCGTTATCTCGAAACGTATTGAGAATCTTGTTCAATTCAATCGATCCCGGAGTGGTATGTTTTGCAGCAGTAACCGTTTCACCATCATCAATGTGAATCGTGCTTAACAAACCAGCGCGATGCCATTCCATCTTCATGATGTGATGAACAAGAAACGCAATTGTGGTTTTCCCATTTGTGCCAGTAACACCCGCCATCTTTAATTCCGCCGCAGGATCATCATAAAAAGTCACTGCGATTTGCGCGAGTGCATCTCTGGAATCGGAAACCTGTAACCAACTAATTTCCGCAGGCAAATCCAAAGGTGGTGCAATTTCTGCAAGAATGACCAAACCTCCCGCTGAAATCGCATCGCTTATAAAATCATGACCGTTAATCGAAGTCCCGCGGATTGCTGCATACAAGCTACCTTTAGAAACCGTGCGTGAATCAGCTGTTAGTGCACAGACATCGATGTCAACAGATCCTGAGATCGTGACATTTTGTAATTTTGAAATGAGTTGCCGAAGGAGCATTTTACTTTTTGTTTATTGCTACCGATTTGCGACTGTTTCTGTGATTGGCTCGGTAGGCTGGAGATTCATCTGTCTGGCAAGTCGCTGTGCGATTTGAGAAAAAATTGGTGCCGCGATAGTTCCTCCATAACGCGGATATTCCGTAGTCATCGGTTCGTCGATCACTACATAACAGACAAATGCGGGGTTATCCGCCGGCATAAAACCAGCGAAAGAAACAACATACCCACCATCGATATATCCGCCACGCTTAGGATCGTGCTTAATAGCCGTTCCTGTTTTGCCGCAAACCTTGTATCCTGATACCGCAGCCTTAGTTGCCGTGCCGCCTAGTTGAGTCACTTTATAAAGAGCTGACCGCATTTTTTTTGCTGTTTCAGGAGAGATCACTTGGCCACGACTTACCGTCGGGAATTCCTCAATAATTGTTCCATCATTCGCGATCAATGACTTAACGATTTTAGGACGAAGTAAACGACCATCGCCTGCAACCACTGAGTAGGCTGTGGCCATTTGAATTGGCGTAACTCCAATATAATAGCCGTAAGACGCACGCGAAAAATCAACTGGAAGTGTTGCTATCGCAGCTGTACCAGAATTTTCTCCACTGAGCTGGATTCCAGTGCGCTCACCAAAGCCATAATCGTGAACATATTCGTAGTAACGTTTTACACCAAGTTGCTTAGCGAGCTTCCAACAACCAAGATTGTTAGATTTTT
>JBILMI010000006.1:0-29075 GCA_044375585.1 Luteolibacter sp.
CGGTCGAGGCCATCTACGACGGTGACGAGGAAGTCGCTTCACTTTCCACTCGTATCTACGGTCGCGTTTCTTGCGAACAAATCAAAGATCCGATCACGGGTGATATCATCGTCAAAGTTGACGACGTCATCAGCGAATCCCAAGCCAACGCGCTTGAGAAAATCGGCCACGAGAAACTCAAAATCCGTTCGGTTCTCACTTGTGAAGCCGATCGTGGTTGCTGTGCAAACTGCTACGGTCTCAACCTCGCAACTGGCCATCCAGTCAAGATCGGTGAAGCTGTCGGTATCATTGCCGCACAGTCGATCGGTGAGCCAGGAACCCAGCTCACGATGCGTACTTTCCACGTGGGTGGTGTTGCTGCAGCAACCTTCAAACAACCCATCATCAAAACCAAGAATGCTGGACGCCTTGTCTATAAAGACCTCCGCGTTGTTCAAGACTCGGATGGTAACTGGGTTGCGCTCAATAAAAACGGTTCGGTCTCGATCCGTGATAAAGGCGGCCTAGAACTCGAGAGCCACAGCATCATCATCGGTTCGATCATTTCCGTCAAAGACGGTGAAGATGCGAAAAAAGGTGATACGATTGTAACATGGGACCCATACAACGTGCCGATTCTCACCGAGAAAGCCGGTAAAGTTGAATTCCGCGACATGATCCTCGGCATCACGGTTGCCGCTGAAGTTGATAAAGAAACTGGCAAAAAAGGAACGATGGTTACCGAGCATAAAGAGGATCTCCATCCTCAGGTTTGCATCACCAATCCGAAAACTGGTGAAGTCATCATCAGCTACTCCATTCCTGTTGGCGCTCACCTTTCTGTTAAAGAAGGCGAAGTGGTCACTGGGGGAACTCAGCTTGCGAAAACTCCACGTAAAGTGGCCCGCACCAAAGACATCACCGGTGGTCTCCCTCGTGTTGCTGAGCTCTTCGAAGCTCGCAAACCGAAAGAGTCATGCGTCATCGCTAAAATCGAAGGCGACGTTTCCTTCGGTGGAAACGTCCGCGGTAAGAAAAAGGTCATCGTTACCGATTCAACCACCGGCGAACAAGTCGATCACCTCGTGCCGATGGGCAAACACATCATCGTGACTGAAGGTGACAAAGTGAAACGCGGCGATCAAATCACTGAAGGCCCAGTTTCTCCGGAAGATCTTCTCGAAGCTTGCGGCGCTACCGAACTCCAAGAACACCTTGTGAACGAAGTCCAATCGGTTTACCGCGTCCAAGGCGTGGAAATCAACGACAAGCACATCGAGGTGATCGTTCGTCAGATGCTCCGTAAGGTGAAAATCACCGATCCGGGCGATGCCGATCAATTCCTCTGGGGTGATCAAGTCGAGCGCACCACCTTCAAAAAGGTCAACGCCGAGATCGTTGCCAACGGTGGTAAGCCTGCCGAAGGCGAGCCAGTTCTACTTGGTATCACCAAAGCCTCTCTGGAAACCGATTCGTTCATCTCCGCCGCTTCCTTCCAAGACACCACCCGTGTTCTTACCGAAGCAGCGACTCTTGGTCGTATCGATTACCTCACCGGATTCAAAGAAAACGTCATCATGGGTCACCTCATCCCAGCGGGCACCGGCTTCCATCACCATCGTGATTCGGAGTTCGAGTTCACTGTCGAAGAGCCAGAGCCAATCGTCGAAGCACCAGAAATCTTCGAAGACGAAGAAGACGTGGTCTCCGCTTAATTCTAACAACACTCAAACCAACCCCGGTTCATCGCAAGGTGACCGGGGTTTTTTGTTGGAGAGCCGATGTCCACATCGGCTTTTTCATGATAGGTCGTATAGGTCGTATAAGACCTATACTCTACCTCAACCTCCGAATAAAATCCGTAAAGAAAGCTTCACCCTCTAACAGCCTATCGATCTCAATATACTCATCTTTGGTATGCGCCTGAGCGATCGATCCGGGCCCGATACAAATCGATGGAAGTCCCGCAGCAGAAAGATGAGCCGCATCAGAAAACCATGGTGCGCCAGCGAGTTCAGTGTATGGCGAGGCGGCGAGAAGTTTCTGGATGTAAGGATTTTCTGCATCCGTTTCCATGGGAGGATTCTCATGGGCGTAAATAATATCTAACGGAAGTCTCAGCTCTGCAATCGTCTCTCTCAGAAGTTGAAGCGCACCACCCGCGCAGTAGAGCGATGGAGTTTGGCGGATGTCGATCTGCGCAGTAGCGAGGTTAGGGACGATGTTTGCCGCCAATCCTCCGGAGATTACTCCGATGTTCATGGTTGAGTGACCGAGGATTTCATCGGTGTATGCAGCAAGTTTTGGTGCGAGGGTTTCCTGAAGATCTAAAAGAGCACGCGAGAGTTTAAGGATTGCGTTGTCACCCTTTTCAGGTTGGGAGGAATGCACAGAAATACCACTCGCTGTCAGGGTTGCCCAAACTGAACCTTTGGTGATGCGCACAACCTGCATCGATGTCGGCTCACCCACGATGGCGAATGCATATTCTGCTGCGTGATGTTTGGCGAAATGTTTGGAGCCATGCTGTGAGGCTTCTTCTCCCATGAACGCCACGAAATCGACAGCCACCGGAAGGTCTTTGAGGATTTCCTTGTTGTTTTTCAAACCCATCAGCATCGCTGCCATCGGGCCTTTGGTGTCTGAAGTGCCACGGCCCCAGATTTTGCCATCACGGATTTCGCCCGAGAATGGTGGAATGGTCATGTTGTCAATACCTACCGTATCAAGGTGAGGTCCAAGCAAGATACGAGGACGACCATCAAGTGGCGCGAAGCGTGCGATCAAGTTGGGTCGGCCGGGCTCGATCTCTTCCAGAGTGACTTCTGCTCCGATGTTTTCGAGCCAGATTTTCAGGAAATCCGCTATCCGCTGTTCTCCTGCAAGATCCGCCTGTTCTGGAGAGGCATGATCGGGATTCACCGACGCGATTTGAACGAGTTCTTGGAGCAGCATGGTGGAAACTCTAAATTTTAAATTCTAAACTTCAAGGAAGAGAGCGGATCTCAAACAAACCATTTGACTTTTGGATATATATGGACGTTATCCTGTCCATATGAATGCGATTACCTACACGGCGGCCAGAGAGAATTTAGCATCGACCATGGATCGCGTTTGCATCGACCGGGATCCGGTGATCATTACCCGGAATCGTGATCAAGCGGTTGTCATGATTTCTTTGGAGGATTACGAGGCATTGGAGGAAACTGCCTATCTGTTGCGTAGCCCGGCAAACGCGAAGCGTCTCATCGCTTCGATCGAAGCTGCTGAACAAGGGAATACAGTTTTGAAAAAAATCGACCTGACTCAATGAACATCACTCTCACAGCGCAGGCCTGGGAGGATTATCAATACTGGCAAAAGACAGATCAGAAAGTTCTCAAAAGAATCCATCTCTTGATCCAAGAAATCCAGCGATCTCCACATGATGGGATCGGAAAGCCTGAATCACTCAAACACAACCTAAGCGGTTACTGGTCACGCCGTATTACTGATGAACTTCGTATCGTTTACAAACAGTTCGAACACGGCATTACATTTGTGCAAATGCGTTATCATTATAAGTAGGGCTAAATTTTTTTGGCTGGGCGGTTGCAAACCGCCGCCACGGTTGGCAGATTTCGGGTCTCGGTATGACAGGAGAAAAGGTAACAAATTTGGCGGCGTATCGCTTTGTGGATCTTTCGGGGCTGAAAGAGCTTCGGGAGGAGTTGTTGGCTTTGTGCAAAGATGCTGGGCTCAAAGGGACGATTTTGTTGAGCGTGGAGGGAGTGAATCTTTTCGTCGCAGGCTCGGAGAAGGGGATTGATCGATTGATGGGAAGGCTGCGGCAGCTTCCGGGGTTGGAGGATTTTGTGGGGAAAGTCAGTGTGAGTGATGATCAACCGTTCCGCCGCATGTTGGTGCGGATCAAGAAGGAGATCATTTCTTTTGGGGTTGAGGGAGTTGCTCCTGGAAAGCGCACATCATCGAAGCTTTCTGCCAAAGAACTGAAGCGCTGGTTGGATGAAGGTAGGAAAATTACGCTGCTCGATACACGCAATGATTATGAGGTGAAGCTCGGAACATTCACAGGTGCAGTCGTGCCAGATATCCGCACGTTCCGCGAATTTCCTAACGCAGTTAGAGAGCTACCACAGGAGATGAAAGATGAAACCATTGTCATGTTCTGTACGGGCGGGATTCGCTGCGAGAAGGCAGGTCCATTTATGGAGATGGAAGGTTTCAAAAATATCTATCAACTCGACGGTGGGATTTTAAAATACTTTGAGGAATGCGGTGGCGATCACTACGACGGGGAATGTTTTGTATTCGATCAGAGGGTTGGAGTGGATCCGGCGTTGCAGGAGACGGATTCTGCGATTTGTTACGCGTGCCTGGCTCCACTCGATGCGCAGGATCAAGAAGACGTGCGTTATGTCGGAGGCGTAAGTTGTCCGCATTGTTTCAAAGCAGAGCCAGAAAAAATGGCCGAGCGCATCGTCGATGCACAGACAAAACTAGATGAAGTCTGCCGCATGTTACCGGGATCGATTCCACTGGAAAATCGCAGGCCGGTAAACGTTGCGGCGAAGTATGATAGGTGGCTGCTGATCGATTTATTGGTGGAGCAGTTTCCGCAGATTTCACGCGAGGAATGGGAGCAAAGATGCGCGGAAGGACGTTTTATTAGTTATGGCGGAAAAGTGCGCGGAGTGGATCATGTGGTCCGTGCGGGTGAGAGAATTTTGCAAATTTTTCCACCAGCCGTGGAGCCTGCCGTTGCGACTGGGATTCGCATTATCTGGGATGACGAGGCTTTGGTCTTGGTTGAAAAACCCGCGCCGCTGCCGATGCATGCAAGCGGCAGGTATCATCGCAACACCCTGCAGTATTTGATGAATGAGGTTTACGCACCGAAGTTTCTGCGTGCGGTGCATCGCTTAGATGCGAATACCCGAGGCTTGGTGTTGTTTGCGAGAACGCGTCATTGTTGTCGGTTGCTGCAACGTCAGTTTCTCGATGGAACGATAGAGAAAATCTATCGGGTGAAAGTGCAAGGTTGTCCTGAGTGGAATGAGAAAGTTTGTGAGTTTGCGATTTCTAAAGAAGTCGAAGGACCCGGCGGACGCAGCGTGGATGAAGAAGACGGCCTAGAAGCTCGCACGGAATTTGTTGTCAAAGAACGTTGCGCAGATGGCACAGCATGGCTTGAAGCGAGACTGGGAAGTGGTCGAACCAATCAGATCCGCGTGCATCTTTGGGAGCTTGGTTTCCCTGTGGTCGGTGATCCTTGTTACCTGCCGAATAAGCAGATGAGCGACACGCAGACTTTGGATATCGATGACGCGCCGATGCAATTGGAAGCATGGAAATTGAGTTTCACGCATCCGATTAGTGGGAAGCGAATGGTGTTTGAAAACGGAGAACCCTTGCAGTTGTGAATATCCCGTGGCTTGAGCATGCTTCGCGGCAAAAGAAACTCATGATCGGGGTTTCCGGTGGTTTGGATTCGACTGCATTGCTGCATCTACTGAAGGCTGAAGGTTTTCAAAAAGTCGTGGTCTGCCATTTGAATCATGGGTTGAGAGGTGCAGAGTCCACGGGTGATGCGAAGTTTGTTAAACTGTTAGGAAAGCGTTTGGGTTATGAGGTGCTCCTTGAAAAAGTGGATATCTTGGCACAGATGAAGTTAACTGGAGATTCATTGGAAACGGCTGGCAGGGCGGCAAGGCATGCGTTTTTTGCAAAGTGTGGAAAAGAACAACGCTGTCGGTTGATTTTGCTGGCTCATCATGCAGACGATCAGGCAGAGACGATTCTATGGAATCTGGTGCGCGGCTCTCTCGGTTGCCGAGGAATGAGTGAAGCCAACGAACTCAGTATGGACGGCCGAGAAATGACGGTGATTCGGCCATTATTAGCTGTTCGCAAAGTCGAGCTCGCTGAGTGGATGAATGAGCGTAAGTTTCCTTGGCGAGAAGATGCAACGAATACGGTGAACGATGTGGTGCGGAATCGTTTGAGAAATGAAGCGATCCCATTACTCGATGAAATCGCCAAGCGCGACATCACGCCGAACCTCATCCGCGCTGCAGAAATTGATAGCGAATGGCGTGAGTTGTTGGATTGGAGTATTTCCGCTGCCTCGGCGACCGATCCACAAGGTCGCTTGCACACGGGTGCGATGAAGAATTTGCCCGCAGTTTTATCCCGCGCGGTGATTGCGGATTATTTGAAGATAAAGCAGATTGAAAATGTGGATTGGCGGCTGCTGGAACGTTGCGTGGAGTTGCTGAATATCGAGAAATCTGCGAGCGTGAATTTGCCGGGTGGAAAGCGGTTGAGAAGAAAAGCGGGTAGGATTTTTTTGGAAGATAGTTAGGTGAGATTGTGATTATTGGCTTTGGACTGCTGTCCCGACGTGTCGGGGCAGCAGTCCAAAGCCTCCGGCACTAGACCGTTTCCCAAAAGTCCTTACCGAAACGGGATCGGATCAGGTTTTGGATTTGTGCCGCTCTGCGGAAAGGATTTCACAGTACCGGCCTGATGACGCCGATTACGGCGTTGCTCTTCGGTTGCGGATGCTTATCCGCGCCCTCATCGCGCCTTGGACTCGGCAACCATAGGCTCGGTCTTTTCGGCAATGACTTTTGGCAAAAGGTCTAAAAACCCTAGACTTGCAAAGCCACCGGTATTTCATCCAAGCTCACAGCGTGTCGGAAAGCGGAACATCCAAAGAGAAAGCCAGGCGCTGGGGAGCTCACGTCTGCCCAGATTGTCGCTTTGTGTTTCGCATTCCTCTAGATCACGACGGACTAGGCATTGTTTGTCCCTCTTGCCGTAGGTTACTGAGAATTCCCATGGAGGGAGATGCAGTCGCTCCGCTGATGGCGCCGATTAAGAAGATCGGATCTAGCGATCCGAAGTAGGGATGTGGATGTGGTTAATATGATCAAAATGAATGATCTTCACTTAAAATTAGCCTAGACTAACAATTTACATTATTTCTAAATAGCAGCACAAAAAATGAAGAGGCAAGCAAACGCGAATGCAGCAGGGAGATTGGCGAGGATCGTTTTGGTGATGTTCTGCATAGGGATTTCTGGATGGGTGTTAACTGGCTGTGAAGAGCGTGGTGAGCTGGATCAAACTGGAAAAATTCGAGTCATCACAAGTTTCACGATCATTGCGGATATGGCGCGGGAGGTTGCGGGGAATGCGGCGGTTGTGGAATCGATCACTAAGCCAGGCGCAGAAGTCCATGGCTATGATCCAACACCAAAAGACATCATCAAAGCACAGCAGGCGGATCTCTTACTATGGAATGGGATGAATCTTGAGCTGTGGTTCGAGAAGTTTTTCGCGAAAATAGATAAGGTGCCATCGGCCGTTTTGACCGAAGGAATCGAACCGATGGGAATCACGGAAGGCCCATACACAGGTAAGTCCAATCCGCACGCATGGATGTCGCCGGCAAATGCCAAGATCTATGCGGAAAATATTCGTCGTGCGTTGGTGAAAGTGGATCCAGAAAACGCAGAAACCTACAATGCGAACGCAGCCGCCTATATTGAGAAGATCTCGGCATTGGATGCGCCGCTTAGAAAAATGATCGAAACCATTCCGGAGGAGAAGCGTTGGTTAGTCACATCTGAGGGAGCGTTTTCTTACCTGTGTCGCGATTATGGATTAAAGCAGTTATATCTCTGGCCGATCAATGCCGATGCGCAGGGAACACCTCAGCAAGTCAGTCATGTGATCGATGAAGTCAGGAAAAATCATGTGCCTGTGGTATTTTCAGAGAGCACCGTCAGTCCCAAGCCAGCAAAGCAAGTGGCGATAGAAACGGGTGCTTGTTACGGTGGTGTGCTGTATGTCGATTCACTGACCGCTGAAGATGGCCCAGCTCCTTCGTATCTAAAATTGTTAGAGATTAACGCTGAAACCATCGTGAAAGGATTTACTGAAAGCAAATGAGCTACCCCGAACATCCAGAAAAAGTTGAAAGCGCGCCGACTCTGAAGGTTCAGGAGGTTTCGGTTGCTTACTCGAATGGGCAACAAGCTCTGCGCAATGCGAGCTTCTCGCTAGAAGGTGGAACGATCTGCGCATTGGTGGGGGTGAATGGCAGTGGAAAATCGACTTTATTCAAAAGCATCATGGGTTTCCTTAAGCCAACCTCTGGATCGATTGCGATCAACGGTCGGCCAGTGAAAGAAATTTTGAAACAACGTCTCGTGGCTTACGTGCCGCAGTCAGAGGAGGTCGATTGGCAGTTTCCGGTAAGTGTTTGGGATGTGGTGATGATGGGTCGCTACGGAGCCATGAATTTCCTACGGATCGCGCGAGCGGTTGATCGTAAAAAAGTGGAGGAGAGTTTGAAACGTGTTTCGATGTGGGAATATCGCGATCGGCAGATTGGTGAACTCAGTGGAGGACAGAAAAAGCGCGTGTTCTTGGCTCGTGCGTTGGCTCAAGAGGGAAGGATAATTTTGTTAGATGAACCTTTTACGGGTGTTGATGTTAGCACGGAGCAGGCGATCATTGGATTGTTGCAGGAACTGAAAAGGGCTGGATGCATCATCTTGGTCTCGACGCATAACTTGGGGAGTGTTCCTGAGTTTTGTGATCAGGTGGTGTTGATGAATCGCACCGTCTTGGCTTATGGGCCGACGGCTGATGTTTTTACCGAGCAAAATTTGACGGTGGCATTCGGTGGGTTGCTAAGAGAATTTCAATTCGAGCAATCGACGATTCAAGCACACGACGGCAGGAAAGTTCGAGTTTTCTCTGATGACGAGCGGCCCTTGGTTTTTGGTAAGGACGGGCATTTGGAATACCGAGATAGGGCGGATCACGAGGAGTTGTTGAAACAACGATCGGAAGAGCACAACGAATGAGTGAAGTGCTTCAATATCTACATCATCCCTTGCAGTATGAATATATGCTGCGAGCGATTTGGGTGAGTGCCTTGGTCGGTGGAGTCTGCGGTTTTCTATCGTCCTTCGTAACTTTGAAAGGTTGGTCGCTGATGGGAGACGCGCTGTCGCACGCCGTGGTTCCTGGGGTGGTGATCGCTTATCTGTTAGGTTTGCCGTTTGCGCTTGGTGCTTTCGTCGCTGCGATTTTGGCAACAGCGGCAATGGCTTTCATTCGAGCACAAAGTAGGATTCGTGAAGATGCGACGATCGGGATCGTGTTCACTTCATTTTTTGCATTGGGCTTGGTGCTGATCACGGCTTTCCCTGCGGGATTGGATCTCAAGGTAATTTTGTATGGAAATATTCTAGGAATCGCAGCAGGGGATGTGTTGCAAGTTGTGGTGATCGCGGTGGTGGTTCTTGGTTTGTTGGGGCTTAAATGGAAAGATCTGATGCTGTATTGTTTCGATACAAATCAAGTTCGTGCTCTGGGGTTGAAGCCTATGATTTTGCACATGATTTTATTGGGTTCGCTAGCGGCTGTATCGGTGGCTGCGTTGCAGGCGGTAGGTGCGATTCTTGTGTTGGCGATGTTGGTGACACCGGGAGCGACCGCTTATTTGTTGACCGATCGCTTTGGGAAAATGATTTGGATTTCATCTGGGTTAGGAATCGTGACTTCAATGGTCGGGGCATATACGAGTTATTTTCTCAATGGTGCAACGGGTGGTTGTATTGTTTCGTTGCAGGCCTTGGTTTTTCTCGGTGTTTTTATATTCGCACCCAAGCATGGTTTGATTGCGAATCGCCGGAGTAAACTGCGAGAACAAGTCAACGTGGAGGAGGGCGCTTCTTGAATGTGTTTCTAGAGCCGTTTCAATACCCATTCATGCAAGACGCGCTGCTTGTAGGTGTGCTGATTGGAGCGATGTGTGCGGTGCTTTCATGCTTTCTGATTTTGAAAGGATGGTCGCTGATGGGCGATGCGGTATCGCATGCGGTTCTTCCTGGAATTGTTCTGGCATATATTTTTGGTATTCCATTGATCATCGGGGCATTTGCCGCAGGTTTGTTTTGCGCAACAGGAAGTGGGTTTGTGAAACGCCACAGCAGGGTCAAAGAAGATACGGCGATGGGTGTGGTGTTCACCGGCTTGTTTGCCTTCGGTTTAGTAATTTTCAGTAAGACGCCATCCGATCTGCATTTGGATCATATCCTAGTGGGAAATATTTTAGGCATCAGCAGTGCGCAAGTGCATCAGACCTTGTGGTTAGGTGGATGCGTTTTGCTGGTGAGTTTGGTTCTGAGAAGAGATCTAATGCTGATTTGCTTTGATCCTGTCCAAGCGAGAGTGATGGCGTTACCGGATCATTTTCTAACTTATCTACTGCTCAGCTTATTGGCTTTGGCGATCGTTGTGGCGATGCAGGCGGTTGGAATCATTCTCGTTGTGGCGATGCTGATCACTCCGGGTTGTGTGGCTTATCTTTGGACGGATCGGTTTGATCGAATGTTAGTCATCTCTGTTTTATCTTCGGTCTCCGCGACGATCATTGGGATTCTGATCAGCTACCATGCTGACCTCTCGACGAGTGGTTGCGTTGTTCTGGCTCAGGCATCGTTGTTTGTGCTGAGTTTGATCGTTGCGCCGAAATATGGAATTATAGGACGGCGTAGGGCGACGGGTAGAATTTCAACGCAAAGAATCAATTAAAACGCCTCTTCAGGGCTTAGATTTTTTTTGCGAGATTTTACCCAGTGCGTTGCACTTGGCTGGCATAAGTTAGGCTGTTGGCCTTGGGGGAGAGGAGTGGAGAGGTTTCTTCATTCGGTTTGAATGACGATTGATGATTGTTGAGGTTTGATTTTTGATTTGGAACAATGGCGGTTATTCCACTTGCGCCACCGCCATTGCGGCGATGCCTTCTTTTCTTCCGATGAAGCCCATGGTTTCGTTGGTCGTGGCTTTGATGCCGACTCTTTTCGGTGAGATGCCTAGGGCGATGCCGATGTTTTGTTGCATGGCTTCGCGATGAGGGAGAACTTTTGGGGCTTCGGCGATGAGGGTGGAATCGACATTTAACAATGTTAGATTTTCCTCAGAGAGGAGCTCGCGGCATTTTTCTAGGATTTTTAACGAGGAGATATCTTTGCAAGACGGATCGCCGGGCGGGAAGTAAAAGCCGATATCGGGTTTGCCCATCGCTCCTAGGACGGCATCGGCGATGGCATGGCATAGGACATCCGCATCAGAGTGTCCGGCGAGGCCGTGGGTGTGTGGGATGTGCACCCCACCGAGGATGAGCGGGCGGTTTTCCGCGAACTGGTGGACGTCGTAGCCTGTGCCGATCATGGAAGTGAATGGTAAAGAGTTAAAGGTGTAACATATTCAAATCAAAAATCCAAAATCAACAATCATCAATCGTAAATAAAATGTATTATCTAACAGCTTTTTTTGGAATCCACATGGATCAAGATTAATTGACGATTGATGATTGACGATTGTTGATTTTTGAATGGAAGAGTCATTTGCGATTCACCAACTTATAAAATCTCTTCAATAGGGATTTTGCCGTTGGTGGCGACGATGGAGTAGGAATCGGATTTTCCTGGTTTTTGAGTGAGGGTAACTTTTCCTCCGGCGGCTTCAACGAGTAGTTGGCCGGCGGCGATGTCCCATAGTGAGATGGTGGATTCGACGTAGGCATCGAGCCGGCCGCAGGAAATGTAGGCCATGCCGAGGGCGGCGGAACCCATCATGCGCATTTTGCGGGCGCGGAGGGATGCTTTGTGAAAACGTTCGATGCCAGTATTGAGGGCTTCGGTGTCTTTTCCGCAGCCGATGAAGAGGATGGATTCTTCGAGTTTTTCGCGTGGTGAAACTTTAACAGGTTCGCCATTTAACATGGGCTGTCCACCTTTTACGATGGTCCAAGTTTCACCGACCATGGGATCGTGGATGACGCCGAGCACGACTTCGTCGCCGACACGCAGGGCGATGGATACGCAGAAATGAGGGATGCCGTAGAAGAAATTCACGGTGCCATCGATGGGATCGACGATCCAGTGGCGGTTGGAGTCTTGGTTTCCAGCGATGCCTTCCTCGCCATAGAGTGCATCGGTGGGGCGCGCGGTGAGGAGGATGCTGGTGATCAGATCTTGGGATTCTTTGTCGAGCGCGAGTTTGATGTCGTGATGATGCGCTTCATCGACCGTGAGGGATTTGCCGAAATGTTTGCGGAGGAGTTTTCCGGCTTCTAGGGCGGCCTCGACGGCCAAGGTGAGATCGTTTTCCATGGGTTGTGAGTAATGCTTTAAGGATGTGTGGTCAAGGGTGGGAAGTTAACGTGGTGCGAGTTTAGATTTGGGATAGGATGTCCTCTCGACTGCCTAGGACTGTAAGTTCCAGCCACGGATAAGAGATCATTTAACTCAGATGCTTGAGAATGTTCAGTGCGAAATTCTCTGAGATTCCGGGAATTTTGGCGATTTCTTGGGTGGTCGCTTTGCGGATACGGGCGACGGAACCGAATTTTTCCAAGAGCAGTGCTTTGCGGCGAGGTGACATACCTGGGCAGTCGTCTAGAGCGCTTTCTTTCATGCGGCGACGGTAGAGGAGTTCGTTGTAGCCGTTGGCGAAGCGGTGGGCTTCGTCGCGGATGCGTTGCAGAAGCTTGAGGGCGCCGCGGTCGTGGGGGATGAGGAGAGGCTCGGATTTTCCTGGGAAAAAGACTTCTTCGTGTTGTTTGGCGAGCCCGATGATGGGAAGTTCCTGAAGGCCGAGTGCACGAAGTTGTTTGAATGCGCTGGAGAGCTGGCCTTTTCCTCCGTCGACGATGACGAGGTCTGGGAGAATAATTTTGGCTTTGCCGGCTTTGGCGAGTCGGCGTTGTTGATCGATCAGGGATTCTTGTGAGTGTTCCATTTCCTCGGAGGTGTTTTCACGAAGGATGCGGGAGTAACGACGCATTACCACTTCCGCCATGGATGCGAAGTCGTCTTGTCCCGTGACGGTTTGGATGCGGTAGCGGCGGTAGTTTTGGTTGTCCGGATGGCCGTTGGTGAAACGCACCATGGAAGCGACGATGTGGTTCGATGAGACGTTTGAAATATCGAAGCACTCCATGATACGTGGTGGAGAATTGAGTCCGAGAGCTTCTCCGAGGTCTGCTAGATCTTCGGTGGGTTTGACAGTGGTTGGGACACCGCGTCCACGCGCGAATTGGCGGGTGGGGGTGAGGGTTTTTTTGAGGTTGGCGATGATGTCCCGAAACGTTGCCGCCTTTTCGAAATCTAACACTTCGGAGGCAGCTTGCATTTCGTCTTCGAGTTCATCGAAGAGTGCCTTCTTGCCTTTTCCTTCGAGGATCAGGCAGGCATCTTGGATTTTTTCTAAATAGTCTTCCTTAGAAATGCGGCCGATGCATGGGGCGGAGCAGTTGCGGATGATATCGGCGTTGCAGTGTTTGTAATCTTTCTCGCCGGGATTCGCTGCGCGGCAGACGCGGAGGCCGAGTCGGCGGTTGAGCCAGTTGATCGTCTCGATGAGCGCGCTGGAATGCGGAAACGGTCCGAAGTAGCGGGCGTTGTCTTCTTTTTTAGAACGGACGTAGGAGAGGCGCGGGATGGGATCGGTCAGGCGGACGCGGGCGTGAAGGAAACGTTTGTCGTCTTTAAACGCGACGTTGTAGCGCGGGCGGTAGTCTTTGATGAGCTTGCCTTCGAGAATCATCGACTCCTCATCGTTGCGGACGATGTGGAATTCAAAATCATGGATCGAATCCATCAGGGCGCGGGTTTTGAGGTTGGCTCGATTTTTCCCTGAAGGCACGAAGTAGGAGGAGACCCGGCGTTTCAGGTCGATCGCTTTTCCTACGTAGATAATCGAGCCCAAGCGATCTTTCATAATGTAGACACCGGGTTGGTGCGGAACATCACGGAGTTTGGTTTTGAGCTCTTGGGAAACCATGGATGGGTGAAAAATAGACGGAAAATAGAAGAGCGCCAGTCACTAAGTTTGTGGGTCTTGGATGGTTTCGGGCAAAGATTTACACGGAGGGAAGGAGGTAGATGGGAGGACGGGGAGTGCTTGGTTTGCTGATTTTTTAGTGGGTTGGATTTTTTTATAAAACTTTAAGATTCTTCCTCCTTCACCTCCTTTCTTCCTCCTTCCCTCCGTGTAAAATAAGCAGGAATTACCTTAAGATCGATTTCACCCTGAATCTACTCTGGTCACGTGGTGATTCGTGATTCAGGTTTCGGGGAGATGAATGGGCAAGAAATTCGAGAGGTATTGGATCGTGCGGGGGTGATGCCTAGCAAGCAGCTTGGGCAGAACTTTTTGATCGATGCGAATATCTCGCGTTGGATCGTTTCTCAGCTGGAGCTGAAACCGGATGAGGCGGTGGTGGAAGTGGGGCCTGGTGCGGGATCGCTAACGGAACATTTGTTAGGAAAAGCGCGTCGGGTGATCTTGATCGAGTTTGACGCGAGGCTGGCAGAGGATTTACGCAAGCGCTTTAAAGACAGGGATGATGTGGAAGTTCATCTAGCAGATGGCGCGAAGTTTGACCGACGGTTTTTGTTTAAACATCGACCCCTAAAGTTTCTTGGAAATCTTCCTTACTCATCGGGTGGGGCGATTATGAAAAATTTGATGAGTCGGCCACATCCGTTTTCTCGGGCGGTGATCATGTTGCAGAAGGAAGTGATCGATCGCTTGGGTGCGCAGCCAGGGACGAAGGACTATGGGATTTTGAGTTTACGGATGCAGGTGAACTGGAAGATCCAACCTTTAAAAGTCGTTCCGCCAGAAGCGTTTCATCCGCGACCATCGATTGACTCGGCCGTGGCGGTGTTGACTCCGCGTGAAGATAAAGACGCGCTGGTTTTTGATGCACGTTTGTTTGATGAATTGGTCCGCAGGGGATTTGCACAACGTCGCAAGCAAATGGGCAAGCAGCTTCCCGATACACATGATTGGAAAGAGATCGCCGGGCAACTCGGCTTGTCGACCACTGTCAGAGGCGAGGAGTTAGATTTGAAAAAATGGATCGAGCTCACACGTGCTTACGACACGCATCCACTGCGGGATAAACCACAGAGCGATGATGAAATTTTCGATGTGGTGGATGAAAACGATGTTCTTGTTAGTAAAGCGACTCGTGCAGAAGTGCATGCGAAAAATCTGATCCACCGCGCGGTGCATGTTTTGGTTTTCAACCGCAATGGCGACTTGTGGTTGCAGAAAAGATCGTTACACAAAGATAAAAATCCGGGCGTATGGGATTCTAGTGTTTCCGGTCATCTAGATGCAGGAGAAGATTATCTAACAGCAGCTGTTCGTGAGTTGGGTGAAGAAATCGGGGTTAAGAAAATTTCCGAAGATTTGAAACAAGTTGCTTCTTTGAAACCTTCGGAAGAAACGGGTTGGGAGCATATTCAGCTTTTCACAACCCAACACGACGGAGCGGTGAATTTCCCAGTGGCAGAGATCGAATCCATGATGCCGTTTCCGATCGCTGAAATTAAAGCTTGGGTTGAGGCAAATCCCACTGATTTTTCACCGACGTTTCGGATGATGTTTGAGGCTTGGAGTGCGGGTTGCTAGCGCTGGAGGCTTCTAACTACCCCAACTGCCTCGCAGCTTGCAGCGTGTTTTTCATCAGCATCGCGATGGTCATCGGTCCTACACCACCGGGAACAGGAGTGATCGCTGCGCATCTTGGAGCAACTTCGTCATAGGCGACATCACCCGTGAGACGGGTGCCGGATTTTTTCGATGGATCGGCGATGCGGTTGATGCCGACATCGATGACGACGGCACCGGGTTTCACCCAATCGGCTTTGACCATTTCAGGACGACCGACAGCTGCGATGAGGATATCTGCGCGGCGGCAGATAGCGGGGAGATCTTTGGAACGTGAATGAGCGATCGTCACGGTGGCGTTGGAGTTTTTTGCAACCAACAACATCGCCATCGGTTTGCCGACGATCATGGAGCGGCCGATCACGACGGCTTCTGCGCCGTTGGTATCGATCCCTGAAATTTCTAACAATTTCATACAGCCAGCCGGCGTGCAGGGGACGAAGCCGGTGGGATCTTCTAAAACCAGTTTGGCAACGTTTTCTGGATGGAAGCCATCGACGTCCTTGCGAGGATCGATCGCACGGATGATGGTTTCTTCGTCGATGTGCTTTGGTGGGGGAGATTGAACAAGGATGCCATGCACGGCTGGATCAGCATTGAGATTGGCGACGACTTTGAGGAGTTCTTCTTGGGTCGTTTCGGCAGGGAGTTCGATTTTTACTGAATGGAATCCAAGGTCAGCGCAGGTTCGGGCTTTTGATCCGACGTAAACAGCGGATGCTGGATCGTTTCCAACCAACACAACCGCCAAGCCTGGGGTGATTCCTTTTGCTTTGAGTGCGGCGGTTTCGCTTCGGCATTCTTCGAGGACGGCGGCGGCAACAGCTTTGCCGTCAATGATGTGAGGTTGGTTCATGCGGCGGGAGTATGAAGAAAGTCGGAAGGTCGGAAAGTCGAAAGTCTGAAAGCAGAGCAAATGGTAATGAGTCATTCTTCCAATCGCCCCAGCGATTCTGATTTCGACCTTCGACTTTAAGACCTTAAGACTAATAATTACCCTTCCATAACAGCTGTCATGCGGATAAAACCCTAAGGTCGTTGTTGAAATAGCAGCGGCACTCCTTTGGAAGTCCGTCGCTCGGGCAGTCAATTGATGGGGAATCCGGTGAGAATCCGGAGCGGTACCGCCACTGTGTGGTTTTTCGTGAAAACGGAAAGCTGAGTCAGATCGCCAGCCTTGGGAGTTTCTGAACGAACCTGCGGAATACAGGTTCACGGAGATGAAAATATATAAATGATAAAACAACATACGTTCGCGCAAAAGCGAACGACATGGATGGGTTGCGCCTTAGGGTTGGCAGCGGTAGTGCTCTGCGGTTCATTGACGGCGGAGGTTGAAGGCGAGTTGGATCGATTGATCGTTTCTGCGTGGAGGATGCCTGGGGATATTTCTCGGACGACTTCTGCCGTGACAGTTCTTGATCCGGAAGAGATGGAAAAGATGGGGCTTCTGGATATCAAGGATGCGCTTGATCGGATTCCTGGTGTGATTGCGACATCAACAGCAGGACAGACCGGAGGCCTTGGTTCTGTGTTTATTCGTGGGTCAACATCATCTTATTCGCAACTTGTGGTCGATGGTATTCGCGTCAGTGATTCCACCTCACCCATGGGAAACTTTCTTTCGGGTGCGCGGGTGAATGATTTCAGTCGGATTGAAGTTATTCGCGGTCCACAAGCAGCGATCCATGGTGGAGAATCGGTGGGCGGTGTTATTTGGATGGAAACAGCCAGAGGGAGTGGAGAGCCTGAAACTTATTTGCGCTCCGAGGTTGGATCTTTTGGTAGTCATCAAGTTTTCGGATCAAACTCCGGTGAAAAAAATGGATTCTCATGGTATGTGGGTGGGGGGAATGAGCATACAGATAATGATGCGCCGCATGAGTCTTACGATCTGATCCGCAGCTCTATGAGATTGGAATGGGCGCAGACCAAAGATCTAACACTCGGGATGACCTATCGAGGGCAAGACTCGAAGTTTCAATATGACTTTTTCGGAACCAATATCGATTATGTCGATATGAATTTGGTCACAGCTTATGCAAACGCACGTCTGGCTCCGGGATGGAATTCAAATGTCGTGATGGGTTTGTATAAGGAGAGTTTTGATAACGATACTGGGTTCGGAAATTACGGTGCTGATCTAGAGCGAGTTGTTTTATCGACGGATCAAAGTTTTGAGATATCTGAAGCTTATAATCTGATCTTTGGTGGTTTCTTGGAGCATACAGATTACTCCAACACGATTAACACCGTATCCGACGAGTATCGTTATGGAGGTCATCTTGGAATGCAGTGGACGCCGACGGATCGATTCACGGCTGATTCGGTGGTGCGTTGGGAGGATTATGTAAATTATAGCGAGCAAGTGACATGGCGTATAGGTGGAGGCTGGCAAGTATTGGATAAAACCAAATTGCGTGCAGGACTGGGAAAGGCATTTCGAACCCCGACTTTGCTCGACCTCTATGGCACCACATTCGGCTTGGGGAACCCAAATTTAAAAGCGGAAGGGAGTTTAGGTTGGGATTTGGGAATTGAACAGCAACTGAATGAGCACCATCGCCTCTCAGTCACCTATTTCGAGAACTCAATTGAAAATCAAATTCAGTCTACATTTGTTTTTCCGCTTTCACCACCTCCGGTTAACTTGTCTGGTGCAACTCGGACACGAGGAGTTGAATTCGCTGCGAATGGTGAAATTTCGGAAAATGTTGATTACCTGGTTTCATGGACATGGTTAGGTGATTCGCTTCAAGATCAGCCAGAAAACACGGCGACGGCCTCAATCCTGTATCGACCGTTGGAAAAAATCTTGCTGGGTTTCGGTGCGAGCTATGTTGATACACGATCCTATGGAGGAGCTCCATTGGAGGATTATTTCCTACTCAGAGCGCATGCGAGTTATGAACTGAATAACCACGTAACTTTCCATGTGCGCTTGGAGAATCTTGCCGACGAGGATTACCAATTAGCCAATTTCGCAAAACCGATTAAAGGAGCTGGATTGGGATTTTTTACTGGGATCACCGCGACTTTTTGATGGTTCATCTGGTCGTAGAGCACTCTCGCCATGTAAAGGTCGTGGACATAGGCAACAAGTGTGTGCGGATAAACCTTGTCATTCGGGGCTATACCGGAGGTTACGTCATTTTCACGTGAAGCAATGCTTGCACCGGAAGGGCTTGTCCACTAGCACATTGCTTCTATGAGTAACGATCCGGACCAGCATATTTCCCTTGGGATGATGTATTCTGATTATTTCTTAGATTACGCGAGCTATGTCATTTTGGAGCGGGCGGTGCCGCATTTGCATGATGGGTTGAAACCAGTTCAGAGGCGCATTTTGCATTCGATGCGTGAGCTTGATGACGGTCGCTACAACAAAGTCGCAAACGTGGTGGGAAACACCATGAAATACCATCCACACGGAGATCAATCGATTGGCGATGCGATGGTGCAGATCGGGCAGAAAGAATTGATGATCGATACTCAGGGAAACTGGGGAAACACGCTCACCGGAGATGGGGCGGCGGCGCCGCGGTATATTGAAGCGCGTTTGACAAAATTTGCGTTGGAAGTGGCATTTAATCCGAAGACGACCCATTGGCTGCCTTCGTATGATGGACGGAATCAGGAGCCACTAACCTTGCCGATGAAATTCCCACTCTTGCTTGCCCAGGGAGTTGAGGGAATTGCGGTGGGTCTTGCGTGTAAGATTTTACCACACAATTTCAATGAACTGATCACTGCCGCAGTAGCTCATTTGCGGAAAGAGCCGTTTGATTTGGTTCCGGATTTCCCGACTGGTGGAATCATGGATGCAAGCGAGTATAAAGAAGGCTTGCGCGGTGGAAAAATTCGGGTTCGTGCAAGAATCGATGCTGAGAAAAAAGGCATTCTAAGAATTACTGAAATTCCGTTTGGAACGACCACGGGTGGGGTGATGGATTCGATTGTTGCGGCGGCGGACAAAAACAAGATCAAGATTCAGAAGATCG
Organism: Luteolibacter sp.; assembly: GCA_044375585.1. Taxonomy (GTDB): domain Bacteria; phylum Verrucomicrobiota; class Verrucomicrobiia; order Verrucomicrobiales; family Akkermansiaceae; genus Luteolibacter. Next base: position 19,536 of record JBILMI010000006.1, read on the forward strand.
AGGACAACACCGCAGCGCATGCAGATATTTTGGTGTATTTACCAGTTGGAGCTGATCCAGAGAATACGCGCGATGCGTTGTATGCATTCACGGATTGTGAAGTAAGTATTTCGCCTAACTCAGGCGTGATTGTGGATGGAAAGCCCGCGTTTCTCGGGGTATGTGAAATCCTGCGTCGCACCACAGATCTCACGAAGGAACTTCTCAAGCGTGAACTCGAAATCAAACTCGGTGAGCTCGGAGATAAATGGCATTTTTCCTCATTGGAGAAAATCTTCATCGAGAAACGCATCTACCGCGACATCGAAGAATCCGAAACATGGGAGGCGGTTCTCAAAGCAATTGATGACGGCTTGAAGCCATTTAAAAAATTACTCAAGCGCGAGGTGACCGAAGAGGACTTGGTGCGCCTGACTGAAATTCGCATCAAACGCATTTCAAAGTTCAATGCTTTTAAAGCGGACGAGGAAATCAAGGCGATCGAAAAAGAAATTTCTGAAGCAGATAAAAACCTCCGTAGCCTCAATCGCTACACCATTCGTTGGTATGAAGAACTCGGAAAAAAATACGGTAAAGACCGTAAACGCCTGACGGAAATTTCTTCGTTCGCAAGAGTGGATAGAACACAGGTCGTCGTGGCTTCAGAGACGCTTTATCTCGATGCAAAGAACGGCTTCGCCGGAACAAGTTTAAAGAAAGAGGAGGCGCTGGAGAAATGTTCGATGTTAGACGACATCATCATTTTCACAGCAGACGGAAAAATGAAGATCACCAAGGTTGCAGATAAATTTTTCGTCGGACCGAAACCGTTACGTGTTGCAGTTTTCCGTAAGGATGAGGATCTGATTTACTCAATGATTTATCGCGATGGCAAAGACGGCACCGTGATGGCCAAGCGCTTCACGGTAGGTGGAACGACTCGGGATAAAGAATACGATCTCACCAAAGGCACGCCGGGGAGTAAGGTGTTGTATTTCAAATGGCACAGCACCAATGAGGAAAGCTCCGCTCAGATGTTGATGATCCACATGAAATCGGGCCTGCGTTTGCGTAACCTCACACGTCCGCTGCATTTTGCGGAGTTCGGGATCAAATCTCGCGGTAGCTTGGGTAATATTGTTACGAAACATCCGATTGAGAAAATCCTCCTCGCTCCTAAAGATTTTACGCCTTAATAATCAAGACGGAAAAAACAAGACTGGGAGACAGAAGACAAGAATACGTTTCCTTTGCGATCACCGCGACTTTGCGTTGAAAAAATGAACACATCCCATGATTAAAATTGGAACCAGAGCGAATCTTCGAATTGTCCGTGAACAACCGTTCGGGGTGTTTCTTGATGCGGAAAATCTAGGCGAAATTCTACTGCCACGTGGAGAGATCCCGAGAGAGTGGGTGATCGGTGAAGAGTTAGATGTGTTTATCTATCTCGATTCCGAGGATCGCTTGGTGGCGACCATGAAAACACCACGCGCCATGCCGGGGCAATTTGTGAAACTGCAATGCGTTGCTGTAACGGGTGTAGGTGCGTTTCTTGATTGGGGTTTATCGAAAGATTTGCTCGTGCCTTTTCGGGAGCAAAAGACCCGCATGGAACCCGGAAAAAATTATTTGGTCAAAGTGCTAGTTGATGAGCAAAGCCAGCGCTTGATGGCGACGAATCGCATCGCGCGCCACATTGATATCACCCCAGCTATTTACGAATCCGGCCAGGAAGTGGAACTGACGATTTATGGTAAGACACCGATGGGTTACAAAGCGATCATCAACCATGAGCATACGGGTTTGTTGTATTCGAATGAGGTTTTTCAAAAACTCTCGCTCGGAGAAAAAATCAAAGGTTGGGTCGCTGCTGTTAGAGGCGATGGAAAGATCGATCTCATTCTTACGCCTCCAGGTCGCGCGCGGGTAGATGATTTGGAGAAACAAATCATTGGCGAACTCGTCGCACGCGGCGGCTTCTGGGCGCTGACCGATAAAAGCTCTGCGGAAGAAATTAACGACGAGCTGGGAGTTTCAAAGCGTACCTTCAAACAGACGCTCGGAGCGTTGTTGAAGAAGCGTTTGATCACGCAGACGCATGCGGGAATACGCCTGAATTGATTTTCATTGCGCGCAAAGCAGTAAAGCCGAAAAGGGAAGATAAGTTTCGTAACAAATGAATTTTACGAAAGGAGCAATAGCTTTGCGTCTTTGCGTCTTTGCGTCTTTGCCGAGAGAAATCTTAGTTTCTCTGATCAAGAATCTGATTCAAAGTTTGACTTGGTCTTAACGCAGCAAACGCTTTTTCATCATTGGGCATGTAGTAACCACCGATGTTCACAGGCTTGCCCTGGACCGCGTTGAGCTCGGCGACGATGGTCGCTTCTTTGGCGATGAGTTTTTCTGCGATGGGTTGGAAGGTAGCTTTGAGTGCAGTATCGCTGTTTTGTGCGGCGAGTTCTTTTGCCCAGTAGAGTGCGAGGTAGAAATGCGAGCCGCGGTTATCGATCGTGCCGAGCTTGCGACCTGGGGACCTATCGTTTTCGAGAAACTGGCCGTTGGCGGCATCGAGGGTTTCGGCGAGGACTTTGGCTTTGGCGTTGTTTTGCGTGAGTGCTAGGTGCTCGAAGGATGCGGCGAGCGCGAAAAACTCACCGAGTGAATCCCAGCGAAGATAGTTTTCTTGGAGGAATTGCTCGACGTGCTTTGGTGCGGATCCACCGGCTCCGGTTTCGAACAAGCCACCGCCATTCATGAGTGGAACGATGGAGAGCATTTTCGCCGAGGTGCCGACCTCTAGGATAGGGAAGAGGTCGGTGAGGTAATCGCGCAGGACGTTTCCGGTGACGGAAATCGTGTCCAAGCCTTGAACGATGCGTTGCAGCGTGATGAGGCAAGCATCGGCAGGCGGGAGGATGGAAATATCAAGGCTGCTGGTATCGTATTCGGCTAGGTAGGTTTTTACTTTGGCGATGATTTGGGCATCGTGAGCACGGCTTGAATCGAGCCAGAAAATAGCTGGCGTGCCAGAAATTCTCGCGCGGTTCACAGCGAGTTTTACCCAATCACGAATTGACGCGTCTTTGGTTTGGCAAGCGCGCCAGATGTCACCTTGCTCGACCTTATGTTCGAAGAGCACATTGCCTTCGGTGTCGGTGACTCGGACGGTGCCATCGGTCGGGATTTCGAACGTTTTGTTGTGAGAGCCATATTCCTCAGCGGCTTTTGCCATGAGTCCGACGTTTGGAACTGAGCCCATGGTTTTTGGGTCGAGAGCACCATTTTCACGACAGAAATCGATGACGGTCTGATAGACACCGGCGTAAGAAGAATCTGGAATGACCGCTATAGTGTCTTGGGCTTTACCGGCGGCGTTCCACATTTGTCCGGAAGTGCGAATCATGGCAGGCATGGAGGCGTCGACGATCACATCCGATGGCACATGAAGGTTGGTAATGCCTTTGTCGCTATTCACCATCGCGAGATCCGGGCCGGTTTCGTAGGCTTTGAGAATGTCGGCTTCGATTGCGGCCTTTTGATCGGCTGGAAGTTTTTGGATTTTCGAAACCAGATCGCCGAAGCCGTTGTTGAAATCGATGTTGAGAGGTGCGAGCACAGCGGCGTGCTTGGCGATGAGGTCTTTGAAGAATACTTTGACTGCGTGGCCGAAGATGATGGGGTCGCTTACCTTCATCATGGTGGCTTTCATGTGAAGAGAAAATAGAACGCCTGAGGATTTTGCCTGAGCGATTTCGGTTTCAAGGAACGCAGTGAGAGCGTTTTTACTCAAAAATGTCCCGTCAATAATTTCACCTTCTAACAGAGGGGTAGATTCTTTAAGGACATTTTTGGATCCGTCATTTCCGATCAGCTCAATTTTGACATCGGTGGCTTTCGGGACGACGACGGATTTTTCGTTCGAGAAGAAATCGCCTTTGCCGTCCATGGAGCCAACATGGGTTTTTGAGTCTTTCGACCATGCACCCATTGAGTGAGGATGTTTTTTAGCATAGTCTTTAACGGCTTTAGGCGCCCGGCGGTCCGAGTTTCCTTCGCGCAAAACAGGATTCACTGCGGAGCCCATAACTTTTCCGTAACGTAAAAGAATTTGTTTTTCAAAGTCGCTCGATGGATTTTCTGGAAAGTCTGGAATTGCGTAACCGTTGCTCTGTAGTTCTTTGATCGCGGCTTTGAGTTGAGGAACCGATGCGGAGATGTTCGGAAGCTTGATGATGTTAGCGTCTGGCTGGAGCGTCATTTTTCCGAGTTCCGCAAGGTAGTCGGGGATTTGCTGGTCCACGGTGAGTAAATCTGGGAACTGGGCGATGATACGACCAGCGAGAGAAATATCACGAATTTCGATATTGATTCCAGCGGGTTTCGCGAAAGCCTGAACGATGGGAAGAAGTGAATAGGTCGCTAGTGCTGGAGCCTCGTCGGTCTTGGTGTAGATGATCGTGTTGGACATAGAATGATTCGCTGCCGCAGTGCATAAGGGAATGCGGCAGGCGGGTCAAGTGGGGGGAAACTTTAAGTTTTAAACTTTAAACTCCAAGGAATACGGCAGAGTAAGAGGGTAAATGAATTGGCGATTGCGAATTAAGAATGAAAGTGTCAAACTGCGCGTATGAAATTTTGGGCCTTGTTAATGTTTGGGGTGTCGATCAGTGGTCTTTGCTTCGGCGAGGAGGAGGTGAAGCCAGAGGTGTTGGAGGAGAAAGTGGAGACGCCCGTTGAAGGAGTCGATGAGCCCGAGGCAGTGGCTGTGGTTCCTCAAGAAAAACCAGAAGACTCCAACGAAAAAGCGGAGATTCCTGATGATTTATTAGAGGATCAACATTTTCTCGCTGAGTTGGGTGTAAATGAATTTACGGCACCATCGATTTCAAAATTGTTTGATACTTTACAGTTTTTGATGCCCTTGCCTTTGGTAGAGACACAGCGTGAAGTTAATGAGCGCATGCCACTGGATCGCGCAGATCTTGCGATTGAATTAGGATTCTTAATTGCTGATGGTTTCCTTATTGTGCAGGCGGGGCAGATGGATCAAGTGGAACGGATGGCTGCGGATTTAACGCGGTATGGGAAAGCATTGGGTGCGGGAGATCGAATCAACCGTCATGCGGCGAGTCTGTTAGATAGTGCAAAAAAGCAGGATATTGCGCAGTTGAAAAAGGAGTTATCTGCGACGCAGAAGGATGTGGAAGTGGAGTTAGTAAAGCTTCGTGATGCGGACCTGGCACATTTAATTTCTCTAGGTGGCTGGATTCGCGCACTGGAAGTTTCTTCTGTGGCGGTCGATAAACAGTTTTCTGCTGAACGTGCGACCAAGATCATGCGCGAGGATATTGCTGATTATTATACAGAGGTTGTCGCTGGCTTAGAGCCAAAGATTTCTGAGCGTCCTAACTATCTTGAGATTCGCAATGTGCTTTCAGGTTTAAGAAATGAGATGGTCATTCAAAAAGAAGAAGATCCGACTCATGAGAAAGTAAAAGAGATCAGAGAACAATCCATTAAGTTGGTAAAACTTGCGCTTAAACGCGAAGATTGATTTAGATTTTACGATCATGGATAAGCAGGAAATTGCGATTTTAGGTTTAGGAATCGTCGGCTCTCGAGTTCGCCAACGTTTGGTGGATGCAGGATACAAGGTATCAAGTTGGAGTCGGACTTTTCGTGGGCTAGAGGGGGAATTCTCCAGCCCGCAAGAGGCGGTAGCAAATGCGGATATCGTATCGATTTACCTCAAAGACGTACCGATGGTTCGGGAAGTCTTCAGTGCGGCTAAGTCGTCCTTACGTCAGGGAACTTTGGTGATGAATCACGCAACGGTTGATCTTCCGACCGCACTTTGGTTGGCGAAGCAATGTGCTGCGAACGGTTGTGATTTTCTCGATGTCCCATTCACAGGCAGTAAAGACGCAGCGGGTTCAGGTCAGCTGCTTTATTACACTGGAGGTTGTGAGGAAACGTTGCTGAGTGTTTCTGATTACCTCGCAGTTAGCTCAAAAGCCTGCATCCATTGCGGTGAAATTGGCACGGCGACCGTTACTAAGATCGCGACGAATTTGATTTCTGCCTGCACGATGCAGGCCATGAGTGAGGCGATGACGATAGCTAAAAAGCATGGTGTGAATCCTGAGACTTTTTTGGAGGCAGCGACCCGTAACGCTTCTGGCTCAACGCTAATGGCGATGAAGTATCCGCTGATGATGAAAGGTGACTTTGATCCACATTTTACCATGGCAAACATGTTGAAAGACAGTCGCTACGCATTGGCGCTCGCCGAATCGGCTGGTGTGGAATTACCAGGGATAGCAGCTGTTTCAGCTCAAATGAACGTTCTATGCGAGCAGGGAATGGCGGGTTTGGATTACTCTGCTTTGATGAAAGCGTATGACTGATTTTGCCGGAAAAATGGGAGCTCTAGAATTTCGTGGACCGGATGCGGTGCGTTTTCTCAACGGTCAAGTAACGCAGGACGTGCGCAAGGTGATGATGAGTGGTGAAGTTCTCCCGAGTTGCGTCACTGATGCGAAAGGCAAGTTGCAGTTCCGCGTTTGGATTGCGAAAGGGAAACAAGACGATAGTGTTATCGTGTTTTGTACTGACGAAATGTTAGAGGAGCTTGAGGCAAGATTAACCCGCTACCTCATCGCCGATGATGTTGAAGTGACGAATGTGTGCGATGAGATTTCGTTAAATGATTTTCAATTTCCTAACGCGCACCTCAGTGAGCGGGAAAGAATCGAGAAAGGCATTCCGCTCTGGGGCAAGGAGATTACCGTAGGAATGTTGCCGCCAGAAGCAGGATTGGACGCCACGGATATTTCATACAATAAAGGCTGCTATATTGGGCAGGAAGTGATTTCTCGAATCAAAAGCGCGGGTAAAGTGAATCGTCGTTTGATTAAACTCGCGTTCGATGGAGAGGGGAAGTTGGGTGAGCTTTCCAATAAAGAAGGCAAAATATGCGGAGTAGTCACCAGTGCAGAGGGGGAAATTGGCTTAGGATATTTGAAGCGTAGCGCTGAGACTGAGAGAGAATTTTGGATTGAGGGAACAAAGTGCCGAGTGAGGACAGGTCAGTGAGCAGTTCTTGATTCTACGCTCAACAGAGCCAACTGACCCTACCATTAATAGGGTAAGCACCTGAGCCCACAGGTCTGCGATCCATTCCTCGGACGATATCCGCACTCCTTAAGTTAAGGTTTGATGTTTTTTGCAGAACCCTCTTGAATCCGCCCGCCCCAATACCATGGCTTTAATTGTTCAGAAATATGGCGGAACTTCTGTGGGTTCCATTGATCGCATTCGTAATGTAGCTACGCGAATGAAGCGGACTCGTGACGAGGGGAATCAGGTCATTGGCGTGGTTTCGGCGATGTCTGGGGTAACTGATGGTCTGATTGGGATGGCTAAAGAGTTGGATGAAAATCCTTCGGAGCGCGAATTAGACGTTCTGTTGGCGACCGGTGAACAGCAAACGATTGCGTTGGTATCCATGGCTCTGCAAGCGCAGGGTGTCGATGCAGCATCGGTCACAGGCCGTCAGGCAGGGATTTTTACGACGGGAAGCCATACTCGTGGACGGATTTCTAATATGGATCCATCTCTGATGAAGCGTTTCATCGAGGAAGGTAAAACGTTAGTTGTCGCGGGTTTTCAAGGAATCACCTTGGACGGAATGGTCCATACTTTAGGACGTGGTGGTTCTGATTTGACCGCGATTGCGGTGGCCGCTGCCATGAAAGCGGATGTTTGCCAGATCCTCACCGATGTGGACGGGGTTTACACCTGTGATCCACGCATCGTGAAAAACGCTCGTAAATTACCTGAAATTTCTTATGACGAGATGTTAGAAATGGCATCGTCAGGCTCCAAAGTCATGCAATCGCGTTCGGTCGAATTCGCAAAAAAATTCGGTGTAATTTTCGAGGTTAGATCCTCACTTAATGATAACCCAGGAACACTCGTGTTAGAAGAACATCCCAATATGGAAAACGTCGTCATCCGCGGTATTTCGATCGAGCGCTCGCAAGCTCGCGTCACCATCTCCGGTATTCCGGATCTTCCCGGTATGTCCGGAAAAATCCTCGGTGTGCTTGCTGATGCAGAAATTAATCTTGATATGATCGTCTCGAATACGTCTAGCGATGATCTCTCTAGGCATTCCTTTACGATGCATTCCACGGATCTCGGAAAAGCACAGGCAGCGCTTAAACCTGTGCTTGCAGAGCTTTCCCCTGATGCACAGATCCAAACGGAAGCAGGCATCGCGAAACTTTCCGCAGTGGGCATCGGCATGCGTTCACATTCAGGTGTGGCAGCGACCATGTTCAAAGCCCTCGGCGACAAAGGAATCAACATCGGTATGATCTCCACTTCTGAAATCAAGATCGCCGTTACGGTCGATGAAGTGCATATCGAAGACGCCGCCCGCGCCGTGCACGATGCCTTCGGGTTGGATAAGGCTCCGCTATAGGAGAGTCTGCCTCTGGTTTATCCCGATATATCGGGGCTGGCTTATTCAATTGATGAAGAGAATTTAACCGCAAAACCAAGTGAGCTTTTGCGAACCTATAGATTTAGCGAAGCCAATGGGTTTGGACGGAACGCAGTGTAGTCAAAGATCACAGAGGTCGCAGAGGTCGGGGAGGGACGCAGAGAGAATGAATTTTGAAAATGATTTCTCTTAGCTTTGTCTTTTAGTAGATTTTTAAAAAGGAAATGAATTCTAAAAAACGACAGCGGGAGGAATTGAGACGGATCGCGTCGATGAATGACGTTTCTGATTCCAGAGTTGTTGTGGAAAAGCTGGTGCAGGAGTTGAATCGACTCCCGTCCGCTCACATCGTGGCTGCTTACATGGCCTTGCCGGGTGAGGTGGATTTGTCTGAACTTTTCGGACGAATCGAGAAAGAATGGGTGTTTCCTCGGGTGGGGGGAGAGAATCTGAGTTTCTATCGGGTGAAAAATGTTGATCAAGAAATGCAGGTCGGTGCTTTTGGTATCATGGAACCCAAAGACGGACTCGATGAAGTGAGCGTCAATGAGGTCGATCTTTTCCTCTGTCCTGGAATTGGATTTGACCGAACTGGTGGCCGCATGGGACGCGGTAAAGGTTTCTACGACAGGATGCTAGAGAATGCTAAACCATCGGCGCTTAAGATCGGTGTGTGCTTTCCATTTCAGCTCGTTGATGAAATTGTGATGGAGCCACACGACGTGCGCATGAATAAGGTTATTAGGTAAACACTGAAATGCTGAAAGTAGAGAGAACCCAAGCAAACGGATTTTAAAGTGGCTAGTTGCTTCGGATGGAATGCTATGGGATTGGTAGCTAAATTGATGAACCGTATGAACCTAATTTTTAAAAGTCTTACTTTGTTAGGTTGTGCGTTCGCTGTTATGTCCTGTTCAACTAAGCTGGAAAAGTCTGAAGAGGTAAAAAAGCAGACCGAAATCAAAAGTAAGCCTCTGAAGATACCGCCAAGTCGTAAAAAGTTGGGTAAGTCGACGGGGATGGGAATCGAAGAATTCTACGCGCTTCAA
>JBILMI010000098.1:0-8240 GCA_044375585.1 Luteolibacter sp.
ACTTTTCGAATCGATTCGTGATCTCTTAAGAAAACCAGAAACTATCATGTCCGTCTGCAACACTCATACGCCATAAACGAAATAACTTTTGAGAAACGGTCTAAGATCGCTGCGAACGGAGTGCGGGAAGCAGGTTCTCGCATAGAACGCGCTTTCCACAGTGTTGCTGTGGGCTATTTATTGAATGCTCTTTTTTCTCTCAATTACCTCAACGGTGAAGCCGGTTTTGAACTCGGCAGTGAGGTGTTTGCTCTTTCGTTTTTATATGTCAGATTTCGGCGCAATTTGCTCCTCTCAGACTACTCGAAGTTTTCATGAACGTCTGGCTGCGTTTTGCACGACTACTTCAATCTTTTAAGGATCTAAGTTTCTAAACCATTACTTAAATAGCACATCTATTCCCATGGCGGATTTTCTCAGTAGCTTTGGAATTTTTTTTGGGTCGCGTGGTTTGAACATTCGATAGGCGAAACTCAATATATGAAGAGTGAAGAGGTGATCGATGATGCGGTAGCCGCGTTGTTTTCGCAAAAGAATGGATGATGCCCATGAAAGAGTTCTGCGTTTGATATGAAATGGAGTGAAGGAAACTTTGATCCGGTAGCGCTCGCGCTCGGTAGAGGGATAACGTTTTTTGTAGGCTTTTTTTGCGAGGTGTATTTGTTCCGCTAGAGATTGATCAAAGGGAAGAAAATAGTAACGCCGCGCGAGGAGGATGATGTTGAAGAAATCGCGCATGTGTTCGATGTCGTTGACGGGTAGATCCACCTTGCGTGCCAGAGCGATCATTTTTGGAAATAAGAGCGAAGCTGACTCGGCGGATCGTAGTGAGGATTCAGGATCTGGGACAAAGTGGCAGAGAACTTTCGCGACGGCGTGATTGATGAAGAGGCCGTCCCAGTAAAGATGGAGAAGGGGTGGAATGCGCACACGGCGGAAGAAGATTTTTTGGCGAGCGAAGTCCTCGATGTAAAAAATTTGTTTGATGACAGTATCCGCGTGGCGAAGGAGTTCCAAGGCTGCGGGGGCGCGTTGTGAGCCGAGAGTTTTTTCGATGGACTGCTCGATGCTGAGATTGTAGCGAAACACATGGACGGCGACGGCGACGTTGAGACGGATCCAGATATCCGAATGGCGATTTCCACTGAGAAAGGTAAGTCGGTTAAAGCGGTGCCAGCCACCCGTTTGGCACCAGATTGACATGCCTACCACGTTCTCGGCTTTTTCAAGTTCACGGGCAAAATGCTCACAATCAGCTCCGATGAAAGAGGGAAATTCTCCAGCTCCTTCGTATTCGCGACGGCCTTGGAGTTCGATGATCTTGGCTTGTTTGACGTGGAAAAATGCTTTGTTGAGCGGAATGTGGCGGAAGAAATCGCTTTCTCCATGCTTCATGGAGACGATGAAATTTGGAGATTCGATCCCAGCTAAAGTTTCTGTTAGAGTTCCGCGGTGCCAAATAAGATCGCCGATGCGATGTGCTCCAACCGTCCAGGTGCGAAGAATGAGTTTTTTGTTACGTTTCTCGAACTCCGGTAAAAGTTTTTTAATGAGGTAGTTGGTTTCACGTGGGTTGCGAAGGTGGAGACGGGTGCGAATGGGATCTTTGACATCGACGCCATCGCTCTCTCCGATGCGAAGGATAATTCCCGAGAGTTGGGGGAAATCATCGAGCGTGTTTTGGATGAGTGTGAGGTAGTAGTTTTCGAGTTCTGAGTTTTTATGGGAGATGGATTCTTCGATCGCATTAGTGAGTGGGATGACGTCGCTGGTGAGAAAAACTTTGAGTCCGTATTCTTTGGTGAGGAGATCGAACAGAGATGAAAATTGTTTCCGAAAGAATGCGATATGAGCAGCAATTTCAGGTTCGTGCAGAGGATGTGTCGCGAGGTGAGCGAGGTCATCGAGTGTGACGGCATTGTAACCTAGCAAGGTGACTTCGCGTGCGAAATCGCGCATATCTTGGTGGATGCGTTGCCATTGTTGTGTGGCCTCAGGGCCCGAGGTGAGAAGATGAGAAAAGGGAATCTTCGACCAGTTGATTCGGCTTTTTTTATAGTTCCTAAAAAACGGGCCAATGGCATCAATCAGAAATAGCTCCATATAATTTATCACAAAAAGCGCTCCTGAGTGAAAACTTACGAGAGGGACGATGTGACGGGATTGTCACGTGCACGTCATCATTAACTCACCAACCAAACACGATAGGCGGAACGATGATTTTCACGTTGCCTGGGCCTTTGTCTTTCATTTCTTCTAACGCACTAGCTGCTCCGTCTTTAAACTCCACGGTTGTCTTACCCGTCTCTTCTTGCGTGATGTGTGAAAGTTGGCGATACACTTGGCCCGTGACAGGATCGGTCTTGGTGATGTAGTGTTTGATCTCATTGTAATCGATGTATTCCCAAGTTCCTGATTCACCAGTTGGAGTGACACGCATGGTGGTTTTTGTGGGTTTACCGCGTGAAAGTTGCACTTCGTTCGGGGTCATCCCGATAGCGAGGCCTTTGTTTTTGATGATCTCGTTTACAGTCATTTGTCGTTCATAAATTTTTTTCAGTTTTTCGACGAAGTCTTTATCGGAATGAGAAAAGGCTTTTGGAGAAACCCAACCCGCGATGCCATCCTTGGTGCCTTGACCACGAACCCGGTAAGCTCTTTCGGTCATGCCCTCTAATACCACGACTTGATCGGCTTTTAAGAATCCCAAACGATGGCTTCCATCTTTGTCAGAAAACACCTGTGACTGCTCGATCACGTTAAGCTTCAAGGGCTTAGCGAAGACTTGATTGAGATAAATGACACTAGGTTCTGATTCTAGAAGTGATTCCTTGTCTCTTTTGATCTGCCCATGGGAAATTAGCGTTAGAGCAAAGCTGCATAATACCAAATTAGCCGTTATCATGTTTTTAAAATAGAAGTCGTTCGCCAAAAGAAAAGGTATAATTCAACTTAAAGACGTAGATCAGACCGAATACATTTAAATGGATATGAATTTTATGAACGCGGCGTAATCGTGTGATTGTTGACCTCAAAAATGGGTAAGGGAGCAACCGGACTTTTGGATTCCATCCAGCCGAGGTGGGTAGTGGTGATGAATTTCTGGGCGTTAACTGGGAGGTGATGTAGCAGGGCGTTGCGACGAGCTGGATCGAGTTCGCCGAAAATATCATCTAGAAGATAGATGGGGGTCTTGGTGCAGCGTTGTTGTAAAAGATCGCCTTGTGCGAGTTTGAGTGCCAGTGCGATGGTGCGTTGTTGCCCTTCACTGGCATAATCTGAAGCGGGCATGCCGTGAAGACGGATCGAGAAATCATCGCGATGTGGGCCGACGACCGCTTGCCGGGTGCTGGTTTCGCGCTGGCGGGCTTGCAGGATCGATTCTTTCATTGAGGGGCCTGAAGCGGGAAGATAGGAAAGGGTAAGCTCTTCGTTTTTCCCAGAAATATCAATCTGGGCTGCGGCGGCTAGGGGTGAGAGATCGGCGATGAGTTGTTGGCGGCTTTGGGTGAGATACGTTCCGTGTTCGATGAGGATGTCCTCGTAGGCGAGTAGTTCGGGGAGGCGGAGTCTGGGTTCTTTAAGTAAAAGATTTTTCGCTTTCAGAGCACGGCGGTAGCGGGTGTATGCGGTGCGATATTTTGGATCGAGCTGGGCTCCTAGGAAATCGAGGTAGTTGCGTCTCGATTCACCAGGTCCACGAATCAGCCCGAGGTCTTCATTTCCCATCCAAACCACTAGTCCACCATCGGCGAGGTAATCGGTTCGCGAGTGCCGCGGTTCGCCATCAGATTTAAGCAGCAATCCTTTCGAGGTTTGTTGGATTTTTCGTTCCTGTCCCCATGGATTTCCCGCGATGCCAAAGCCCGGAGCAGAAATTTTGGTGAGGGTATTGAGCCGGTTTGTGCGTGGGGATTGGAGTCGGATCAGGGTGCAGATCGCTTCAAGGAGAGAGGTTTTACCTTGGGCGTTTTGACCAGTGAAAATGGCGCCAGCAGGCGAGGTGTCTAAAGCTAGAGAGCTAAAGCAGCGAAAGTCTAAGAGGCGGAGGTTTTGGAGCACGAAGATTTGGGGATTGATATATTTAACCGCAAAGAGCGTAAAAAGGGATCTGTGTGTTTTCTGTGTGCTTTGCGGTTCAGTCGCTACCAGAGTGTAGTTTATTATTGGAGTGATTTTTTCTCGGTATTTCGATAAACAAATTCTGGATATCTAAAGTGACCATCACGGTGATCCGTTGTGCCAAAGAAAAAATCGAATCCGCTGTTCAGCACGATTTCTGGGCTTTGAGTATTTCCTGTGACACATGATTTTCCAATCATCGCTGTGTTGTAGCATGCAGATTTTGCAATTTTACCCACGAATACTTCTTCGTCAGGAAGCGCAAATTCACCGTTTCCACGAATGGCTGAATGACCTCCGTCCTTTGCAGTTATCAGAGAACAGCGTGAATGAGTCCAGACGGTTGCTCCTGAGTAATGGCTCGTGAAACGGATTCCATTGGCCGCAAGTTGATCAATGTTAGGTCTAGCGAAAAGCGGAGTGATAAGAAGAAAACAAATGGTTAAGAGCTTCATGAGGCGATCAATAGTTTGGATGGGTTATATGGATAAATGATCGAGCGCTTTTTGGTAGGAAGCATTTGAGAGGTAATGACGCAGTTTGGCGTCAAATTCGGAACGATGAACTTCTGAATAGGAATCGATTTCTTGGGAAACTGCTTTCAATGCTGAGAGATGCGCATCCGGATCGCGATCACGAAAAACGTGATCCGCGATGATCGCTAGGCGATTTTTTAGAAGGACTTGGAGTTCGGGGTGCATGGTTTTTGAATTTCTTCATCGCGGAGACGCAGAGGCCGCGGACGAACTTAGATGAGAATCTAGGATTTGGATGCTGAAGCTCAATAAGAAAGCTGATTTGAGTTATATAAGACTGCGAGTCTGGAGACTCGCGGTCTATGGTGAGATTCGGATTCTACACATAAATATCATTGTCGATTTGTAATTCAAAGCTTCATGGTTACCCCATGATTTCTTTAGTGATTGTTGCGGAGGTGAATCCTGAACAGGTGGATAGATTCATCAATTATTTAACCGAGGAGGCTGCTGATGCGATTGCAAATGAGCCAGGATGTCGAAACTTTATGATTTCACAAAGCGTAACCGAACCAAATGTATTCACTCTCGCTGAGTTCTACGATGATCAAGTGGCACTGGATGAACATCGTAAAACGCCGCATTTCGTGTTGTTTCAGGAGAGGGTCAGGGAATACAACCTGATTCTAAACAAGCGTGAAGTTGTCACGGGAAATGTGCTTTTCCCAAAATAACAACGAATCATTAGGCTCACTGATTACCGGTTTTTTTCAGAGCAGCAGCGATGAATCCTGAGAATAGCGGGTGCGGATGATTTGGCTTTGAAAGGAATTCTGGGTGGAACTGAGCACCGATGTAGAATGGATGATCAGGAAGTTCGACGATTTCGACCAAGCCTTCATTGGCAGAAACAGAAGAGATTACGAGTCCACCCTCTTGGAGTCGATCTTGGTAATCAGAATTCACTTCGTAGCGGTGACGATGCCTTTCTTTGATGCGATCGACGTTGTCGTAGAGATCTGCTGCCTTGGTTCCCGCAAAAAGAATAGATTCGGATGAACCGAGGCGCATCGTAGCTCCCATATCTGTGACACCTTTTTGTTCTTCTTGGAGGCAGATGACGGGATGTGGAGTGGATTTATTGAACTCGGTGGAGTTAGCGTCTTTGAGTCCGCATTTGTTGCGGGCGAATTCGATGGTGGCGATTTGCATGCCGAGGCAGATACCGAAGTAAGGGATGTTATTTTCGCGGGCGTATTTGGCAGCGAGAATTTTTCCTTCAATTCCACGATCTCCGAAACCACCGGGAACAAGGATGCCATCGACATCTCCGATCACAGATTTCGCGCCTTGGTCTTCGATGGATTCTGCTTCTACACGAACAATCTGAACCTTGGTGTCGTGGTAGGCACCGGCATGGATGAGCGATTCGTAAATGGATTTATATGCGTCCTGGAGTTCAATGTATTTTCCGGCTACGGCGATGGTGACTTTATGTTTCGGATGGATGACACGTTGGACGAAGCGCTCCCATTTTTCAAGATTGGGTGAAGGTGTTTGGCCGAGGCCGATCTTATCGACGACGAGGCGATCGATTTTATCTCTGCGGAGGTCGAGCGGGCATTCGTAAATCGTGTGAGCGACATCGCGGAAAGCGACGACGTTCTTTTTATCAACGTTGCAGAACATCGCGATTTTACGGCGGTTATCTTCGTCGAGATCCGTTTCAGTGCGGCAAATGATAATATCGGGTTGAATGCCGAGCTCGCGGAGTTTGGCGACGGATTGTTGGGTGGGTTTGGTTTTTGCTTCGCCCGCTGCTTTGATATATGGCAGCAAGGTGACGTGGATAAAGCAGACATTTTCTTTGCCGACTTCTAACGCGAACTGGCGTAGCGCTTCGATGAAAAGCAGGCCTTCCATATCGCCGACCGTGCCGCCGATTTCGGTGATGAGCACATCTACATCCGGATTATTATTGGTGACCGAGTGCATACGGTCTTTGATCTCGTCGGTAACGTGAGGAATGAACTGAACCGTTTTACCAAGGTATTCGCCGCGTCTTTCTTTTTTGATCACTGAATCAAACACCTGACCAGAGGTTAGGTTGTTCATCTGTGAAAGCACACCTGATGTGAAACGCTCGTAGTGACCGAGGTCGAGATCGGTTTCTGCACCGTCGTCTAGAACATAGACCTCACCATGTTGGTAAGGTGACATCGTTCCTGGATCGACGTTGAGGTAGGGGTCAAATTTCTGCATCAGGGTTTTGAGGCCGCGTGCTTCGAGGAGCGTTCCGATGGAGGCTGCTGCAAGACCTTTTCCGAGAGAGGAAACCACGCCACCGGTGACAAAAATGTATTTCATAACTTTCAAATTCTAAATTTCAAGGAAGATGCTTGAGGGTGCTGTTAAATGCTGAGGAGTCTTTCGACTTCAAGAGCTTGTTCTGGAGTGTCGACACCGGGTGAGGTGTCGGTTGTTAGGATGACTCGAATGTTTGCACCGTTTTCGAGTGCGCGGAGTTGTTCGAGAGATTCGGCTTGCTCGAGGGGAGAGGGTGGCCAAGTGACGAAGGTTTCGAGAAAATCGCGGCGATAGCCGTAGATGCCTTTGTGGCGGAGCACTTGGAGATTTTCTACAGCGTTGCGGAAAAAGGGCAGCGGGGAGCGGGAGAAGTAAAGGGCGTTGCCGTTAAGTTTGAGGACGACTTTTACGACGTTGGGATCGGCGATGACAGGATCTTTTGGATCGAGAGGATTCGCGGCGGTGACCATGTCCAAGCTAGAGTCATTGCAGAGAGCTTTGGCGAGATTGTCGATCAGTGTGGGATCAATGAGTGGTTCGTCGCCTTGGATATTGAGGATGTGAGTGGCGTGGGGGATGTGTTGGATGGCCTCGGCGAGTCGGTCGGTTCCGGTAGGATGGTTAGGTGAGGTCATCACGGCGTTGCCGCCGAAGTTTGCGACGGCTTGAGCGATGCGATCATCATCGGTTGCGATGATGATTTCAGAAAGTTTCGTTGCGAGTTTGCAGCGTTCCCAAACGTGTTGGATGAGAGGCTTTCCAGCGATGAGATGAAGAGGTTTCCCAGGGAAGCGGGTGGAGCCCCAGCGAGCCGGAAGGATGCCGATGATGTGGGGTTGAGGAGCAGTTTGTGACACGCAATGGAATAGGTTGCGCCAACTTATGAAGGTGACACAGAGACGGCAAGAACGGTTTGGAAAAAAATAAGACTTAGACCGTTTGCCAAAAGTTCTAGAGGAGATTCAGTCGGGTAGGATGATGGGAATGCAGAAATTTAACCGCAAAGAGGGCAGAGAACACAGAGAAAAGAGTAATCTACGATGCTTGATTACTGGGTATACCTAAGATTTTTATCCACGGATTACATGTAATTCATGGAGAACTAAGATCATTTTTTGTGATCTCTGCGCTCTTTGACTATACTAGGTTCCGTCCAAACTGTTTGGCTTCGCCATATGTATCGGTTCACTGATGCTCACATGGTTTTTCGGTTAAATTCTTTTTAGTAAAAATGGGAAGCCGCAGAGAAGTTGATTGGCTAATCTCCCATACAGATACCAACAGCACGGGCGACTTGGACGACTTCGCCGTTGGGATCGACTAGGCGAAGTTGAT
>JBILMI010000099.1:0-8227 GCA_044375585.1 Luteolibacter sp.
AATGGTATCCGCACCAAGAAAGCATTCGCGTGCCGCTCATCATTGATGATCCACGCATGAGCAAAGACACACGTGGCAAGACCGATGATCACTTCACCCTGAATGTCGACCTCGCTCCAACGATTCTAGGCTTTGCTGGAATCGAGGCCCCGAAAACGATGCAGGGCAAAGACGTGTCGCGCCTATACCTTGGAAACGGAAATAAGAAAATCGCATGGCGTGAGGAGTTCTTTTACGAACACGCTTTACTGAATCATAAAAGTTTCATCCCAGCCTCCGAAGCTCTGGTGAGAAAAGATTGGAAATATTTTTACTGGCCGGACTTCGAAACGGAGCAGCTCTTCAATATCGCCGAAGA
The DNA here is from genome assembly GCA_044375585.1 of Luteolibacter sp. Lineage (GTDB taxonomy): Bacteria > Verrucomicrobiota > Verrucomicrobiia > Verrucomicrobiales > Akkermansiaceae > Luteolibacter. Next base: position 359 of record JBILMI010000099.1, read on the forward strand.
CCCGCGTGAAGAGAACGACCTAGCTAAAGATCCAAATTACGCAGACAAAATCGCCGAAATGCGTGCACGCTTCAAAGAGCTGAAAGCAGCGGCGAAGTAGCTGCGGCGTCTCGCCGCAGGCCGTCCAAGCTGCGTCTCGCAGCTTTTATTCGCAAGTCTCCAATCCCTCACTTCTTCCCCAACAACCTCTTCAAGCGATTCTTCACGCTGACTTTTCCGACAGCAGAAAGTCGATCCACGAAGAGGACTCCGTTGAGGTGATCGATCTCGTGTTGGAGCGCGCGGGATAACAAACCGTCTGTTTCAATCACGAGTATGCTGCCATCGAGTAGCTCGAGGGTGGCTTTCACAGCGGCAGGTCGGCGAACTTCGTAGCGAATACCTTCGATGCTTAAGCAACCTTCGAAATCGATATCTTTTTCATGACTGAACTCGAGTTTCGGATTGATGAAAACCAGCGGCATGATCTCCACGAGCTCTGCATGTTTCCCGTTTACTTTGAGAAAGGAAACGCACTCAGGATCATGTGAGACATCAACCACAGCGAGCTGGAGATCGATACCGACTTGCGGCGCTGCGAGGCCGACACCATTCGCATCGATCATGGTTTCGATCATGTTTTTGGCAAGCTCTTGAACTGCAGGATCAACTTTTGCGACGGGTCGGCATTGTTGACGCAGAACGGGATCACCGTATTGGACGATGGGTAAAAGCATCGTGAAAAAAGGAGTTACGTTGGCTGTTCACCGCGAGCCATAACGACTTTACCAGTGCGGACGGTTTCGATGATTTCGTATTGAGAAAACATAGTAACAGCGGCGTCAACTTTGGGGCTGTCGCCGCTGATCATCACCATCATGGAGGTCGGCGTGAGATCGACGGTTTTTCCGCCGAAATGTTCAGTGATCTGCAAGGCAGCAGAACGTTCATCTTTCGAGCAAAGGATTTTGATTAGGACCATTTCCTTGGTCACTGAATCTATGCTGGTATGCTCGGAGCAATGAATGACATCGATGAGTTTACCTACTTGTTTGATGATCTGATCGAGACCGAGTGGATCACCAGTGATGCCGATGGTCATGCGGGAGAACGAAGGATTGCGGCCTTGGGAGACGACGAGTGAATCGATGTTGAATCCGCGGCGCGAGAAGACTTGGCAAATGCGCATGAGCACGCCCGGCTCGTTATTCACGAGGACGGAAAGGGTGTGTCCGGAACCGCTGGCAACTGCAGCAACAGGTGTGTCTGTGGTGGTGATGGTTTTCATCTGAAAGTTTACTAGTTAAAAAATTGTTAGATCACGTGGAGCCGATCGGTTTCGCCATGCGAGATTTTGGAGCTTCGGTGATCATGTCTTCAAGGGCAGCGCCGGCAGGAATCATCGGGAAAACGTTATCGGTTTTCACGCATTCTGCATGGATTAGGATAGGGCCATCATTGTATGCGAGGGCTTTTTCTAACTGCTTAGTGACATCTGCTGGGCGCTTGATATAAACCGATGGAATACCGTAAGCAGCTGCGAGTTTGCAGAAGTCTGGATTTCCAACAAGATCCACACCCGAGGTGCGGTCTTCATAGAACAACTCTTGCCATTGACGCACCATGCCGAGGTAATGATTATTAAGAACCACAATTTTCACCGGTAATTTGTGGATCGCGGCGGTAGCGAGTTCGAACAAAGTCATTTGGAAACCGCCATCACCGGAAATGGAGATAACGGTTTTTTTCGGATGCGCAAGCTGAGCGCCGATAGCAGCTGGAAAGCCGAAGCCCATGGTTCCAGCACCACCGGAAGAGAGCCAATGATAGGACTCGTGGTTTTTGTAAAACTGTGCTGCCCACATCTGGTGCTGGCCAACATCGGTGGAAACGATCGCCTCGCCTTTGGTGAGGTGATAAAGCTCATCGATCACCTGCTGCATGCGCAGGCCGCCCTGCTTCTTGTATGCAAGTGGATATTTTTTCCGATAACCATCAAGCTTCGCATTCCATTCAGGATGCTTCTGCGGAGAAATCTTCTCATTGATTTCCGCAAGAGCCGCCTTCGCGTCGCCAACAATCATCACATCTGGCTGAATCATTTTTCCAGCTTCCGCAGGATCGATATCAATATGGATGATTTTAGCGTCTTTACAGAATTTCGATGGCTGACCAATGATGCGGTCATCAAAACGAGAGCCGACGTTGATCAGAAGATCACATTCAATCATCGCTTTGTTCGCGTAAGCGGTGCCGTGCATGCCGAGCATGCCGAGAGAGAGCGGATGGTTCTCTGGGAAAACACCTTTGCCGAGCAAAGTCGATGTCACTGGGCAGTTCAGCGTCTCCGCAAGATGCATGAGCTCTTTGTCAGCGCGTGCAATCATGCAACCCTGACCAGCTAGAATGACTGGACGTTGTGCTTTAGCGATTAACGCTGCCGCTTCTTTGACACCTTTCGGGCAAATATCGAAATCTGGGCTCGGATCGTAACCCGGAAGAGTGATATCCGGATTCATATCCCCAGTGAAAGGTCCTTGGGAGATATCTTTTGGAATATCAATCAGCACAGGACCCGGACGACCCGTGGTTGCAACATAATAGGCTTGTCGTGCGATCTTCGGAAGCAGGTTGCTGTCTTTCACCAACCAGTTGTGTTTCACGACCGGAATCGTGATGCCAAAAATATCAGCTTCTTGGAAAGCGTCTTTACCGAGCATCCATGTCACGGTCTGACCGCAGATCACGATCATTGGAACGGAATCCATCATCGCGGTCATCAAACCTGTAACGGTGTTTCCTGCTCCTGGACCGGAAGTTACCAACACTGCTGCAGGTTTACCCGTAGCACGTGCATAACCATCGGCCATGTGGACAGCACCTTGCTCATGACGGACGAGGATGAACTTCATCTTAGTCTTAATTGTTTCAAGGGCATCGAAAATAGGAATCGCCGCACCGCCGGAATATCCGAAGATATATTCGATGCCGAGATCATCGAGCGTTTTGATGAGGGCTTGCGCACCGTCGAGTTGTTGCTTGCTCATAAAATTGGAATTGAAGCAGTAAGTTGGACTATTTTGTGCGATATGACAACTGAAAATTAAAGAAATTATCGTAACTTAGCGATATTAACGCTCTTAATTTCTGTAAAATCGCGAACTTTTGGCAAAATGATGCATTTTCAGCCGTAGGCCCTGGAGCGCAGCGGTTCTTTATCGATAGCTTTTGGGCTTGGTGGTAAGAAATGGAGAAAAGGGTTGTTACCTCTCGTTCCGATGATCGCCGCATACCGTGTTGCGTTTGGCTTTTTCATGCATTACCAGTGGGGCGGATGATACAGTTTTCCCTATTCAATATACCAATCCGTGTCCTGCCGTGGTTTTGGATCACACTCGCCTTGATCGGTGGAGCGCTTCGCACGGACTCTAAAGAAGCACTGTTTGGAATGCTTTTGTTCATGTTGGCTGGGTTTATTTCCATACTCGTTCATGAGCTCGGACATGCCCTGACCGCAAAACATTATGGAAAGCGTGTGGAAATTGTGCTGCAGGCCTTTGGCGGATATGCGTCATACAGTGGAGGCGAACGCCTTAGTAAACTGCAAACCTTAGCGATCACAGCCGCTGGCCCAGCCATACAGATCTTATTGGGTATTGTGGTATGGTCGTTAACCAAGCGCATCGACGGACTAAGCGAGCACGGCCGAGATTTTTTTACCATTCTCTATGTGATCAGTTTTTTGTGGGCGATTCTCAATCTTCTGCCGGTGCTGCCGTTGGATGGCGGACGCCTCATGGAAACCATGCTCGGCCCACAGCGCATTCGCCTAACTCTTCAAATTTCTATAGCCATCGCTGTAATGATCGCGGTTCTGGCTCTCATATTTAAGATCGGCATGCTCCTACCTATTTTCATGGGAATGATGGCCTACGAATCCTACAAAGCGCTCAAGGGGAATTCTTGAAGCTAAGGTCATGTTCTGGGGAAATACCGCGTTGTCCCCAAAAAGCCGACCCATACGAGGCACGAGTCCAAGCGGGGCCGGTGGCTTCCCGAAATCTGTGGCCAGCTCCGCAGCGCTCAGAGCGGTTGCCAAAATTCCGTGCGCAAAAGGTGGAATTTAGGGCTCGGATCGTGAAGTCCCATTTGCGTTTTTAGGTGGGCGTCAACTTCGCCTTGGGAGGAGCACCTTGATTTGCACGTCGACGCCGGTCGTGTTTTTTCTTTACAGGCATTTTGCTCTTACTGATCGAGCTTTACACCCGATCCGCATCAAACGTCATTTTTGAGGGGGGCGAATTTTCTGTTACGAATGAACATTGTTTTCGCCTAGGTCAAACTGGGGTTAAGGTCCTGTAAAACAACCTCAATATACCTTACCTTCCCAAGAACTCCACCAGCTGCGGAACAGGGCGTGTTGTGAATCGATATGTGCTTTTTGCGCAGGGCTTAATTGATCGTCGGCATAGATCTGATGCACATAGGCATCGTGTCCCTCAAGAACCATGAGGCGCTTGTAGTAAAGCACCAGATCAGGACCCTCATCGAACGTAGAAAGCACATTAATTGCCTCGGTAAGCTCCAATGCATAAGCGCGTGCCTTGGCATCGCCTTTCGCGGCACGCTTGCAGAGGCTGACCATGTGCAACACCTCTTTTGTTAGAGCGTTGCCAACACCTGTGATCGCACCGCCAGCACCGCAGTTGACAAAACCGTGATAGGCCTGTGTGTCCACTCCAACCATGAGGGTGAGCTTCGCGTTCCCTGTGGTGATATTTTCTGCGGCGTAAGTGAGATCCGCGGCTCCTCCGAATTCCTTGAAGCCAATCAATTGCGGATACTGCGCGTGCATTTTGAAAAAGAGATCCGCTTTGGTCGAGAAACCGTAGTAGGGTGAGTTATAAATAACGGCAGGGAGATTAGGTCCGCCCGCTTCAAGAACCGCGGTGAAGTGATTGTATTGAGCTGCTGAAGAAAGTCCGCGAGAAAGCACTCGCGGAATCACCATCAAACCATGCGCGCCCACTTCGCGTGCGTGCGCAGCATGCGCTGCCGCAATTTTTGTATTCTGGGCACCTGTTCCCACAATCACTTTGATCCCTGCATCAACTAACGCTTTCACCCCCGTCTGGCGCTGCTCGTCTGTTAGAAGCGGCCAGTCTCCCATCGATCCGCAATAGACCACGGAGTCCATGCCCGCATCAATTAGGTGACGCCCAGTTGCCACAAGTGCTTTGAAATCAGGGTTCCCCTTGGCATCGCAAGGAGTCATCAGTGCAGGAATCGTTCCAGAGAAAATATTGCTCATGTGCAGGTTCGTAGCACCTCATGTTGGCAGGTCAAGTGCAGAGGCTAATATTTGAGGATTGTCTAGCAAGACTATCCGACTGATACCAGAAAGCATTTAGCCATACGCCATTCGAACTGGAAATTCATTACCTGCTACCTAGACGGATTGTGATCGGCGCTTCCAGTGAATTCATAATCACTCAAACAACTGCCGATCCAGCGAGCGGAATCGGATCGCTTCTAACATTTCGTTGCTGGTGATGGCGTGATGATCCGCGTCGCAAGCACCTTGTCCACGCGGGTGCTATCCATATCGACCACTTCGAACGTCCACTCGCCGGCGGTGATCCGGTCGGTTTCCGCAGGCACGCGACCAAGTTCATTCATGAACCATCCGGAAACGGTCTGGAACTCGTCGCCACCACCTAAGGGCATGACAAAGCCATCCAAGCGTTCGGGGAGTTTCTCAATCTCGAAGAGTCCATCGATGAGCCAGGTGCCGTCCTCGCGTTGCTTGACGGGCATGGTGAGCTGCTCCTCCATCGAGGGGACGTCTCCGACGATGGTTTCCATGAGGTCGATGAGTGTGACCATGCCCATGACGCTGCCGAACTCGTCCAACACAAAAGCAGCACGCTGCCCGGACGTGCGGAATGTTTCCAGGAGTGCGCTTGCGCTTTGGGTCTCGGGTACTAGGAGTGGAGGGTGCATGATCGCGGAGAACGAGACGGGTTCGCCCGCCGCGAGCTGACCGTAGATGTCCTTGATCGCCACCGCCCCCACAAGATTCTCGCGCCGCCCCTGATAAACGGGGAAAACGCCGTGGGTGCTGTGCATGATCAGCGGCCACACATCCTCGTGTTTGGCGTCCCGCTCGATCCAGACGATTTTCGAGCGCGGGATCATGATGTCATAGGCCACGAGTGTCTCGAACCCAATGACACCCTGCATCATCCGAGACTCCGTCTGGTTGATCGATCCGGTGATCATGCCTTGCCTGACAAGCACCGTGAGTTCCTCCCGCGACATGCCGCTGTCCTCGGCGTCGCGGACACCGAAAAGTTTCAGCAGTCCGCCAGTTGACCATGACAAAAGGCTGACCACCGGTGACGCAGCCTTGGACAGTCCGGCCATGGGCGCGGCCATGGCGCTGGCGATGGCTTCCGGGAATTTCATCGCCAGCCTTTTGGGAACTAGTTCTCCCACGACTAGAGACAGGTAAGTCAGGATGCCGATGACGATGGCGAGCGATATGGGCTTCGCATACTCGCCGATCACGGGAACAACCTCCAAGGTCTCTGCCAATCGGGTCGCCACGGCTCCGCTGCCCAGGGCCCCAGCCACGATTCCGACCAAGGTGATGCCGATCTGAACAGTGGAGAGGAAACGGTTAGGGTGCTCGGAAAGATCTAACGCCCTCGCCGCGCCTTTGCTACCTTTGTCCGCCATCGACTGCAACAATCCCTTGCGGGAGGAAACGATGGCGATCTCTGTCATGGCAAAAACGCCGTTTGCTAAGAGGAGGACGAGGACTAGGGAAATTTCGAGCAACGCTGAGTTCATAGTGACGATAACAAAATATAGTTTGCACATTGCCAGATGATCGCTTCTTTGTCCAATGCACGCTTTGACCTTCCGCTTTGGTAAACCAAGGTCTTTCTCCAGCATGACAAGTGCCACAATGGCTGCGACCTTGAGGATGTACATCGAACCCGCGACAATGATTTTTTGACTATACTCTTGCCAATAGCCGCACAATCCACAATCGATATATGATTAATATGATTGAAGAAACGACACCCACCCGCCTCAGCCCGCTGTCCGCTTTGATTTTCAGTTCACGCTGGCTGCAGCTGCCGCTCTATCTTGGCCTTATCATCGCGCAGGGGGTCTACGTGGTGCTTTTCATCAAGGAACTCTGGCATCTGATCTCTGCGGCCACCAGCCTCACAGAGCAGCAGATGATGCTGATCGTGCTCGGGCTGATCGATGTGGTGATGATTTCAAACCTGCTGATGATGGTCATCGTTGGCGGCTATGAAACATTCGTATCCCGGTTGCGCCTGCAAAACCACCCAGACCAGCCCGAGTGGCTGAGCCATGTGAACGCCTCTGTATTGAAGGTGAAACTGGCGATGGCGATCATCGGGATCAGCTCGATCCATTTGCTCAAAACCTTCATCGCAGCAGGCAGCATCGGATTGGAGCAGGCCACCGGCCAAACCGCAGCGATTGGCACACCGATCACTGCGGAGGGAGTGATGTGGCAGACCATCATCCACTGCGTGTTTATCCTCTCCGCGCTGGGCATCGCCTACACGGACCGGGTCATGCTGGGGGCTAGCGTTACGAAGTCTTCTCATCACTAATAATCAGCAAAAAAGTCAGCGGAAAAAATTAATCACAAGGGTAATCACAAGGGTAATCACAAGGGGACAGACCTTTTGTAGAAATAATACTGGTCATATGAGTAGTATTTTGTAGATTTAGTGCATGAGACATGCACGATGGCTGGCACCTTGGAGAGAATCGTCCGCAAAGCCGGCGATTTACCACTGTGTGTCGCGGGTCGTTGATAGACGCTTTGTGTTCGGTGAT
>JBILMI010000100.1:0-8213 GCA_044375585.1 Luteolibacter sp.
GTTGCGCCTACGACAAAAAGTTTGATTAACTCGCTTTGCTTTCGGGCTGGAAGACGGCTTTTTCTTTGATACATTGACTTTTCTAGTTATGCGATTTTTTGTCGCTTAGCTAGTACAGCCCCAAAATGATTTTTCCGGATCAATTCGCACGGTGGTTTCTAGGAGCATGCGGTCGCATTATTCCTCAAAAGTGTATTCTTTATCTTTGACGCCTGCGTTGGGCGGAACGTGCGTTTTCTCAAACAGGTCGTAACCAGTTTTGAGGTTTTTCCAGAATGGGAGCCAAGGATCGTTGGCAGCTTGCTGCATGCGTTGTTCGTTCATGCGGAAAGGGAAAATATGGATGCGAAAGAACGGTTGTCCGCTATCGAGTGCACCTTGGCAGAGGGTATAGATCTCCTCGATTTTCTCATCGGTCATCGCGAGGCAACCAATGGAAACATTCGATCCGTGCACCATGATAAATGATCCAGTGCGATCGTGTGCACGGTCGTAGGAATTTGGATAGCCGACGTTGAACGCAAGGTGATACGCGCTATTAGGATTCATGGCTTTTTGATTAACAAAATAGAAGCCTTCTGGAACTTGGCCGTCCCCTTCCGCGAGTTTCGGACCTAGCTCGCCGCTGGCAGCAACGATGGGATAAGTGCGGAGCAAGTCATACTTGCCGGTCGATTCGTTTTTAACGAAGACTTCGAGCTCACGTTCTTCCTTGAATGCGCGAATGAATACGGGTGATCCGATTTTTAGTTTTTTTTCTTCAAGGATGGATTTCAAGTCAGCCTCCTGTTTTTGGGTAATTTGATATTCATGATACCACGCTCTGATCTGAGGCTGAACAAGCACGATGCTAAAAATCGCAGCTCCGAAAAGAAGAACGATAAACAACGTAATTTTAAATTCCCTGCTCATCACTTAATCAAATAATCATGAATGGTTTCTTGAATCCATAATTCATTCTCCCACGGCACGCGGTGGCCCGTGGCGGGTGCGATTGCTAGTGAAAAATTTTCTGCTTTCTCTGCTGCTTCACGAGCGATGGTGGAGAATTTCTCGTCCTTTTCACCTGCGATCCAGAGCACGGGGATTTTGATTTCTTTCAGCCTATCCCATAAACTCTCCTGATTTGCGACTGACCAATCGACAAAACTACGCGCGATCTCACGTCGGCGCTGCATCAGTTTTTTATCCTCGCGTTCATCGCGCACCACGCCGCCGAGGATGGGTTGATTGTTCCACGCGTTGAGAAATTCCACCCATGAATCTGTTAGAGCACGTGTTGCCCATTGCGTGTCTTGGCTTCGGCGTTGAGCTGCTTCTTGCGAATCGCGGATACCGGGGTTAGCCGAAATGATGATAGCTGCATCCCAAGGCCCACCTTCTAACAGTGCATGTAATGCGAGGCGGCCACCCATCGAGTAGGCGATTAAGATGCGGCGCTCGCTACGAGAAACTTCACCTTCGGCATCTGCGTTGAGGCGTTTACCGAATTCGGGCATCGTCACACTCTCGCATTGTAGAAATCTCCAAAGATCGACCGCTCGCGTGGATATCCCGTATTGAGCTAGACTAGAGGCAAGCGAGCGCCAATCGGAAGCTGCGCCAACCGCGCCGTGTAGGCACCAGCATTCAATCGAACGCACCGCCTCGGTAGATGCTTTCGCTACGCGCTTGGCTGCTTGAAGAAGCTCGTCAGTTTGTTTTGTGGTTTGAATCACAGGGTGATCGGAGTTATGGACGAACCTTTTTCTTTCGCCTTAGAAGTGAGACCCTCATATTGCGCGCGATTTTTCTTGATCACGACTTTTAAAATTTCCGAGCCCTTGTTTGCATGCAAAGCGTCATCTTCCGTCTTCAATTTTTTCTCAAACCATCCATTCACCTGACCCACTAATCTCGAATCGCCCCTACCCTCTTTCCTTGCCAGATCTGACCTAGGATGCAACTGCTGCAACCCGCCCTTTGCTTTCAGTTCTTCCATCGCAAACGGACTGGAGCGCATACCATCGCGCGAAATAAACCAAGGTTTTGGGTTTTCATATCCTTCCATGAAAGCTGGTTATCAAAGGCGGATGGCGATGTCAACTTGCTCAAACCTCAAGAAGTATTTGGTCAGGGTCTAATAAACGATGAATCATACTCGACTGATTTCTCTCTCTCTTTTCTTTTCTAGAAAAGAATAGGTTCTGCGTAGATTTTTATGGAGCAAGGGAGAGTTTGCTGAGATCGGTGCGCTATGTTCCGCGGGGTTTCCGTTAAAGGTATTTTCCGTCCTGAAAACCTATGGAACTTACCGTTTCAACTTCGCCCGAGCGATTTCAATAACCATCGGTAAGATCGAGATTCCAATGATTCCGAAAACTACCAGTTCGAAGTTTTCCCTCACTATGGTGAAGTTTCCAAAATACCATCCTGCGGGAAGTAGCGAGCCCACCCAGAGCAATGCGCCAGTGATATTGAAGAACATGAATTTTTTGTAATTCATAGAACCTGATCCCGCCACGAATGGCGCAAAAGTGCGGACGATTGGAACAAAGCGCGCAATGATGATGGCCTTGCCGCCGTAACGCGCGAAGAATTCCGAGGTCTTATCGAGATGACTTTGCTTGATAATTCCAGGAAACTTTCTAATCGCCCAGCCACTGAATTTATTACCGATCCAATAATTTACCGTATCTCCTAAAATAGCAGCGATGAGGAGAACGATGCCCGCGATCCAAATATTGATGCCTGAGTTTGAATCCGCAGCAATTGCGCCTATTGCGAACAATAGCGAATCTCCAGGTAAAAAAGGCATCACGACCAAGCCCGTCTCACAAAAAACAATTAGAAACAACAACCCATAAACTAACAATCCATACTGGCGCGTGAAATCATTCAAGTGATCTTGTAAATGCAAAATGATATCTAGTAATTCTTTGAGCACATGCATAATGAGATCTTCTTTGTATTAAGAATGAGAATTTTCCTCATCTTTATTACCAACGATGAGCGAGGTGATGACTCCCGTAGCAAGAATGGCAATAATAACGGCGAGAACAGTTAGATTGAAGGAATCACCTAACCAGAGTTTGAGCCATTTGGCAGCGAGCATTTTCACGCCTACCAAAACCAAGATCAAAGATAGAGCCGGCTTCAGATAGCGGAATTTACTGATCAGGCCAGCTAGCGCGAAATACAATGAGCGCAGGCCGAGAATGGCGAAGACGTTACTGGTGAAAACAAGAAATGGATCGGCTGTGATGGCGAAGACCGCGGGGATCGAATCGACTGCGAAAATAAGGTCGGTCACCTCGACAAGGATCAGCGCAACGGCTAGCGGAGTAAGTAACCATTTACCGGCTGGTGCGGACTCCACGATGGGATCTGGTACTGCTTCTAGACCTGGTTCTGAAGCGGCACGCGACCAATCACTGCCGGCTCTGACCATAAAATGCTGACCGTGAAAATCCCGAGTGATAGGGAAAATTTTCCGTATCCAACGCACCACTGGATTATTTTCTGGATGCTCTTCTTTTTCTTCCATCACTAGCATCTTGATTCCAGTAAAGATTAGGAAGGCTCCGAAAACATAGAGGATGGCGTGGAAATTCTGCACCAACACTGAGCCGAGACCGATCATAGTGCCGCGCATGAGGAGAGCACCAAGAATTCCCCAAAAGAGAACGCGGTGTTGGTAACGAGCGGGCACCGCAAGTGAGCTAAAAACCATCGCGATGACGAAGATGTTGTCCACGCTCAGCGATTTCTCTACCACGTATGCGGTTAGATATTTGGTGGCCGCTAATTTTCCGCTGTTTACTGATTTATCCACCGCATCGACCGAATTCCCGAGATTGAACCAATGTTGATCATAGGCAAAATAAACCAGAACTGAAAACGACAAGCCCAAAGTGATCCAAACCGCCGACCATCCCAGCGATTCTTTAAAACCGACAACATGTGATTTTCTGTGAAAAACGCCCAGATCCAGCGCCAACATAGCGAATACGAAACCAATAAATATTACCCAAGCCCAAATCATGCGCAGCTTATGAATTAACTCACTCCTGATGGCGACTGAAAAAAGTTCAAAAATCTAAATTAACGATTAGCTTCCTTGATTAGTGACGGAAAGCTGCATCATAAATTAACCTTTTCATACGTTGTCACTATCATTATAGATATTTATGATATGGATGAATCGAGCGAGTCAGGCGAATCCGCCACCGGCCTGAAAATTTGCCATCTAGTGTTGCATCCACTTTTAATGCTTTGCTCGGTGTTTTGCTTTCTCAGCCTCGTCGGTTGGACTGGAGTAGTGAATGATTGGCAGCATTGGTTGACGTTAGGGACAGGTTGCGTCTTCGCTGCAGAACGCAGTTGGTTATTATGGAGGGTGAAATCTCGGGGACAGGAACGTCGGCGTTTGGTGCTCCATGAAACGCTGGCCGTGATTGTTTTTCTCGTTTCCCTAGGTTTGATGATAAGCGAGCTATTAGGCGCGGACGCCAGATCCACGAGCTGGCATGTGTTTATTCAAATGGGAGTCTTATTTTCTGGGATTGCGTCGGTCATCCATCACCAAACCCGCCTCACAGCTAGAGCGTTTCATCCCGGCATGATGCTGATGGGTTCATTTTTCGCCATCATTCTGATCGGTACTCTCTTGCTTAAAATGCCTCGTTGCGTGGTCGTAGGGGAAAGTTGTTCATGGCTAGATGCGGCGTTCACCAGCACCAGTGCGGTGTGTGTGACGGGATTGTCTGTGCAAAATACCGCAACGTTTTTTACTCAAACAGGGCAAGTCGTAATCTTGCTGCTGATCCAGATCGGCGGGCTCGGCATCATGACGCTGACATTCTTCGCCGCAGTGGTGTTGTTCGAGGGGCTATCTCTCCATGACCGACTACTTTTAGGCCGGATGATTTCTGAGAACAGGCTTTCGCGGATCGGCAAAACTCTAACATTTATCGTGCTGTTCACTTTTACTTTTGAAGCGATAGGAGCGGTGACTCTTTTCTCAGGAATGGATCCCGGAATAGCTTTGAGTGAGCGCGCTTTCCACTCCGTCTTCCACGCGGTCTCAGCTTTCTGCAACGCTGGATTCTCCACCTTTCCTGATAACCTCGCCAGCGAAGCGCTCAAATCAAACGTGACTTGGCAGGTCATGATCATGCTGCTGATCGTTGTCGGTGGGCTAGGCTCGATGGTGGTTGAGGATCTGTGCCAATGGAGTGTTGTACAATACCGAAAAATTTGCGGAAAAGAGTATATGCATCATCGACTCCGCATCCACACGCGCCTTGTGCTTGTCACCACAGGCGTGCTGGTGTTCGGCGGTGGATTGGTGATTATGGTGACGGAGTTTGCGTTTTGGAACGGTCCTGAAAATGGCGGCAAATTCCTCACCGCCATGTTTCACTCCGTCACCGCAAGGACAGCAGGATTCAACACCGTTTCCATGAGCGCTATCGGCCCCATGACCATCAATGTATTAATGATTCTCATGATCATCGGTGGCTCGCCCGGCGGCACGGCCGGTGGCATACGGACGACCGTGGTTGCCGTAGGACTCGGGCATTTATGGAACCAATTGCGCATGGGACGCCGTGGCCTAGTCGCTTTCAATCGCACAATCCCAGCCGATTATGGAAGCAAGGCGTTGGGCTTAATCTTGCTTGCCGTAATTTGGCTCATTGGAAATTTCATGCTGTTTCAATTTCTTGAAACCGGGAACGGCATTTCCGGCACCCGGCTTCTTTTTGAGCTGATCAGCGCGTTCGCTACCGTTGGATTATCGATCGATCTAACGCCTCTTCTCTCAGACGGAGGCAAAACGTTGCTGATCGTAAATATGTTTGTGGGAAGGATTGGCTTGCTGACTGTCTTAGCTACTTTAATTCCCCCGGACACACGTCCATCATCAGGAAAACCCCACGAAGACATTCTTCTCAACTAACCTCCATACCATCATGAGATTCTGTATTATAGGCCTTGGAACTTTCGGCACTCACCTCTCGCGCCAGCTCAGCCGTGAAGGACATGAAATCGTAGCTGTTGATAACAATCCCGCACACATCAACCAACTCAAAGACGAAATCGAATTCCTAATCCAAGCAGACTGCACGGATATAAACGCGTTTCACGAAATTCCGATCGATGCCTGCGATGCTGTGATCCTCGCGATTGGAGAAGACTTCGAAGCTTCTTTGTCGATTGCTTCGAACGTCCAACAACTCGGCGCGAAAAAAATCATTAGTCGTATCATCAATCCGCTCCACGGGAGACTTCTGAAACTTCTGAAAATCGATGATCTTCTGATCCCAGAGGCAATGGCGGCCGCTTGGCTAGCGCGCTCACTCAAGTCTCCTGATCTTCTCAACACTCTAGATCTCGGCGGTGGTTATGAAATCGCTCAGATCGTGATTCCAACTCGCATGGTCGGACTCACTCTCCAAGTTGTTTCGCTGCGCGACCAATACGAACTCAACCTCATCACGATTGGGAAAAGCCGTGGCGCATCCACATCCGCTACAAGCCAGACCCCGATCCAAAAGGTGCTGGGTATTCCGCAGCCCGACCGCAACTTCGAGGTCGATGACATCCTTGTGCTTTTCGGCAAGGGCCAAAACGTCCGGCGCCTGATGCGTGAGTATGGTGAATGATCAAAACTCACAATGCCCCGGCGTCCTTGGGAATGGAATGACATCGCGGATGTTCTGAATCCCGGTGACAAACATCAGCAAGCGCTCGAAGCCAAGGCCGAATCCAGCGTGCGGAACAGTTCCGTATTTACGGAGATCCGCATACCAAGAATAGGCTTCAGGATCGATGTTGTGATGCTTGAAATTTTCTAACAGCACATCGTAGCGTTCTTCACGCTGGGAGCCGCCGATGATTTCTCCGATGCCTGGCACCAGCAAATCCATGGCTGTGACGGTTTTTCCATCTTCGTTAAGGCGCATGTAGAACGGTTTGATTTCTTTCGGGTAGTTGTAAACCGTGGTTGGCTGTTTGAAATATTCTTCCGTCAGCCAACGCTCGTGCTCGGACTGAAGGTTGAGCCCATATTTCACGGGGTATTGAAATTCCTTGCCGGAGCTTTCTAACAATTTAACCGCATCGGTATAAGTGATGCGCTGGAACGGCTTCTCAACGACGTGTTCAAGTCGTGCTCGCAAACCCTTATCGATGAACTTTTCAAAGATCGAGAGATCAGGATCGGCAAGCGCTTCACTGACCAAGAATTTGATCATTGCCTCGGCGCAATCCATATCGCCGGCAAGATCGCAGAAAGCCATCTCGGGCTCGACCATCCAAAACTCTGCTGCGTGGCGAGAGGTGTTAGAGTTTTCTGCACGGAAAGTTGGCCCGAAGGTGTAGATGTTAGAAAGCGCACAGGCGAACGTCTCTCCCTCCAATTGACCGGATACTGTGAGGTAAGCACGCTTGCCGAAGAAATCCTCTGTGTCTTTAGAAATTTGACTGTCTGGAAGCGTTGTCACGCGGAACATCTCGCCTGCACCTTCGCAATCACTAGCTGTGACGATGGGTGTATGGACATAGACGAAATCGCGTTCTTGGAAAAACCGATGGATCGCAAACGCCATGCGCGAGCGGATGCGGAACGCGGCTCCGAACAAATTCGTGCGTGGACGTAAATGTGCGATCGAGCGTAGAAACTCCTGTGAATGACCTTTTTTCTGAAGCGGATAATCTTCAGGCGCTTCTCCGACTAATCGAATCTCCGTTGCCTGCATTTCCCAATCCTGTCCTTGCGCAGGCGAGGCGATGAGTTTTCCAGAAACACTGACCGAAGCGCCGGTCGCCATTTTGGAAATCTCTTCATAACCCGGAATCCCCGCATCTGCGATGATCTGCAGATTTCCCAAACACGAGCCGTCATTGAGCTCAATAAATGAAAACCCTTTCGAATCCCGTCGCGTGCGCACCCAGCCCGCAACTACTAGATTATTCGTGGGTTCCGTACGGGCGAGGACGTGTTTGATGAGGGTGCGCATGCGGAAACTCTAAATTTCAAGTTTCAAAGTTCAATCTCGAAGAGAAATTCTAAATTTTAAACTCCAAGAAAGAGTGGGTTCTCGGATTATTGGAGCGGGAGGCTAAGCAGGGTCTTTCGTTTTTTCGGGCATGAGATACAGGGAGGGAGGAGAAATAGGAGGAGAGGAGCTCGAAATATCCCATCATTAAAAGCACTCATCTTCTCCACA
>JBILMI010000101.1:0-8122 GCA_044375585.1 Luteolibacter sp.
CGTCATCGCTCACCGACTCTCCACCATCCAAAACGCCGACCGTATTTACGTCTTGGAAAAAGGCTGCGTGATCGAACAAGGCACGCACGAACAACTCCTCGCAAACCAAGGGAAATACGCAGAGCTCTGCCGCCGCTCGTTTTTAGCTGAGCAGGCTTGATAGAGAGCTGACCTCATGAGTGCGGAGGCTTGCTTCCGCCAAAGAGAGCGGAGTTTGCTCCGCGTAGAAATATTTAGCAGCCCCAAAAAAAACTACCCGCAACGGAGCAAGCTCCGTTTACCACAAGGCGGGAGCAAGCTCCCGCACTCCGGAGTCACGACACTCCAATATCTCTCCAACAAAAAAACGCTCGGAGTTTCCTCCGAGCGTTTTTAAAGTGATTACCTGCTGATCGAAATTAGCGGGAGTAAAGCTCGACGATGAGCTGCTCATTGACGAGCGGATCGATCTCAGAGCGCTCAGGAATGCGCGACATTGTAGCAACCATGTTTTCGCGATCTACTTCGAGCCAATCAACAGAAGGAACCGCTTGTGTCAGATCGAGCATACGAAGTGCGAGCTGTTGTGAAGATGGTTTAGCACCAACTTTGATCACATCACCTGGCTTCACTTGATAGCTGGCAATATCAACGCAATGGCCGTTCACAAGAACGTGACCGTGATTAACCATCTGACGAGCTGCTTGGCGGGAATTTCCGAAGCCTGCACGGAAGCAGATGTTATCGAGACGTCCCTCAAGAAGTTGAAGCATGATCGTACCTGTGATACCACGGCGGCGAGCAGCCTCTTGATAGTAAGAGCGGAATTGTTTTTCGAGAACGCCATATTGAAAACGAAGCTTTTGCTTCTCACCCAATGCGACGGCATACTCGGATTTTTTCTTACGGCCTGCACGGACACCGTGCTGACCTGGTGGGAAATTGCGGCGCTCCAAAGACTTGGATGGACCGAAAAGTGAGACGCCGAAGCGGCGGGAGATTTTAGTGCGAGGACCGGTGTAACGTGCCATGATCTTGGAAAGTTAAGTGTTTAAAAGTTAGGGATTAAACGCGACGCGCTTTCTTCGGGCGGCAACCGTTGTGAGGAATTGGAGTAACGTCACGAATCGAGAGAATTTCGAGACCCAAACCTTGAACGGCACGGACTGCCGACTCACGACCAGAACCAGGGCCTTTGACGCGAACATCAACTTCCTTGAGACCGTGACCCATAGCTTGACGGCAAGCATCTTGTGAAACCACTTGAGCCGCATACGCAGTGCTTTTACGCGAACCTTTGAAACCCATCTTACCCGCACTCGACCATCCGATCGCGTTACCAGACTGATCGGTCACACTCACGAGGGTATTGTTGAACGTTGCGGTCACGTGAACGATACCGCGCGAAACGTTCTTCGAGCCTTTTGCCTTGTGAATCTTGATTTCTTCTTCGCCACCACCGATTTCAGCGAAGATATCTTTCTTCTGCTCTTTTTTCGGTGCGCTATCTTGGACAGCAGGCGCGTCAGCCTTCTTAGATGCCTCTGCCTTCGCGGCAGGAGCCTCTACGCTTTGATCCGACTTCGCTACAGCGGCAGTCGGGGTTTCGGGTTTAGCCTCGGCAGCGGGGACCGCTACTTCTTCAGCTTCTTGGTTGTTGGTTTCTTCGGACATATGTCTTGATATAAATGGAAGCTTTCACTTCCTGAGAGTGGGACGTAATCTCAATGGATTACTTCTTAACACCGACGGTTTTCTTCTTACCTTTGCGGGTGCGAGCGTTGGTGCGGGTGCGTTGACCACGAACTGGAAGGCCACGCTTGTGGCGGATACCACGATAGCAGTTGATCGATGTCAGGCGTTTAAGTTGGGACTGGCGCTCACGGCGAAGGTCACCTTCTACCATGATCTGCTCGGCTTGAATCACTTGAGCGATTTTCACCAACTGGTCTTCGCTAAGTTGACCAGTGCGGATGTCCGGATCAATACCGGCATGGTCCAGAATGCGACTCGCCAATGGGCGTCCGATTCCGAACATATAAGTTAAAGAAGCCTCGATGCGCTTCTCATTGGGGATTTCGATACCTAGAATGCGTGCCATGTTGTGAAGATTTTCGCGTGATTGTTGTGGAGCACCGATTCTTATCGGAAGCCCCGCGGGGCGGGTGATTTACCAGACTTCCACTCACTGGCAAGCCGGAAATGGAAAAAATCCTCGAAACGGACACAATTTTTATCATTTTCTCATTATTGTAAGGAAAATTTTATTTTCGATGTATCCCGCCTCGACAAAAACTAACGCGTATCTAGATTCGTTTAGCACAAAATATCCATGGATACCCACGTAGAAATCCCCTTCGAATCAGTCAATAACCCCATTTGGGAACCTTCCCTGACTCAACTCCCTCCCGACGATGTCGCTGCGATTAATGAATTGGGGGAAACTTACCAAGCTTTCCGCTCTGAACTATCCAAAATCATCATCGGGCAAGATGAAGTCATAGAAAAACTCGCCATCGCCCTCTTCGCTCGCGGCCACGCGCTGCTAATGGGTGTTCCTGGTCTGGCCAAAACCTTGTTGGTGTCCTCCGTAGCGCAGACGTTCAATCTCTCTTTCAATCGTATCCAGTTTACTCCCGACCTAATGCCTGCCGACATTACTGGCACTGACATCATTCAGGAAACCACTGGCGGCAAGCGCGAGTTCGAATTTGTCCAAGGCCCTGTCTTTGCAAACCTTCTGCTCGCAGACGAAATCAACCGCGCTCCCGCTAAAACCCAATCCGCCATGCTCGAGGCGATGCAGGAAAACAAAGTCACCGTGCTCGGTAAGACCTATACCCTTAAACCGCCGTTCTTCGTACTCGCCACCCAGAACCCGATTGAACAAGAAGGCACTTACCCCCTACCGGAAGCACAGCTCGACCGTTTCATGTTCCTCATCGAAGTGGAATACCCAACAGCAGAGGAAGAAAAACGCATCGCTCGCGAAACCACTGGTGCTGCAAAGCAATCACTCGCCAAGCTCATCGACGGCGAAAAGATCATCGCATTCCAACAACTCGTTCGTCGCGTTCCTGTTCCAGATCACGTCTACGACTACGCCGTTGAGATTGTCCGCAAAACCCGGCCGGGGCAACCAGAAGCTCCACAATGGATCAAAGACACCGTCGGCTGGGGCGCTGGTCCACGTGCCGTTCAATACCTCATCCTTGGAGCGAAAGCCCGCGCGGCCCTCCGTGGTAACTACATGGCTTCTCTCGAAGATATCGAAGCCGTTGCTCCCTCCGTCCTCAACCACCGTGTCATCACCAACTTCGCTGCCGAATCCCAGGGCATGACTTCGAAAAAAATCATCCAGAAACTCATTTCTGAGATGAAGGATAAATGAGGTTTCTGAAGGTTCCTGCTTTTTCTAACAAAGAGAGAAAAGGAACAGTAGAATGAGGAGAATCAAACTCTAACCTCCTCTCCTCCACACCGTCCTCTCTACCTGTAAAAAAAAGTCCGAAAAATGTCTGCCCACTCCTTCATCGATAGCGACCTCCTTTCCCGCCTAGGCTCTTTGCCTATCGAGTCGCGTGTGCCAATGATGGGTAATGTCGCCGGCAAGCACCGCTCGCCACACCGCGGTTCATCGGTAGAGTTTGCGGAGTATCGAAAATACGTTCCTGGAGATGACACCCGCCGTCTCGATTGGAAAGCATTTGCTCGTTCAGACCGATTCTACATCAAAGAATTCGAGGCCGATACCAACCTCCGCGCCTATTTCGTCATTGACGCCTCAGGTTCGATGAATTTCCACAGCCCCGGACAGGATTCAAAAATTCAATACGCACGCCGCATTGCTGCTTCCCTTGCCTACTTGTTGGTGAATCAAGGTGACGCCGCTGGTCTCTCGATCTGCACCGACAAACTTCATTTCGAAGTTCCTCCTTCACGTCGTGCCGCACACTTGGAGCGCTTCTTTTCAACCATCGAAAAAGTCGAGCCCGCTGGTGAAACTGGCTTAATTCCAGCACTCCACACGATCGCGGAAAAAATCGGTCAGCGCGCATTCATCGTGATCCTCTCGGATTTCTTCACCGATACAAATGATCTCGCCGATGCCCTCCAACACTTGCGCTACCGCAAACATGACATCTCTCTTTTCCATCTGATGGATCCGCAGGAAATCGGCTTTGAATTCGACCGACCTCACCGCTTCGTCGACCTCGAAGATAACACCGCCCTCGTTGTCGAACCGAACCTCATCGCTGACGAATACAAGACCGCGCTGAATGAGTTTCTAAAAAACATCCGCAGCAAAGCGCACGACGCCAATGCCGATTACCAACTTGTCACCACTGACACTCCGCTCGAACCCCTCTTACGCGAATTTCTCACAGCTCGTCTTCCTAAGGCAAAACACTGATGACTTTTCTCTCTCCATTACTCCTCTGGTTCTTGGCAGCTGTGAGCGTGCCGGTCATCATTCATTTACTCAATAAACGCCGTCATAAAACTCTACAATGGGCCGCGATGCAGTTCCTTTTGAAAGCCACGCGTGAATCACGTGGAAAAAAGAAGCTTCGCCACATTCTCATTCTCGCATGCCGCGCTCTTGGAATTGCTGCACTCGCCTTCGCTGCTGCCCGCCCCGTCGTTTCCGGAATCCTTGGCTGGGGCACTGGCACGATAGATACAGTCGTTCTTGTTATCGACCGAAGCGCCTCCATGGAGCTTCGGTCTGGAGATGGGCAAAAAGCCAAACGTGAACTGGTTCTACAAAAAATTCGTGATGCGATGTCAAACATCGGTAACCCACGTCTTGTAATCATCGATAGCGCAACGGGAAAACCACAGGAGATCCCTTCTCCAGATGTGCTACCAGATATTTCCGTAACCTCTGCCACCGATACATCAGCCAATATTCCTACTCTGTTAGCCTCTGCTGTAGAAGTGCTAAGCTCTGCAACGGGGCGCTCGGAAATCTGGCTGGCCTCCGATCTACAGCGTTCTAACTGGCTCCCCGATGACGAGAGTTGGGCCGCCGTGCGCGCCAGCCTGCAAAGCCTTCCTGAAAAACCTGCGATCCGTATACTCTCGATTAGTGGAGATGCTGCGACCAATATTTCCTTTCGCCTACTCGGAACCCGTCGCACCATCGATGGCTTAGTTCTTAATTTGGAACTGAGCCGCTCCAAAGACAATCGAGGCAGTATCGACCTTCCCGTCACCACGCAGATCAACGGAGCATTGCAAAACGAGTTGATCACTCTTCCTGACCAATCTTTGCTTTTCGAAAAACGCATCCCCATCAAACAAGAAGAAGAATCTGGCTACGGCTGGCTCTCCATTCCAGCCGATGGAAATCCAAGAGACAACTCGATCTTCTTTGCCTACGGCCCGGCGCGTCCACTGAAATCTCTCATCGTTTCTCAATCCAACGAAGCAACTAAATACCTTACTATCGCCGCAGCTCCTCCGAATTTCGAAAAGCAATCCGTTACCCGCATCGACCCAGCCGAGTTTGCAACAGCTTCAACTTCAGATCTCTCCATGATTATCTGGGCAGCTCCCCTTCCTACTGGTGAAAATGCCAAAACGCTTCAAAGTTTCCTTTCCAGTGGTGGGCAAGTCATTCTTATCCCTTCTTCTAAGTCTAACGGTGAGTCCTTTCTCGATACCCAATGGAAGACTGTCTCACTCGCTGAAGCCGGTAAATTTTTCATCCTGCGCGACTGGGATCATGCAGATGGTCCTCTGCGAGACGGCGTCGATGGAACGCCCATTCCCGCAGATCGCCTCCGCGCGATCAAACGTGCCATCCCAGAAAGCGATGCTGCCGTGCTAGCTAAATGGGAAGACGGCGAACCGTTCATCACTCGTAAAATCGTCGATAAAGGTATGCTTTGGACCTTGGGAAGTATTCCAGATTATGCATGGTCAAACCTTGGCGATGCCGATGTGTTACTCCCAGTCGTGCAGCGTATTCTCTCACTCGGCGGCGAGCGCTTTGATGCATCATTCCTTGCCGAGGTTGGATCCGATTCAGCAAATCCAGCTGCAGGCGAAACCCGCACTCGGGTGGATGATTATTCCAAAGAAAGTAACGATCACGTTGCGGGTATCTTCCGCTTAGGAAATCGCCTAACCGCTGTGAACCGACCCCTTGCAGAAGATGAACTAGAAATCACCAGCAAAGAAAATCTCGATGCGATGCTCGAAGGCACCGACTACCGTATCTTCAACCAAGTGGGTCAATCCTCAGATCCCTCACTTTCCACTCACATCTGGCGTGCATTCCTAGTCGCAGTGCTGTTTTTCCTAATCAGTGAAGCCCTGCTCTGCTTACCTAAAAAATCCAGTGTGACTGTGACGGCACAACGCTCAGCACCCAGCACAACCTGATCATAAGTTGTTAGATTTTTTGAAATGGAATGGGATTTTAAAAGCGTCGCTATCGTCGGATCTGGCGCGATAGGCCTATATTACGGAGGCCGTCTCGCAGAGGCGGGAATGAATGTGAAATTTCTCGCAAGATCAGATTATGATCACATCTCTAAATACGGAATTGAAGTTGAGAGTGTAGCCGGAAATTTTCATCTAACAAACGTATCGGTTTTCAAAAATCCTGAAGATATCGGCCCAGTTGATTTAGTCATCGTCGCATGGAAAGCTACAGCTAACGATGCACTTACTAGCGTGTTGCCGCCGCTCATGCACGAGATCACCCAAGTGCTGACTCTACAAAACGGCTTGGGAAATTGTGAACGTATTGCGGAAATAGCGGGTGGAGCGAATGTATACGGCGGGCTTTGTTTCGTTTGCATTAACCGTATTGCTCCTGGAAAGATTCGCCACACTGCTGGCGGACGGATGACGATTGGATCTTTTGATAACGCGCCATCCCGCAAAACGGAAATCATCTCCCAACGTTTCAAAGCTGCCAAAATTCTTGCCTCTGCTGTTGATGATCTCGCTAAAGCTCAATGGGAAAAATTGATCTGGAATATTCCGTTTAACGGTCTGGCTGTTGCCGAAGGCGGTGTGACGACAGATGTGCTTTTGGCTAATCCAAGCATTGAAAACAAAATACGTACTTTAATGCACGAGGTCATCTTGGCTGCAGATGCACAAGGCATTAAGCTAGATCCCAACTTGATCGAATCCAACATTGAACGAACTCGCCCGATGGGACCTTATCAACCATCAACCATGATCGATTTCATCGAAGGTCGTGAACTGGAACTTGGACCGATATGGGAAGAGCCGTTGCGTCGCGCAAAAGCGGTTGGAGTTAACATGCCAGCTTTAAGGCGATTGCTCAAGCGCATGAAGGCACGTTTGATAAGGAGACTCTAACTCCCCCAACTATTGAGTCCTACTCTGGCCATTTTGACCATGCCGTTGGCAATGATGCGCTAGTTTTGAAATAAACAACTATTCACGTGCTGAGTCTTAATTGGATAAATGTATCATTAAGTGTGGCAGCTTACGAGTGGTCTAATTCACTCAAATCTAGCGAGTGAATCCACCGTATTTTTAATATAGATACCTAAGCTAATACGGGTGATGTACTCGTGCCAGTTATTCTAAATCCCCTACGCCGCACTCATCGGCAGACTAAGTATCTTATCACTCTTACTCCTCCGCTGTAGAGCCGGTTATGCCAGATAAGATCAATTCTAGAAGGTAACTAGAACCGCTGCTCATTCGCTTCATTTATATTGGTTTTTCTAGCACTAACGGGAACGCTCTTGTTGTTCCTGCTGTTGTTCTTGGTTCCGGCGTTGCGCTTCTTCTTGCTGCTGTCTTGAACGCTCCATCTGCTCTTGCTGAGCGCGCATTCTATCTTGTTGTTGCTGTTCTTGCGCTCTGCGCTGTGCATCTTCCTGTTGCTGCCGAGCTCTCTCTTGCTGCTCCTGCTGCTCCTGTTGAGCGCGCATTTTATGCTGTTGCTCTTGTTCTGCACGATGTTGTTCCTGCTGCTCTTGCGCCTGGCGCTGAGCCTCTTGCTGACGCGCACGCTCTTGCTGCTCTTGTTCTGCACGTTGTTGTTCCTGCTGCTCTTGCGCTTGGCGCTGAGTCTCTTGCTGACGCGCACGCTCTTGCTGCTCCTGTTGATCGCGCATTTTTTCCTGCTGCTCTTGTTCTGCAC
>JBILMI010000102.1:0-8099 GCA_044375585.1 Luteolibacter sp.
AAGCCACCTCTCTGCCGGTTTTTCCAACTTTCTTGAGATTTGAATTTTGAACTTTGGAATTTCCCGCTAGACCTTGGTTGTGGCGACGACAAAGAAGAAGATTTCCGAGAATGCGAATTTCCATGTGATTGTGGGTAGCGATGATGGAATGGTCAGGGAAGAGGCGCTCGCGCTTTACAATCAACTGACGGGCGGGAATGACGATGGTTTCACGCATGAGACCATCGATGGCAACGCGGATAATTCCGATGGGGCTTATGAAATTTGTGCCAGTGTGTCACAATCTCTGATGACCATGCCGATGTTTGGCGGGGATAAAGTGGTGTGGTTGCGGAACGTGAATTTCCTTGGCGACGACGTCACCGGCCGCTCGCAACGCACCGAAGCTGGGGTTGAGATGTTGCGTGGGATTTTGGAAAAGGGTTTACCGAATGGGATCAAGTTTCTCATTTCGGCAGACAAGATCGATAAGCGGAAATCGTTTTGGAAATTTCTTGAGAAAAGCGCGGCGGTTCAGAGTTACGATAAAATCGATATCGGCAAGGATGGCTGGGAGGATCAAGTTGGGCGTTTGGTTGAAGAACGGGCAAGCGAGCTCGGGCTAGATTTTGAAAACGATGCTCTCGAATTATTTATCATGCTGGCTGGAGAGCAGTCGAAACAGATCACCAACGAGTTGGAGAAACTTGACTTATTTCTCGGGAAAGAACGTCGGGTCGTGAACATAGAAGATGTCCGTTCGTTGGTGCCACTGAGTCGGGAAGCACTTGTCTTCGAGATCGGTCAAGCAATCCAAAAAGGCAATGTGGCGCGCGCCATTCAACTTGTGGATGAACAACTCGAAGCTGAGGAATCCGCCATCGGGATCATGCGCGCATCGATCATCACTGTGGTGCGTAATCTTTATATGGCGAAGCTGATTTTAGAAAAATTCAAAGCTCCGTCTGGTAATTACGGAGCTTTTGCTGGTGCGCTGAATCGTTTGCCCGCGGCGGATCGTGCGTGGTTGCCACAGAAAAAAGACGGCACCGGTGTGAATGTGTATCCTCTTTTCCTGACAGTGCCGAACGCGAAACATTACGATCTCGATGGCTTGCAACATGTCATGGTGCAAACTCAGCGAGCCGACCAAGCACTGGTCACCACAGGACTAGATCATCGCATGGTGCTCCACCGCCTGATCGTCGAGATCGCGGCGGCGCGGAATGTGAAAGGCAAGTGACTTTTACCAAATCACCCGAGCGCCGATCATCACTCCGAATCCAGTTTCGTTTTGGCCGGAACCGTGCTTGCTGTTATCTTAGTCGAGGAGGTTTTGGAGGGTGGCTGGTGAGAAACTCCAAGGACGATGCACAGGTTTGGCTATGAGGGCAGGACGAGCAGAAATCCGCCCTCATGGCAGACAGGCGCAGATAGGCACCTGCCACCTGGGAGATTTTTTATTCTCACCAGAGATATTTCACGCCGAGGATCGCATTGGTGCCTGGTTCGTTCTGGCCGGAGCCGTGGTTACGATAGTCGTCATCAAAGATATTTTCAACAGCGGCTGTGATTTGGAAATTTTCGATGGGATTCCAACCCGCCTGGATGGATGCGACGGCATAGCTTGGAGTGCCATTCGAGGGGAAGCGTTGGGTGTCGGCAATGTCGCTTGCGGCTAGACGGTCAGCGGTGGCCGAAGCGAGAACGCGTCCTTCCACCCAGAATGGAGCGGAGGGATGATCCCAGCGGAGGGCGATGGAGCCGTTGAGAGGCATGACCCGGGATAAAGGTTCCTGGACCGTGGCGCCGCCAACGGAGGCAAGGCGTTCGATTTGGGATTCTTGCCATGATGCGAAACTGGAGAGCGTCCACTGCGGAGCGAATTTCCAGAAACCTTCCAACTCAACTCCATAGATGTGGCCGTCGCTGGAATTGCGGTTGATCGTAGGAGCCTTTGGCGCCGTGCTAACAGGTAGGGCCACAATTTGATCTGAGATATCAGTGTAGAAAACCGCAATTGCAATGCCGCTTTTGTCACTCTCTTGCCGGTAGCCAAGTTCAGTGGTGATATAAGTTTCCGGTTCCAGGTCGAGTGCCCCGGATGCGGCAACACCTGAACCTGAAGTGAGATTGCCCGTAAGATCGTTTAAGTTAGGAGAGCGAAAGGCTTGAGATATCCCTCCATAAAACATCTTATGTTCGTCAATACTGTAGGTTGCGCGTAGGGAGGCGGATAGATCGTCCCAAGAGTCTTTTGTGGAAATATCTGTGCCTACAGTGGGATTAAAGAATGTTCCAATATCGGCTTTTGCATTCGTGTAGCGGAGACCTGCCGTGATTTCAAATGATTCACCAATAGGACGAATGTATTGGGCGTATGCGCCGAAAAGTTCATAGGTGGAATCGTCACCAATAGGACGGTTGGACTGTTGAAAGACAAAATCGTCTAAGTTATTGTTTGTGGTATCCCGAGACGCTGTGGAATCCACGGAATCACGGTAGTAGTCGAGGCCATAGACCAAGGATCCATCGGCCACGGGCGACTCCAGCTCAAGATCAAACCCGAGGGTATCCACCTCATAATATTGAAGACGTCGGTCTACAAGAGTGCGAGTCTGGAGTTCCCGCTCGGAAGAATCCTGGTAGGAGAGCGTTGCTGTGATTCTCCGGACAGGTGCGGATGCGCTATCGTCGGTATGGGCAAGGCGAATATAGCTCAATGCGCGATCTTGGTCGTAATCACGTGCCAAGAATGTGCCGGGGGTGGTAACGTGATTGCCGTGTGTCCAGCCAGGGTTGTTGATCGTGGAGTGCCAGCGGGAAACGCCGTCTTGTTCGAGGTCTTGGTGGGCTACGGTGAGGGTCGTTTGCGGAGAAATCGTCCAGTCGAAGCGAGCGTCGATGGCTTGCTCCGGGTGGCCGGTGCCGCGCATCAGACCGACGGCGGAATCTTCGATATCGCCGAATTCCTTCTCCGATATGCCCAGATGGAGCCCGAACAATCCGCCGATGCCCGTTTGCGCTTCCAAGCGGCCGATGTGACTGCCACGACCATTGCTACGGTATTCGTAGTAAGATGAACCGTGTGAGAAAAGTTGACCGTTAGTCTCATCCGCGTAGCCTGATGATTTGGTTAACGCGTTGAGAGTGCCGCCTGCTGCATCCGAGCCGTAAAGCACGGAACCTTGGGAGCGAATCAGCTCGAAGCGATCCAGCGAGTAGGGATCAATCGTGTTCCAATACTGAACCGGGCCGCCGCGGAAGGTGGAGTTGTTGATACGTACCCCATCGACAAGAAGGAGATTTTGACGACCCGTGAAGCCGCGTATGTAGGGGGAGCCATGACCATGAGCGGTTTTTTGGACGAGGACACCGGGGGTCAGGCGGAGGGCATCCGGTAGTGTGCGGATGCTGTTTTCACGGAAGTCCTCCGCTGAGAAAGATGAACCAGAGTAAGGAAGATCGCGTAGCGCAGTGGGATTGCGGGTCGCGGTGACAATCAAGGGTTCGAGGGAATCCTGGGCAAATGTGGGCGATGCGCTGAGTGGAACTAGTAGGAATAGTAGTTTTTTCATAAATGTCGTAAAACAACCCGTTGCTAGGACTCTTGGTGATGCTCAACAAGAATTAATGGTGAATAAAAATTAACCACATTATGAAACTAGTATCATGAAATGTTCGGTTTGATGAACTAAAAAATCGACAAATTAAGATAGAATAAGCACTTTCTCAACGTTCTCGCTTATGGATAAAAATCGTCCCATTTCTTCGAAGTCCGGTTCTCTCGCGGTGTGGTTGGTCGCGAGTTTTGGGGCTTTTGTGTTGGTGGGATCGATTGCATTGATGGCGTTTTTTCAGCATCTCACCAAGGTTGAGGAGAAGGTTGCGCTGGAGTCACTGGGTAGGACCAATGCGTTATTTTTGGATCAAAGCAATTTGCCGCAGAGTGAGTATATGGCCGAGCAGCTTGGGCGAGTGATGGGAGCTGAGGTTGAGTTCCGCTATGTGAGTGAATCATCATCCACATTTGCTGATGGTCTAGCGCGACGATTGGGTGACTTACTTTCAGTGGGTTTTAAGCTCAAGAATGGAGGTGAGGTTTGGTTTTCGAGGGAATCGTATCAACTTGGAGTGGTTTCATTTTGGAAGCGTTTGGATGCTCAATTTGCACTGGGTGGTTTCTGGGCGCTTTCGCTTTTATTCTCCGTTTGGATAGGACGCAAAGTCACGCGACCTCTCGCAAAATTAGCCGCGGCGATTCCAGAGATCGGGGGTGATCAGCCGTTGATTGGATTACCAACTTCGGGTCCACAGGAAATTGTTAGTTTGGCCAATGCACTGAGTGATGCGCACGGGTCTTTGGTGGAGGAGAGAGAAAAACGCAGGCACGCGGAGCGGCTTGCGTTATTGGGAAGGATGGCGACCAGTTTAGCGCATGAGGTTCGTAATCCAGTTTCTGCGATCCGTCTTCACGCACAGTTGTTAGAGAGAGTATGCGGAACGAATGAAAAAATGTCTGCAGCGCTGATTGTGAGTGAGGCGGAACGTATCGAATTTCTCGTGAATCAATGGATGCGTTACGCAAAGCCGGAACCGGTTAAGATGGTTCAGATTGATCTGGCGGAATTGGTCGCGGATGCCTGTCACGGCCTGAGCTTACAAGCGAAGCATGCAGGAGTCGTGATTCATCAAGAGATCGATCCGAACTGGGCTCAGCATGATGTAAAAGGGGATAGGGATCGGTTACGTCAGGTCTTATGTAACTTATTACTCAATGCGATTCAAAGCATGCCAAAAGGTGGTGAGGTGAAGCTACGAGTGCAGATAGGCTTGTTAGAGGTGGAAGATCAAGGTGGTGGATTCAGCTCACAAGCGCTGGAGCGCTTCGGTGAGCCTTTTCACTCAGAACGAGAAGGAGGCATGGGTCTTGGGCTTGCTGTTTCAAAGGAGATCATTGAATCACACGGCGGCAAAATTTCAGTCGAGAACCTTTTAGGTAGAGGTGCGTGCGTTCGCATCGTTTGGCCGAAGCCACAGGATGAAAGATAAAGAGTTATGGCAGCGATTTTGATTATTGAAGATGAGCACGCATTGGGGGCTGCCTTGTCGTTGGCGGTTCAACGCTTAGGGCATTCACCTGTGCTTGCGGCGAGTGGAGCGGCTGCGCTTGAGCGGACCAAAGCGCAGAAATTTGATGCGATTGTTTTGGATATTGGATTACCCGATGTGAGTGGCTTGGATATCCTTGAGAAGATTCGTAAATCAGGTTCGAAAATACCGATTCTAATCATCACCGCGCACGCGACTCTTGATCACACGATCACCTCGCAGAAGTTGGGAGTGTCGGATTACTTGATCAAGCCGCTCGACCTCCAGCACTTCGAAGAAGTGATTTCGACTTTGGTGACTAAGAACATCCAGATTGCCGAACCAAATGAACTTGCCGCGACTTCTTTGATTGGAGCATCGACGAGTATGCACCGAGTTTTTTTGGGAATCGCACGTGCATGCAGCGGTGACTTGCCAGTCATGTTGCATGGTCCTTGTGGTTCAGGAAAAACACTGGCGGCGCGGGTCATTCATACGAATAGCAATCGGAGTAAAGACGGACTGCGTACGGTGGAATGCGCTACGATTCATCAGGAGTCTTCGTTACAATCTTTCTTAGCCGATTCCACTGGCACGCTGGTGCTCGAAGGGATCGACGCGCTTGAGCCATCGCTTCAGGCATTTTTGGCTAAGCTGATTGGAGAGGAAAAAGTTCAACTGCCGAGATTGATTGCGACTTTGCAAATGGATCCGCGTGAGGCGGAAGGGAAACAAAGTTTGAGATCAGATCTTTTTTATGCGTTTAGCGCGTTATCGATCGAGATGCCAGCGCTACGCGAGCGGACAGGAGATATCCCTGCACTGTGCCGATTTTTCCATGGTTTACAGAGTGCGGCGGCGTCAAAATTTGAAATGTCTGCGGCAACTCTCTGCGCCTTACAATTTTATGACTGGCCTGGTAACGTGCGTGAGCTGCGTCATGTGATTGAGCATGCGTTAGCGATGAGTCATGGCGGATCTATCCTGCCTGGGCATTTGCCACCTCACGTTTCACAAGTGCTGCACCAATCAGGTGGCAAAGTTGTTTCAGGAGAGCTGGATCGTGTTGTGGCGCGCTGGCTCGATTCACAATTGGAAATGAACGATGAAGGAGATTGGCAATATGATGCGCTGATGGATCAGGTAGAAAAATCGATGCTAGGCCATTTATTAAAGCGTTTTGATCAACGTCCAACTCGCTTAGCTACCGCGCTAGGTATGAATCGCGCAACGCTCAGGCAGAAACTCCGCAGGGCGGGGCTATCTTCGGAGTCATAAGGCTGAATATGGAATAATGATTATAGCCGCAGATGGACGTTAATTTAGTCATTCCTTATTTGCGTGCATCTGCGGTTCCATTCTTTGAGGGTCAGAATGGATTAGAATTTCTGCATCGAGCGATTGTGGGAAAAACGGATTAGGGCGACTCCTACGATGGCTCCGATGAGTGCGCAGAACATATCCATTTGGGTATCCCAATGATCACCTTGGGTGCCGAGAAATGATTCAGCGGCTTCGGCCGAGACTAGAGCGGCAGCCCATTCGATGAGTTCGTAAACGGCACTGATGGCCATGCTGAAGCTGACGATCAACACACTCATCCAGCCACGTTTTGCGAAGACATGATTCCTAAGAAAAACTTCACGACATAGGACAGCGGGAGTGAGGCCTTGGAAAAGATGACCTATCCTATCATAGTGATTTCGGGAAAGTTCGAAGCTCTCCATTGCCCAATCACCCATCGGCACTCTAGCGTAAGTGTAATGCCCCCCAATGATGAGAACGATCATGTGCAAGCCGATCAAAATCATTGCGAGGTTAGAAAACCTCCAGTTTCTCGCTTGAGCGATAAAGATGGCGATGAAACCCCCAAACACTGGAAGAACTTCTAACCACCACGTGAGTTGGTCATAAGGTTTTACGCCCGACCAAATCAAGACAGGCAGCACCAACAGCAAGAGAATGAAGTTGGGATTGGGTTTCATTAATGGAAACTTTAAACCTTAAATTTTAAACTCCAAGGAAGAAGAGGTGAGAGGTGAGATTCGAAAGAATCCGGCGAGACGCCGGATGGACGGCCTGCCCCGGGACGGGGGCAGTTACATTTTACACTTAATCTAAATCCCCATAGATAAAAGTTGCGAAGCCCGATAGATCAGATAGTTCACGGCTTAACACAAGCTTATGACTTTCCGTCGCGCTCTCATCCAACGTCTTGCCACCCTTGCTGTCTTGGGTGTGTTTTTTACAAATCTTCAAGCTGCAGAAAAATTTGATGTCGCATGGTTGCGAGCGGAGGCGAAGCGCATTTCTAGTAAGCCTTATGTTGCTCCGCCTGCGAAGTTGCCTTCATGGATCGATGGGTTGGATTACGATGCTTATCAGTCGATCAAGTTCAATAAGGATAAAGCTTTGTGGCATGCGAAGGATCGTAGCTTGGAAGTGCGCCTGTTTCACTTAGGTTTATTCTTCAAACATCCAGTGAGCATTCACGAAGTGGACAATGGGAATGTGAACACCCTCTCGTATTCGAAAGATCTGTTTAGCTATGGGAAGAAAATCAAAGTTCCGACAAAGGTCGACAATCTTGGGTTCGCGGGTTTTCGCGTGGGTGTGTCTCCAGATATGAATGCTGACATGTTCGCGTTTCTCGGTGCGAGTTATTTCCGAGCCGTCGGTGATACCAAACAATACGGTCTTTCCGCTCGTGGGCTTGCGGTGGATACCGCTTTGCCGCGTGCGGAGGAGTTTCCAGATTTTCGTCAGTTTTGGTTAGAAAAACCTGCAGCGGATTCCACAACCCTGCGCGTTCATGCGTTGTTAGATAGCCCATCCGTTGCTGGCGCTTACACCTTTGTAATCACTCCGGGCGAGGTGACGAAAATGGATGTCGATGCGGTGCTTTATCCTAGGAAAAAAATCGAACGGATCGGAATCGGACCACTGACTTCGATGTATCAATGCGGAGAAAACGACCGGCGCGTGGCGGATGACTGGCGTCCAGAAATCCATGATTCGGATGGTCTATC
>JBILMI010000103.1:0-8026 GCA_044375585.1 Luteolibacter sp.
TTTCCCAGAAACACCAGAAATATTCTCGAAAGAAAGGCAAGAGCTAGTTGAAATCTTTGACGACTACTCCAATGATCAACCTATGGAAACAAAACGAGTCATTTACGAAGGGCGTGTGCAAGGAGTTGGCTTCCGCTACACGACTAAGGATTTAGCCCGTGGTTTTGATGTGGTCGGAACGGTAAAGAACCTTCCAGACGGAACCGTGGAATTGATTATTTCGGGCGAAATAGGGGAGGTTACTGAGTTTTTACGTGAACTCCGCGAAGATTCTGTGGTCGCGCATCATATTAAATCGGTCTTTGAGGAGGAAATTGCCGCGTTGCCAGATTTGAAAGGTTTCTCTATTGTCAGCTGAGCGTGTTGTTTCTCAGGCGCGAAAAGTTCAATCATAAATCGACTATGCCAAATTACGATTACGAATGTATGAAGTGCGGAAAACAATTCGAAGTTTTCCAAAGCATGAAGGATGCAAAACTCACGGAATGCCCAGATTTAAACTGCAAAGGAATTGTCAAACGTTTGCTGGGAACAGGTGGAGGAATTATTTTTAAGGGTTCGGGATTTTATGAAACTGATTACCGCTCCAGTTCTTACGAAAAAGGCGCGAAGGCAGATAAGCCAAGCGAGGCAAAAGCTGATCCGACTCCTGCAGCTAAACCGTCTTCGGATTAATTTCAGTTGATTTGTAATACTTCCAGCAAAGATCAATATGCCCAATAAAAAGAAAGAAGCCGAACTAGAGATTACCGCGAATATGAGTCTGAACGGAAAGCTTTTCCGTCTTCTGATTATAGTGATCTGCTGTGGGTTCATCTCTGCGATTTATATGATTCTGCAGCCACAAAATTTGTCGGATATCGATGGCTATGAATCATCTGCTAGTTCTTCAAGAAATCTGCAAGAAGTCTTGAGTAAAGCGATTGAAGGTAATTACTCAGTCACTGTATCAGAGTCTGAAATCAATCAATTACTGCAGAATGAATTGGTCGCCAAGCAGGGTGGTTTACTTGGTGGTGAGGTAGCGGTGAAACGTATTTTAGTTAGGCTCAAAAAAGATTTAGCCGAGCTCATCATTGTGCGTGAAGTTTTCGGACATGAATTGACTGTTTCGATGTATTTTCAGATCCAACAAATTGAGGATGAAAATGGCATCAAAACAGAAATTCATCTTCATCGTGGGAATTTCGAAAATCCATCAATGCTACCAAATATTGGTGGGCGCTTTGGGAAGCTTTCTGTTCCACAAGGTTTTCTGAATGCTGTCGTGCAGGATTACATTAAGATAGCTGACGCTTTGAAGCCGGAAATCGATCTGGGGTTCCAAAAAATGGCGCGGTTTGAAATTCAAGATAA
This sequence comes from Luteolibacter sp., assembly GCA_044375585.1. Classification (GTDB taxonomy): domain Bacteria; phylum Verrucomicrobiota; class Verrucomicrobiia; order Verrucomicrobiales; family Akkermansiaceae; genus Luteolibacter. The sequence goes on from JBILMI010000103.1 coordinate 1,357, forward strand.
ACGTTTGATGCTAGATCCAAGAAGGCCGACCCGCCACGTTGGTGGTGAGTTCGAACCTTTCTAAGTGGATTATGCCTTTCAGGCCCTTACATATGTCTACTAAATCTACATTTAAAATCTAATGAACTCTTGTTCATGGAAAACTTATGTAATGCTTGGAGTCATGATCCTTGGCTCCTTTGGTAGTGCGGATGGACAAGATGAATCAAAAGAGCAACCCGTTCCAAAGGCGGTTTTAGTTGAGGATCTCCAACCTAATTTTGATCAAGATGTGGTTGTCGTTAGTCGAAGTCGGCAGTTTAAGATTTCAGGTTCTGATTCAGTCATGCGTGCTGCTGCGGCAAATCTAGCTGAGGGTACGAAGGATGAGTTGCTCAAGTTTTTAGAAGAACGAGATGATTGGAAGGTTCCAATCATCATTGAGTTAAGTGGCAAATTTGGTGACCCTATCCCGTTGCGGAATACGGTATTGAAGTTGAGTTTCAATGAAGACGGCTATCAGGTGAATGTGTTCGTAAATCTTAGTCGCGATCTACCAAAAGAAGCCTACGAGCGCGGGATAATTGAGGGATGTTTGTTAGCTAGGTCTTTGAAAGATACAGTAAAAGTTGATGATCAAGTAGCGCGTTCCATTCCACCATGGTTGATTGAAGGCTTATCAGAAGCCAGTGCATGGCGCTTGGGGAAATCTGATAGACGATTATATGATGCTTTGTTTCGCCATGAAGAGTTATTCGAGTTGGAAAAACTTTTTGAACTTGATGAGGCAGGGTTACTTGCGCTCGACGCGGCATCCAAAGCTGCGTTTCGAGTTTCGGCTGGAGCGCTTATCATGGCGTTGAACGAGCAACCCGATGGTAAAGCGGGGATGAAGAATTTTCTAAAGGAAGCTCCATCATATAGCGGAGAATTCCCGACATTGCTTCGACTCCATTTTCCCGAGCTCAATATGTCTCAAAGCAGTCTTACGAAATGGTGGAAGCTACAATTGGCAAATAAAGGGATGGCTCCTCTAGCTGAAGTAACCGGAGTAGTGAATACGGATGCAGAGTTGGAGCTTAGCCTTAAACTTAGATATCGCGATGCGGTAGCTGTTATCCATGAGGTGCCTATTTCGGAATGGAGTCAGATTCCAGAACTTTCAAAAGCAGAGCGAGCGGAATCGGTTCGTTTGACTGAAGACGAATTGGTGCGACTCAGTTATCGTTGTTTTCCCTCTTACCGTCCTTTATTGAAGGAGTATCAACTCATTCTAAAGCAATGGGTTGCGGGTGAGACTAAAGACATTTCTGCTTCACTTCTGAAGCTGACAGAGGCACGAGAAAGTATGGTCGCGAAATCCGAGCGTGCGCGGGATTTTCTTGATTGGTTTGAAATCACTCGGGCCAGAGAGACCAGCGGTGCATTCGATGATTATCTCAGCCTGAAAATGCGTCTGAAAGCGCAGTCGAATTCGCGCAATGACTCTATTTCGAAATATCTGGACCGGCTCGATCGCTTGTTTGTTATCCCTGAACAACGGAAACCTCCTTTATTGCCATTGAGTGCATTCTAATCGTTTTGTGTCTTGGACGAATCGATTCAAACGTATAAGCTCACGCCGTGTTCGCGACTTATGTTCATAATCTAGATCCGGTGATTTTTGAGATCACAAATGGAATCGCATTGAGGTGGTATGGGCTGGCTTATCTCGCTGGTTTTCTTGGAGGATATGTTTTACTCAAGAGATTAGCAGAGAAAAAGTTGTGGGTTCTTCAGCCAGAGAAGACTGCCGATTTTATTGCCGCCGCCGCGTTGCTCGGCGTGTTCATAGGTGGAAGGCTTGGGTATGTTTTATTTTATCAAATCCCGCGCGATGGCTTTGACAGCGTGTTGCTTCATCCACTTGGAATTTTTAAAGTATGGGAAGGTGGAATGGCGAGCCACGGTGGAATACTCGGACTAGTGATCTTTACATTTTTCTATGCGAGGAAACACAAAGTTTCCTGGACTGGACTGGGCGATGGTTTGTGCGTGGTTGCTCCGCTCGGATTGATGTGTGGTAGGATTGCTAATTTCATTAACGGTGAGCTTTACGGACGAATCGCTCAAGGTGTTCCATGGGCAGTAAAGTTTCCTTCTACTTTTAATGATCCAAAATCACCAGAATCGGCAAATTTCAACGAAGCTTTTCAATCGGCATTTGATGCTTATCCACCTATGGGGGAATCGATTGCTAAGTTTGCGAGAGAAAACTCACGAGAGATTTCGGAATATGATTATCTACAAATCTTAGCTGAAGCCAATCGTCAATCTCCTGCAGTGAATGACGCAATCGAGCCTTATCTAGAACCTCGCCATCCATCACAGCTTTATGAGGGCTTACTCGAAGGCGGTCTGTTGTTTGCGATTCTTTGGTATGTTAGAATCAGATATCCCAATGCGCCGCATGGCTTGCTGACTGGCTTATTTTTCGGTCTTTACGCAACATTCCGCATCTTTGCAGAACAATTCCGTGAGCCGGATGCAGCGTGGGTCATTGAAGGAGTCCTGACTCAAGGCCAGTTTCTTTCCATTTTCATGTATGCTTTCGCTGCCGCATTTTTAGGATATGCGTATAAGACTTACAAACAGCGTAAGACTGCATCAGCCTGAGGGAGGAGGCTAAATTAGCTTAAGCGGAAGACGATGCGTGCCTTGGTAAGGTCGTAAGGGGACATCTCCATTCTCACCCGGTCACCTACGACGAGACGGATGAAACGTTTGCGCATTTTTCCAGAAATGTGAGCTAAGACTTCGTGGCCACTGGCCAGTTTCACGCGGAACATGGTTCCAGCTAAAACGGATGAAATTTCGCCTTCAACTTCGACGGCTTTATCCTCTTCGTTTTCAGGGGTGGCTTTTCTTGGTCCAAATTGATTGCGGCGCCCTCTGGACGAGCCTCTTGAATTATTTCTCGGTGGCATAACTAGTTGCGAAGTAAAAAACGAAATACCCGCACGCGAGGCTTAACAGGTCTTTGGCGCGGCTTCAATGCTAAAAATCGTAAGATATTTCTAGATGATTATTCCTAAAAGTAGCTGATGCTTGCCAAGTTAGCATTGAATAGTCAGTTTTCTCTTTGTCCCCAAGTCGATTTTATTTCATCAGTATCGAAAAATTCCAATCTATCATGGCAGAAATTAGCGAAAATGAACTTCCGGCAAATGTGAATGCTTTATGGCTTAAGGCGCTTACATCAGTTCAAATGAATAACACAGAATACGCCGTCAGTTTGTTGCAGGCGGTTCTAAAAGATGCTCCTGGTTTTCTTAAGGCGCGCAAAGTTCTTCGTAAATGTGCCATTCATCTCTGCGGGCTGGGTCATAAAAAGAAGGGGATTTTTGGAATGTCGGGAGGCGGTATGGCGATTATGAAAATCGCCAGCCAAGCAAAGAAAGATCCAGAATCGGCTTTGCCTTTGATTGAGAAGGAACTCGAGAAAGACCCAATCAATGAGCAGGCAAATGATTTATTGTTCGATCTGGCGCTGAAATTGGAATTGCCCGAGACGGCCGCTTTTGCGCTCGAGACGATACGAACTTATGCTCCAGAGAACACGAAGCTTTTGCATAAGCTTGCGGAGTTCTATTTGTCTAACAATGATCCGAGTAAGGCGGTTGAAGTTTACAATGACATCATCAAGCAGACTCCAATGGATTCCGCCGCAATCAAGGGTTCAAAAGATAGTTCGGCGCGAGCATCCATGCAGAAGCAACGATGGGATGAGAACACGAGTACGCGTGATTTGATGCGCAATAGCGCTGAAAACGAAGAACTTGAGAAAGCAAATCGCACGGGGCTAACCAGAGAGCAGCTTGAATCGCGCCGCGATAAGGCAATTGAAAGATACAATACTGATACCAACAATTTCGCCGCGGTTAAAGATTTAGCGAGCATCTACGAACAACTTGAAGACTGGGCAAATGCCTACACATTTTTTCAATGGGCGCATTCTTTGAGTAATGGCGACATTGCTCTAGCTAACAAAGCCGGCATCATGCGTGATCAAGCTTTAGAGCATGAACTCAAAACGCTTGAAGAAAATCTTGCTGCTGATCCTGATAATGTAGAGCTACAGAGCCAACTCGCTGCAAGTCGTAAGGCAAGGCTTGAGGAACAGGTCAAAGAGGCACAGCAACGCATCGAGCAAAATCCGACTGATCCCCAGCTTCGCTTTGAGCTAGGACAAGCACTTTATCGCAGTGGCGATTTCACTGGTGCAATTCCTCATCTCCAACAGGCCACACGGAATCCGCACATCCGCACCAAAGTCTTGCTAATGCTGGGACGGACTTTCCGAGCGAAAAACATGTATGACCTCGCCATCAAGCAACTATCAGATGCGCTTGCTGATCTCCATGCCATGGATGGCACGAAAAAAGAAGTGCTCTACGAAAAAGGCCAGATCCATCATGAGATGGGAGATAAGGCGGCAGCATTGGATAGCTTCAAACAAATTTATGAGGTTGATTACGGTTACCGCGACGTAGCTCAGCGGGTTGAATCTTCTTACGGAAATTCTTAATTTATATGATAAAAGCTGAACGAACTATTGGGAATCGAGTGTTATTAATGGGCACATGTCTGTGTGATGCGTTTTATGATGAAGCTGCGAAGGCGACTGTTGAGGTCCTTGAATATCTTGGATTGGAAGTGATTTTCCCTGAAAACCAAACTTGCTGTGGCCAGCCTGCCTTCAACTCTGGTGATTGGGTCGCTTCGCGAAAAGTAGCCTGTCACACGGCGGAAGTTTTTGCGGGTGACCTTCCAGTTATCGTTCCTTCTGGCTCATGTGCTGCGATGAATTTTCACGGTAACATTCTACAATTTGAAGAATGTCCAAATGAAAAAGTTACATCCTTAGCTAACCGGACATGGGAGGTGATCGATTTCATTCACAACGGTCTGGGCATCAAAACCTGGAAGGGAAAATTTGATCAACCAACGCGCATCGCATTTCATCGTTCTTGCCACTCACGCGGAACAGATAGTGGCGAGGCCGTGGTGAATCTACTGTCATCCATTGAAAATGCAGAGGTTGTCCCGTTCGGTCAAGGCGAGCAATGCTGCGGATTTGGCGGCACATTTTCGGTCACGTTTCCTCATATCTCAGGAAGAATGGGAACTTTGAAAATGGACCATATTCTTGAGGCTAAACCTGATATTCTCACCAGTGGTGATATGTCCTGTTTGATGCATCTCACCGGCTTAGCCCGCGCTCAAGGACGTCCAATCAGACATTGTCACGCGATCGAGATTCTTCGAGATACTTTACTTATTTAGTTACCATTTTAAATTAGAAATCCTTAGTTATGCACGATCCGCGAATTGACTTATTAGCAAAACAATTGGTTGGATATTCAACCGATCTCAAAAAAGGTGAAAAGGTTCTGATAGATCTTTATGATGTCCCAGACTCGATCGGCATTGCTTTGATTCGTGAGGCTCGCAGCAAGAATGCCATTCCGTTTGTGCGCATTCATCAATCACGTATTGCTCGTGAACTTTTGATTGGTGCGACCGAAGCTCAATACAAAGTTTCATCTAAGCATCTCCTGTCAGAAATGAAGGATATGGACGCCTATATCGCGATCCGTGGAAGCCATAATATTTCGGAAACTTCGGATGTTCCGCATAAAAGCATGCAGGTCGCAATGAAGCAGATGCGCCCGGTGATTGATTACCGTGTCAAAAAAACCAAATGGTGTGTCTTACGTTGGCCAACCGCTTCCATGGCGCAGCAAGCAAGCATGAGCACCGAGGCATTTGAGGACTTCTATTTCAAAGTCTGTTTGCTCGATTACAAAGCACTCGTCCCAGCGATGAATGCGCTGAAACGTCTCATGGAGAATACCGACAAGGTCCACATCGTCGGCCCTGGCACAGATCTTCATTTTTCAATCAAAGGTATCCCTGCGGTGGTCTGCGGTGGAAATTATAACATTCCTGATGGTGAGGTCTTTACCGCACCGGTTAAAAACTCGGTTGAAGGCATTGTCAGTCACAATGCGCCGACTATTTACCAAGGCATTGCTTTCGACTCGATCAAACTTGAATTCAAAGAAGGGAAAATCATCAAAGCCGAAGCAGGGAATAAAACTAAGGAGCTCAATCGTATCTTGAATACCGATCCAGGTGCACGTTACATTGGAGAATTTGCTCTGGGCTTCCATTCCGTCATCCGTGAGCCCATGCGTGACATTCTCTTTGATGAGAAGATTGCTGGCTCTTTCCACTTCACGCCAGGACAGGCCTATGAAATCGCCGATAACGGAAATCGATCCCAAGTCCACTGGGATATGGTCAACATTCAGCGCAAGGACTATGGCGGTGGCGAAATCTACTTCGATGGTAAATTGATTCGCAAAAACGGCATCTTCCTTCCGAAGAATCTCGCGAAGCTCAATGGTTGAAAGGCGCAAGATTTCGAGACATCAGACCTTTTGCCAAAAGGTCTAATGATTACAATCGATGCTTTTTGAAGATCGCTAGAGTCCTCTCACGCTCAGTTTTGTGATCGACACAGGGCATGGGATAATCCGGAGCTAGAGGTAGGTTATTCTCTGGCGGAGTTTGAAATTTCTTTGGTTCTACATGCATCAACTCAGGTATCCATCGTTTGATGTAAACGCCCGTTGGATCGTGCTTT
>JBILMI010000104.1:0-7944 GCA_044375585.1 Luteolibacter sp.
TCACATACGAGGAATTCGCTCGCATCGCTGAGAGAAACCTTGAATTCCCTGGAGTCACGCTTGGCATTAATCCACAACGACAATATCCCTACGGCACACTCGCTTCACATGTTCTTGGTTATTTGAAACAATGGGAAAAGGGCGATATCTCATCTGCTGACAAACGTTCTTTTAATCACTTCATCGGTGATGAAAAGGGAATCGCTGGAGTTGAGGCAACGATGGACGCCTACCTTCGAGGACCTGAGGGAACCAAAACCGTTCTCAAAAACGAAAAAGGCCACACCATCGGCATACTTGATTACACCAAACCAGGCAACGGTGCAAAAGTTCAACTCACGATCGACGCACGGATCCAATATCTGCTAGAAAATACCCTACGGCGCGCGGGGCGCGCAGCCGGAGTGGTTTTAGATGTCCGCACCGGTGAGTTACTCGCCATGGCCTCTGTGCCAGATTATGATCCGAATGCATTTATCCCTTCCATATCGTCCGATAAATTCAAGAGCTACACTTCAAAACCTCAGCTTTCACCCTTCACAAATCGTGCCATTACTTCATTCACTCCAGGCTCGACCATGAAAGTGCCGACGGCGATTGCAGGCGCAATGAACGGCATGGCAACTCGTTCTTTCACCTGTACGGGTTTCGTTCCATACGGAGACCATAAAATTGGTTGCTGGATCTGGAATAAAAGCCGCGGCAGCCACGGCAGTCTCACTCTGCCCCGTGCTATCCAACAATCTTGCAACCCTTACTTCAATAAACTCGCTAATGCCATCGGATGGAAAGCAATGGTAGATGGTTTCTCTCTCGTAGGAATTGGCAAGAAAACAGGTATCGAACTTCCTAATGAAGATCCCGGCACTCTTCCAGGATCCCGTGCATGGCGTGCAGCAGTTCCCGGTGCAGTCATGACTCCTGCGCTAACTGCAATGTTATCCATCGGACAAGGAGATACTATGGCTAGCCCATTACAACTCGCTGCCATGCTAGCATCCGTCGCCAACGGTGGGAAATACTACCAACCTCGTATTGTCAAAAAAGTCGTCGCTGAAAATGGCAATGTGCAAGTTTCTGATTTTCCGAAACTTGAAGTCGATCTACTTGCATCCGGAATCAAAGATAGCGATCTCGCACTCATCCGTCTCGGTATGCGGAAAGCAGTAAATGAAGCGGGTGGAACAGCGGGAAAAGTGCGCATGACAAATTATGAAATCGCAGCCAAAACAGGAACGGCTCAAACTGTAGATAACGGCAAGAAATCTAATAACTCATGGGTCATGTCCTTCGCGCCTTATGACCAACCGCGTTATGCGGTCGTAATTATGGCTCAAGCTGCCGGTTCGGGTGGTGGCGTTTGTGGCCCATTAGTGAACATGATCTATAGCGGAATTTTCGCCCAAGAAGAAGGCATGCGTCTTCCCTTAAAACCACAAAGCGAATATGCCGGACACCTTGAAAGAATCGAAGCTATCGAACCCATCAAAGACGTTCTCGCCGCAATTCAAGCAACCGAAGCACCCGTTTCAGATCCCATCACCTCCACCGCAAGCAACGATGACCTCGGTGAAACCGGAAACGAAATCGGCGACATTTTACCTACAAACACTCCATCTACATCAACCACTGTCATTTCTCCAAAACCCACCATTACCCAAGAAATCGATCGTGAGGGTCAAGTGATTCCTCGCGCCACTCCCATACAAGAGTGAAATCTAACAATCATTTTTACAACTATTATAACCTACACAAACCGTGATTAAAAAAATCAAAAGACTACTCGGAATCGGAAATACTGATCCATCACAAGGCAACACCATTATCGTAAACGTTGAAAAACTCGAACGCCGCGTTGCACTCCTAGAGGACGGTGTCCTTGAAGAATACACCGTTGAGCGCGAAGGTGATCAAAATATCGTCGGTGGTATTTTCAAAGGCAAAGTCAAAAACATCGAACAAGGTCTGAAAGCCATGTTCGTGGATATCGGCCTCGATAAAAATGCCTTTCTTCACTTCTGGGATGCCATCCCCGCAGCACTCGATGGAGGCCTAGAAGAAATTGAGCGACAAGGCTCAAAGAAAAGTCAGAAAAAAATCACATCCAAAGACATCCCCAGCATCTACCCCGTGGGATCTGAGATCGTCATTCAAGTTTCTAAAGGACCCATCGGCACAAAAGGACCACGCGTTACCACAAACATTTCTCTCGCAGGCCGTTATCTGGTCCTAATGCCATTCACCGAACAATTCGGTATTTCTCGGAAAATCGATGATCCACAAGAGCGCCAACGCCTTCGTAAAATCGTCCAGAATCTCTCTGTGCCAGAAGGCATGGGTATCATCATGCGCACCGTCGCCCAAGGAACTCGTACTCGCCACTTCGTCCGCGACCTTGCGATGCTGTTAGAACAATGGGATAAAATCGATCAGCGCCGTGCCAACAATCCAGCACCATGCTGCGTATTCCAAGAGCCTGGATTGATTGAAAAAACCGCTCGTGACTTCCTTACTGATGAAGTCGATCAAGTCATTTGCGATGACGAACAAACCACCGAGCTCATCCGTGAAATCGCTGGTAAAATCTCACGTCGTTCAAAACGCCGTATTCGTTTCATGCCTTCTACTTCTCAGCCCATTTTCGAGAAGGTTAATATCCAGAAACAAGTTGATGAGGCTTTCTCCCGCCAAGTCTGGCTGAAATGCGGTGGCTATATCGTCATCGATGAAACGGAAGCTCTCATCTCCGTCGACGTCAATACCGGCCGTAACCGTGGCTCCAAAGACGTTGATAAAATGATTCTCCAAACCAACATCGAAGCCGCCGAGGAAGTTGCACGCCAACTCCGCCTCCGCAACATCGGTGGCTTGGTCGTGGTCGACTTTATCGACATGCGCCATCGCAAAGACCAAATGGCGGTTTACAAAGCGATGAAAGAACGGGTCAAACGCGATAAAGCAAAAACTCAAATTCTCCAGATTTCTGCTATCGGCCTCATGGAAATGACCCGCCAGCGCTTGAATGAATCACTCCGCGATTCGATGTATGAGCCCTGCCCATACTGCCAAGGTCGTGGTCGCGTCAAAACTCCGATGACGATGTCCATCGAGATTCAGCGTCGCCTAAACACGATCATCCAGACCCATCGCGACCAAGTCGGCGATCTCATCGTCATCGTGAATTCAGACGTTTTGAATCGATTCAAGAAAGAAGATGCGAATGTTTTGGTTGAACTTGAGCGCTCACATGCAGGACGTCTCATCTTCCGCTCCGATCCAACCCTCAACCGTGAACGCTTCGCGATTATCGACGCCGCCACGGACAAGACCATCGACCAAGGCTGACTCTAAAGTTTAGGCATTTTCTTTACTTTCGAAACTGAGTAAATCAATCACTCTGCCCTCTCCTAACAATGTCCCGTAAAACCAAACTCATCGTCACCCTCGGTCCTGCGACTGAATCGGCCGAAATGATAGGCAAACTCATCGATGGTGGAGTCAATGTGTTCCGCCTCAATATGAGCCATGCGAAACATGAATGGGCAGCAGAGATGACCAAACTTGTTCGAAAAGAATCGGAAGATCGCAATGCCCATATCGCAGTTCTATTTGATCTCACCGGACCTTCGATTCGCACGGGTGATTTAGAAAAAGCTTACGATCTCAAAGAAGGCGATAAGGTTGAGTTTCGGCGTGCTGATGTAGAACCCTCGATTCCCCTTTCCACGACAGTTAACTACCCCGGCTTGATGCATGACGTCAGCGAGGGCAACACGCTCGTCGTCGATAACGGAGCACTCCTCATGCGCATCGATCGTGTGGCGGATGACCGCATCATCTGCGATGTCCGCACACCAGGCAGCATGGGTTCCCGCAGGCATATCAATCTTCCGGGCGTCAGACTCAACCTTCCAGCCCTAACAGAAAAGGACCACAAAGACCTCGCCCTTGCCGTTGAATGTAACGCTGATTACATCGCTGGCTCTTTCGTCCGCGATGCCGCACACGTTCGCGAACTTCGCGAGGCCATGGAAGCTCTTGAAGGCGCGGCACAGATCGTTGCAAAAATCGAGGATCAAGAAGCGATTAAAAATATCGACGCGATCATTCAAATTTCTGACGTCATCATGATCGCTCGTGGAGATCTCGGTATCGAAGTCGATTTCGAAGATCTCCCTATTCTCCAACGTCGCATCGTCAAACGCTGCCACGAACTCGGAACTCGGGTCATTGTAGCAACGCAGTTGTTAGAATCGATGATCACCAACCCGACTCCTACCCGCGCCGAAGTCACCGATGTGATGAACGCCGCCTACGAGGAGGCCGATGCCCTCATGCTTTCAGGTGAAACTTCGGTTGGACGCTATCCAGAGCGATGCGTTGAGGCCATCGTTCGTATCGCCTCCCGCATCGAGCGCTCAGGTGGACATGGGTTTGGTCAGAATGTGATTCTTCGTGATGAACGGCAGAAAACCGCACGCGCCGCTGTCACACTTGCTGATTCATTGGCCGATGCTCGACTCGTCGTCCTGACACGTCGGGGGGTGCTTGCCAATCACGTCGCGATGATGCGTCCGCGCACCGCCGCATTCTATGCGTTCACACCGAAAGAACACGTCTGTCAGCAGCTTTCACTAACAAGAGGGATACGTGCATTTCAAATGCCGTTCTGTTCCAACATCGAAGAGACTATCCAACGCGCCACCGAGCAACTCAGAGAAGCAGGTCTCGTTCGTGCCGGAACACCCATCGTCATCGTTTCCGACATCCTCTCCGATCACTTCGCCGCAAATTCAATTCTGCTGCATCATGCTTGATCAGCATGATCAAATTCTCCTCCTCAATCTCCATCAACCAGAGCTTTGTCTCCCTCGGTGATCTTTACCGCAGAGACTCAGTGAACTCCATCTTCTCTGTGCCTCTGTGGTCAATTTGCTTGAAATAAGTTTTAGATATCAACTCACCACCAAGTTCATGATCTTACCAGGAACGTAGATCACCTTGCGTAGTGTTTTTCCTTCTGTGAGTTCCTTGATTTTCTCGGAAGCAAACGCCAGTGCTTTAGCATCGTCTTCAGAGGCATCCATCGCCATCCAGATCCTGTCACGCAACTTGCCATTCACTTGCACCACGAGTTCACACTCCGTACGAATCAATGCCTTTTCGTCATACGCCGGCCACGCCGATTCTGAGAGCGATGCCACTGGAAGATTGAAAGCTTTAGCCACATGTTCGTTAATCTCTTCGGAAAGATGCGGTGCGAATGGATTGAGCACGGTGAGAAACTGAATGAATTCTTTCACCGGAACTTTTCCTGCCTGAGTGAACGCATTGGTGCAGATCATCATTTGTGAAATCGCGGTGTTGAAATTCAATTTCTCGATGTCTTCGCCAACTTTTTTGATGGTTTCATGCAGCACACGACTAAGTTCTTTATCCGAGCAGGTTTCTCCCACCACTTTATCAGAAACTTCACCTTCTTCAGTCATCGCCAAACGCCAAACGCGTGCAAGGAAACGAGAAACACCCTCCACGCCCTTCATCTGCCAAGGCTTCACCTGTTCAAGCGGTCCCATGAACATTTCATAAAGGCGCAGCGAATCTGCTCCGTATTCTTTCACGACATCATCTGGATTCACCACGTTGCCGCGTGATTTCGACATCTTCTGACCATCCTCACCGAGAATGAGCCCTTGGTTCACCAGTTTCTGAAACGGCTCAGAGGTGCTGACATGACCGAGATCGAAAAGCACTTTGTGCCAGAAGCGCGCATACAATAAATGCAAGACCGCGTGCTCGGTTCCGCCGACATAAAGATCGACCATTCCAGAGCGTGAATGGATTGACGATTGTTGATCTGATGAAGACCAGTAGCTCTCGGCATCAGTGGAAATGAACCGGCTGGAGTTCTTAGGATCGCAGTAACGGAGATAATACCAGCAAGACCCTGCCCATTGCGGCATGGTGTTGGTTTCACGAGTAAAGCCGTCCGGCAAGTTCACCCATTCAGTGGCTTTGGAAAGCAAAGGATCAGGTGTTCCAGATGGTTTATAATCATCCAGCGGCGGCGCCAACAACGGCAATTGATCATCCGGCAATGCGTAGTGCTGACCGTCTTTCCAAATAATCGGAAACGGCTCACCCCAATAACGCTGACGCGAAAACAACCAGTCACGGAGTTTGAACTGAATCTTACGCTGACCTTTTTCGTTTCCAACCAACCACTCAATCATCTTGGCCTTGGCTGCTGCCGTCGGCATGCCATCAAGGAAGCCGGAGTTGATCGCCGTGCCCGGTGCTGTGTAACCCTGCCAGTCCACATCATTAGTCGGTTGCACCACCTGACGAATCGGAAGTTCAAATCGCTGAGCAAATTCATAGTCCCGCGCATCATGCGCCGGCACGGCCATGATCGCACCTGTGCCGTAACCCATCATCACATAGTCCGCGATCCAGATCGGAATCTGCTCACCGTTCACGGGATTCACCGCATACGCCCCTGTGAAGACACCGGATTTATCTTTGTTCAAATCACCACGATCCAAGTCAGACTTCGATGCAATGGATTTCTGATAGACTTCAACCGCCGTTTTATTTTCCTCAGTCGTAATCACCGGAACAAACGGATGCTCTGGCGCAAGAACCATGTAAGTAGCGCCGAAAAGCGTATCAGGTCTGGTCGTGAAAACTTCGACTTCTGAGTTGAAATTTGAAATTTGAAATTTAACCGAAGCTCCTTCGCTTCGACCAATCCAGTTTTTCTGCAGCAACTTGATACCTTCTGGCCAGTCGAGTGTATCAAGTTCGTCGATCAGGCGTTGCGCATATTTCGTGATCCGCAACATCCATTGTCTCAGGGGTCGACGCTCAACCGTGTGACCTTTCGATTTCCATTCCTCAACTTCTTCGTTCGCCAATACCGTGCCGAGATCTGGTGACCACCATACAGGTGTATCTGCAACAAAGGCCAAGCGTTTAGCATCGATTTGTTCACGACTCCAGCCTTTCGCCTCAAGCTCAGAAATTGGGCGCGCCCGATTCGTTTTCTCACAGAAATAGGAGTTATAAATCTCCAAGAAAATCCACTGTGTCCAACGCACATATCCAGGATCTGTGGTCGCGATCTCGCGCTCCCAATCATAAGCGAAGCCGAGCGATTTTAACTGACGGCGGAAATTTTCAATATTCGCAGCCGTCGTGATCGCTGGATGCTGGCCGGTCTTGATTGCATATTGCTCCGCAGGCAAACCGAACGAATCATAACCCATCGGGTGCAAGACATTGAAACCATTCATCCGCTTGTAACGGCCGATGATATCCGTTGCTGTGTAGCCTTCTGGGTGACCGACATGTAAGCCTGCTCCGCTGGGATATGGAAACATATCGAGCACGTAATACTTTGGCTTCGTTGCATCAAAGCTCGGCTCACCTGGATTCGGTGTGCGGAAAGTCTTCTCAGCATCCCAGCGGGATTGCCACTTAGGTTCAAATTGACTGAAGGGAAATGGTTTACGTGATTCGGACATAGTCTGCGGTGGGCGGGAAACTTGCTCAATCCCCGCAACAATGAAAAGAAAAACCCTGCTCCACCCAAGGAGCTGCTACATCTTGCGGCCCAATCCCCACCGTAGCTGGGGCTTACGGTGGCAGCACCAGTCCCAGCATGCCCATCCGCTGTAAGTCACCGTCAGATTTGTTATGGAATATTTTATCCCCTAGATTTCTTTTACCTCACACCGGCACTCGCAGAACCCTCACACTCCACAATACCCCCGCCGTCTCAGCGCCACTCTCTCGCATTCGCCACGCTTCGTTCACAAAATTCTTGCTGCCGATCAATGCACCTCTTTGAAATATCTCTCAGCTCCCTCGCATCACAAAAATCGATCCCGATTTCCCGCCGCTTGCGCTTTTCAATGGCTTCGCACTTCGTTCCTTCTGCCT
>JBILMI010000105.1:0-7939 GCA_044375585.1 Luteolibacter sp.
TGATGACGGCCAGATACGCCAGCAAGAAGCGACCTACCAAGCCACCGACTTCCTGGATCTTCGTCGTGTTCGCTGCGATGGATTGCTCCGCTTTTTTTCCGGCGACGATAGCGGCTTTTTTGATGACACCCGCAGGTTTCCCCGCATTCGCTTTAGCGGCGGCGGCCGATGCGGCCTGCGATGCGACCTTCACTTCCGGCAGACCCGGAATGATGCGTGGAATATGTTGGATGGCTCCGAACGCGGCTCCGTAGGCCATGGCAAACATCGCTGTAGTGACTAGCGTGGTGCGACGGAGTTCCGGCGTGAAAAGCTCGCGAATACTAGGACGCTTGAGAGTGCCTGCGGCCTTTTTCTGCGCCCATGCGGGTGACTCGGGCAGAAAGGGGCGGATGATGATCAGCGGGATGGCGGGAATCACACCGGACATAAGGGTATAGCGCCAAGCGGCATTCTCGTCCCCCACCGTTCCTCCCCCAAACAGCCCACTGAGGAAATCGGGCAGATGGATCGCAGGAAAGCTGCCAGAATATTTCACGCAGATGCCGTAGGCCACCGCCACCATCAAGCCGCCGAGGGATGAGAACGCCTGCGTATAGCCGAGCACTTTCTCACGCTGTTTCGGATCGGGAAAAAGCTCGGCAAGCCATGCCACCGCAGCGACAAACTCGACGCATACGCCGATGAAGACCAGGCAGCGGAAGAACAACAGCATTTCCACACTCGTTGAGTATCCGGCCGCGAAGGCTGAAAAAGCATAAAGCAAAATACTCCACGTCAGCACCCGGCGACGCCCCAAGCGATCTGTTAGATACCCACCCAACAGCCCGAAGATGCCGCCCGCGATGGCCGGGATGAAAAACAGTTTCCCTATCCAACTGTTGAACTCCGGCGACCCCGGCGCCGCGCCGATGAGTTCCTGTAAGGCAGGCCCGACGATCAGCGGCAGCATCAGCAGTTCATAAATGTCGAAGGCGAAACCCAAGGCGGCGATGACGCAGATCAGCCATTGGGTGCGAGTGAGTTTGAGAGCAGGCATGAGTAAGGATTGTTGTTCTGTTGTTTAAATCATCACGCCGCACAGCGGACAAGTCTTTTGGAGTCTCTCTATTGGAGTCAGGTCTCCCATTTTAACGTTTAGGTTAAACAGGAAGAACCTTCGGATCGTTTGTGGGATTTATTGACGATTTCCGAGTTAGACCTTTTGCCAAAAGTAATTGCCGAAAAGGCCGAGCCTGTGGATGCCGAGTCCAAGGCGCGATGAGGGCGCGGATAAGGATCCGCAACCGAAGAGCAACGCCGGAATCGGCGTCCTCAAGCCGGTACTGTGAAATCCTTTCCGCAGAGCGGCACAAATCCAAAACCTGATCCAATCCCGTTTTGGTAAGGACTTTTGGCAAACGGTCTAAAATAAAGAGACATCAGAAATGCACATGAAGTAGCTTTTCTCTTCATTCTTCAATCAAATCTCAGCCATTGCCACCTTCATGATCTCGCGTTGACGATCTTCCCTCAAAACCTCATGCCGCCAGAACGCTTAGGCGGCGGCACGTTCTGCTTCCAGCTCGTTTCTAAGCCGGAAATTCTCGAACCATTCCAAGACCAAGAGGAAACCAGTTCGCTCTCGATCAGTTAAATTTCTGAATTCAGAGAAATCTTTTCTCCAGCAGCAGCCGGTCATGGAGGTGGATATGCAACCTTGAAACCATATCTAAAATAATCCAAACCGATCCCTCATATCCAGGAGCCAAAAGTGCGAAAACGTATGTATATCAGAAATCCAAACGCCACCACCAGAGCCGAACAAAAAGAACCTGATATACATACGTTTGGAGAATAAATCCTTTTCAAATCAAGGACTTCTCTATCAGATTCGGAAGTGATAGTTGTCGGATGTACAATCCCGATGTCCTACGAATAAATACTGTTCTCAAATAAAAATGCCAAAGAAGCTCATATTTTTAGTCATAGCTTACCTTGCCTCCTATCCGCTATTTGCCGAGATTGGCGATGAGCCAGAAAATCCGCCAACTGCTGCCGAGAGGTTGGTAATTGCGGGGATGATACGCGATCAAGCCAAAGCTCTTAAGCTTGATGGTGCAGATCGAAAGGACGCAATAAATTTCATTTGTTCGCAACACTATCTCTACTGGGTGAATATTGCCAAAATGAAAGCGGAACGCAGCTGGCACATTGAGAATTATATGGCCATTGTCTTAACTGGTTTATGGGAAGATGCTTACTTTCAATCGCGACTTAGCGACCCTCTGCGCGGTGATCCGGTTGAGATTGCCGGTGTTGTGGAGAATCCACGTCAGAATCTTGGGCCTTACATGATCGAATCTGATGAGCAGTATACCCTGTTTGTAAGGGAGTTTAAGGTCTTTCTTGCCGCTGTGAAGAAGGACAGGGAACGACGACTTCAGGAGAAGCATGGAGAGCGATAGGACTACTGCAACAAGAAGGAGAACAAGCCATGAGAGGCAACCGTCGATAACACACCAAATTGAATTCGAGCTTCCTTCCTCCGGTGCCTCCACTCTATCGTTCGGAAAATCAATATGACTAAAAAAGCTAACAATAAATTAAATCCCAATAAAGAAGCGTATTTAGACAGAGTAACAAATCAGACATCCTATCCTGTTCTCCGGGGCCTAGTCTCAGTTTTGTCTCATCTAATACTCGCAGTAGCGAGCGTCAATCTTGGTGTAGGCGTGCTGCTAGCCATTAAATTTAGTAATGACAGCATACTGTTTGCTGGGGTCACATTGGTAATAACGATTCTGATAAGTGCTGTAATTTACATATTGGGGCGTTTGCTTTATGAAGTAGCTTCGATTTTTGCGGATATTGCAGACAGTATTCTTGATGTTAACTGCAGATACGACCAACAATGAAGAATCCGAACAAGCCGTGGCGCACTAGCCGGCCATAAGCTTTTCAAATTCATTTCATTTTCCTTTTAATCGCGCCGGTGGGCGCACCTTGACGTTAACCAAAAATAACCCCATGAGTGATATTCCCCCACCAATTCCTCGATCAACAACTAGCACCGACATGCGCACAACCTCGCAGGCACGTAGAAAAAACAAGGGATTCTTTCCTCCCAAAATTGTGAGAGCTGTTTCGTTTTACATCATCTCTTTTTGCATCACGGCAAGTGTGATCGTTTGCATCTTAGCGATCTGGGATTTCGCAAAAGGAGACTCATTCTGGCGACTAGTTGCCTCATTTTTGATCGTCGGTGCAGGCACCGCACTTTTCGCACTGATAAACGGAATCTTCGGAGAAGAAGAAAATGGCTAGTCCGTCGCCAGTCTGCTTAAACGATTTGAAAAAGTATGCCTCCGGCATTTATAAAACTCGCACGCGCGAGCCTAAACTCCTCTGTTACTCATTGTCAAAGAAGGCTAACCAAGCCATGCAGCCAGATGTTCGCTGAATAAAATGACTGTGGCCCACATCGGATTTCTTGTGATCACAGCGCTGCTTGTCAGCGGGTGCGGTGACACGGTTTCCAGCCGATACGAGACCAGAGCGGACGCCGAAGCCGACAGACTCTTTCAGCGAGGATGGCTTCCCAACATTATCCCGCAATCGAGCTATGACATTACGACCAAGAATGATTTGGACATTAACGTGTCGGAGGGAGAGTTTACCTTCTCACCCGACCACGCCAAAGATTTCATAGATCACCTGCGGAGAATGGAGGCATCGGAAGTGTCGGGGACTGATTCGGTGCGTTTCATTGATCGAGGCTATTGGCCGCACGCCTATCGAGATGAAGATTCATGGTGGACGTTTTTCGTGAACTCCAAGAAAGGACATTGCGAATACCGGATGAAACTTTCACGAACAATCAACAGCGAACAAGTCAGTGGTGGCAGTGGCGGATAACGTCGCTAGTTCGCTTCACTCTGGACGCCTTTATCCCGCCGTGCCACACTTCAAACGTTGTGCGAAAAGTTCTAAGATTTCGCCTTTTGAAGGGTCTTACCAATGATGAAAAAACAATCAGCACTAGTCATTACCATTCTGACGTTGGGATCTGCTTTAGGCGGAGCAGCCCCAGAGAGCGGTAATCCACGCGATTCCAATACCGCAAAGGACGGTGAAATCGCTGCACCCAAAGGGGTTAACATCAAGGATTTGTTCCAGCACTGGGTTGACTCCCGTGAGGAGCAGAAGGATCCTGGCGCGAAAGAACAAATATTCCGTCCGGCCACGTCTAGGCAATTCCCACCAAGCCGATTCAGAATGGCCTACAAGTTCTCTGAGGACGGTGAATGTGAATGGATGTTTCTCGATCCGGCGGACGGACATCATTTCAAGCCCGGCAAGTGGGAAATTGATTCGGGTGACAAGAGCGTTTTGAAGATAACTGCGGATGGGAAGACGAATTCCTTTCGCATTGTCGAGCTGTCTAAGGACATACTACGGTTAGCTCCTGTAAAGGCTAAGCCATAGCCTGACCAAGGTAGAATAAGCCGTGCCAACCGTCGGGCATAAGATTTCTAGTCGCGATTCATCGATCGATCAACCGTGCCCGCAAATACACATTGAGCGTTCTCATCTATACAGAGCCGACTTGCGGTAAGCGATCCAGGCGCAAGAGGTGGCGGTGAGAAGAAACAGGATGGCCAGAGCGGTGATCCAGGCAAGGGTGGTGAGCAGGCCGGTGGCGGGTAGTGCCGGTAGGACGGAGATGAGGGCGGCGATGAGGCCGATGCCGATGGCCCAGAGGATGAACTGTCGGGTTTCTCGGATGATGAGGGAGCGGATGATTTTTCGTGAAATGCCGATCTGATGGAGTTGAGTGAACTCGTGTTGGCGTTCTGCTAGATTACGGGCGGTGACGATGCCGAGGCCGGCGGCGCCGAGGATCACGCCGAGACCGCCGAGGACGTTGAAGATGGAGATGTAGGTGTTTTCCACGCTGTTGAACGCCGCGAGGCGCTCGCTGGTGGTGGTGACGGTGGCACCGAGGTCGGTGAGGGCGCGCTGGAGGATGTTTCTAGTCTCTGTTAGATCGTTAGAAGTATCGGCGAGGAAAAGCTGATAGCCTCCGGTGGAGGGGAAACGCTCGAGGTAGCGTTGTTCATCGACGATGAAGCTGCCTTGGAAAACGGAACCTGTTAGAGTGCCGGCGATTTCAAGTGGGAAGGTGTTGCCCTGTTCGTCGGTGTAGTCGATGCGGTCGCCGGGCTTTTTTTTGAGCACCCACATGAGGGTGGTTTCATCGATGAAGGCGCGGATGGTGTCGCCTTCGCGCAGGGATTTCCAAGTTGGCTCGATGCCAGAGGCGGTGGATTTGATGGTGAAGGAACCGCGTTGTTCGAGGACTGTAGTATCGGTGGCGAGAAGCCGTGGGCGGGTGACAGAGTTGAGGTTGAAGCAGGATGCGTCGTCGCCAGAGCCGATTCGGAAAGGAAGGATGTCGC
The DNA here is from genome assembly GCA_044375585.1 of Luteolibacter sp. Taxonomy (GTDB): domain Bacteria; phylum Verrucomicrobiota; class Verrucomicrobiia; order Verrucomicrobiales; family Akkermansiaceae; genus Luteolibacter. The sequence continues at coordinate 5,442 of JBILMI010000105.1, forward strand.
CGAGTTTTGAGCGTTGGTCACCGAGGTTGAGGATATCGGCGGTGGAGTCCGAAGCGGAGCTGCGGTGGACGGGAGTGGTGGTTTCGATCCAGAACGCAAAACCTCCGGAGGGGCTGGAGCGTTTCTGCCAATCCCCTGCGCCGTGTTTTTGGAAAGCGGTGACGGATACGACGAGGAAAAGCCCAGCGGCGAGGCTGCCGACAACGACCAGCGAACGGGTGGGGCGGCGGGCGATGTTGAGTCGGGCGAGGTGGGCGAGGGTTAGAGAAGGACTGGAGCGAGATGTTCCAGCCACGCGGAAGAGGGAGAGGCCGGCGATGAGGAAGGAAAAGCCAGCGAGAAAAAACGCGCCTTGGGCACCGATCATTTTCGATCCCAAAAGTGTGGCAACACCCATGATGACCGCTGCGGGAGCGATCCAGCGGACGTGTGATTTCCCGCTGCGGAGGATTTCCTCGCTACCGGATTCGAGGCGCAGGCTGGCGGAGCGTTTCGCTTGGCGGCGGGTGACGAACCAGATCGTGATCATCATCAGGAGTATGAAGCCGATAACACCAAATACTATGGATGACGTAGATGCGTGGAAACGGAACATGCGGTCATCGCCGCGGTTCCAGATGGACTCGAGAAATAGCAGCAAGCCACGGGTGTAGGCGAAGGCGAGGAGTGCGCCGAGCGCGCTGCCGATTGTGACGACGACCAAGCCTTCGAGCAGACGCCAGCGGAGGATTTTTTTCGCGGGAATACCGAGTGCGGCGAGCAGGCCAGACTCGTGGTTGCGTTGCTCGACATTGAAGCGGAACAACATCGCGGTCAGCGCGACGGCGGCGAGGATCAGGAAAAACGACATGCTTAGGAACAGGCTGGCGATATCGACGGGGGATGAGGCGGCGCTTGCGCTTTCGGAAGCGATGTCACGGATCAGCAAACCAGCGTCGGCGGGAGTGAGAGTGTTGAGAATTTTTGTTTCTAACTCGGGGATAGAAATTTGCTCGCTGCTGATTCTGAGCGAGGTGGCGTTGCCCCAGCGGTTGCTCCACATGGCGCGGGCGGCATCGTGGGAGATGAAGGCTTTCGGCGTGCCGCGGTGCTCATCCCAATAGGTTTCATCCTTATCACGGATACGGCTGAGATCGAGTGGCAGGCCGGAAGTCCAGTCGGCGGAATTGTCTGCTTCGGCGATGCCCGGGAAATCCGGCATCCAGAGTTTGTCGGCGGCAGCTCCCTCGAGCGGGACGATGCTGTGGACGCGGAACGTGGAGGATTTCTCGATGAGTTGGTTGCCGTTTCCGAGGGTGAGATAGCGAAGTTCGACGGTGTCACCGGGCTTGGCGGCGAGGTCTTCGGCTTCCCAGGAATTGAGGACGATCTGATCGGGCGCGATGTCGTCGGGGACAAAGGAAACGGCGGTGGGGTCGATGCCGGTGACCATCGAGTAGGGTGTCTCCTTGCCGTTGGCGGCGATGGTGTTAGAAAGATAAGTGAGGACGGGGCGAGAAGGAGGGAGGAGGGCGCGGAGTTTTTCCTCGATCAAAGTCGGGAGGAAAATGCGGTCGGTGCGGATCTCGGTGGCGCTGGATAGCGGGACATCTAACAGGGAGAGTCCGTAATCGGCGAGTTGGGCGGACTTGCGGATGCGGGCGGTGGCTTCATGCGTGGTTAGATTTTCCTGAAACAGCAGGAGGTTGGCGCTGTTAGATCGCTCGATGGCGGCGGCGAGAGCTTCGATCGGCAGGAAAATAGCCGGTGTGGGAAGTTGTGTGGCTTGCAGACTGAAGCGGCCCATGGCGTCGTCCTCGCGGATTTCGGCGACGGTGCCGCGGATGGTGATGAGTTCCTCGGGTTCGCCGGAAAGCGGGGCGTCGCGCGAGGCGAGGCCGGGTTTGCCGAGACGGATGACGAGGGAGTCACCGGGTTTGAGATCGAGGGTGCGGGCGAGCTCGCGGTTGATTGCCCATGAGCGTTTGTCGAGGGCGGGCGGGTTGCTATTCTCGGGAGCGAATTTCCAAAACTCCGGAGTGACACCGAACAGGTTGACTTGGCCGGTCGAGCGGCCGGATGGAGTGTCGACTTGGCTGCGGAGTTGCAGAACCGGCGCGGTGCCGGGGAGATCGTTCGCGAGTTGGGCACGGAAGAAATTTTCGCCACCAGCGAGGACGAGGGTGGTGCGGCCGGTGCGTTGTTCAGCGATTTGGCGGAGGGTGGATTTTACGGAATCTCCGGCGAAGAGCGCGCCTAACAGAACCATCGCACCAAGGGCGGAGCCTAACAGGACGCCGAGGTAAGCGCTGCGGTAATGGCGGAGGCCGCGGAAGATGAAGGAGCTCGTTTTCAAAGGAAGTTTCGAGTTTTCAGTTTTCAGTTTTCAGCGGGTGGAGCTTGCCGTTTCTCAATTCGAAGGTTTTTCCCATACGCTGCGCGATGGCGAGGTTGTGAGTGACGACGATGAGGGTGACTCCGTGGTCGCGGTTGAGGGCGAGGAGGAGGTCGGCAACGGT
>JBILMI010000007.1:0-28127 GCA_044375585.1 Luteolibacter sp.
TTTCTGGCCCAATCAATCCAATCATGAAAATCACTAATTATCTCACAGTCGCCGCTCTCGTTTCAATCGCCGCTTCTTGCGCACCAAAAACAGGAGGCGACGGATATGATGTATCAAATCCCTATGCGGCTCCTGACTATGTGGATGCTACTGGCACTCCGATTTTACCAGACGACTTAAACCCTACTTACGATGCGCCGGCGGCTTATGAAGATGTCGCCACCACTCCAGCGGTTAGCACTCCTGCGGTCAACACTCCTGCTCGCAAAGCGGCATCGGCAAAATTACACACAGTCGTTCGTGGGGACACGCTTTCGGGCTTGAGTAAAAAATATGGTGCGTCTGTCGCATCGATCAAAAAAGCAAATGGATTAAATCGCGATACGATCGTTTTGGGAGCTAAGCTTAAAATTCCCGCAAGATAATCGAATGCGATCTCGCTTCACCCTTGGTGTTATTTTCTTAATCGCATCGCTGCTGTCTGCTCAAGATAAGCCAGCTGATGCGTCCCCGATGACGCCTAAAGAAGATGCGATGGAGCAGTTGTTCTCAGAAAGAGACTCTGCGGAGGCATTGGAGAAGGCTATTCTCAGTGCACGAAAACTGGGTATTTCTGAACAAGCCATTCTTGAATCAAAATTTTTATTCCATGTTGATCGCGAGGAAGATGCAGAACTTGCAAACTTGCTGCCGCAGTTTCTGAAGCAAGGTGAGCATTTTAAATTATCCGAATCTGAGATTTTCGGCAGCGAGGATGATTGGCTTGCGATCTTGGAATATGTGCGAGCCATCGCTGCATTACAGACAGGCGATAAGAAGACCTTTAAGAAACACATCACAGAGGCCTTCTGGTTAAGTCCGCGACAGGGTGCTGCGTTTGCACCGCATATCGAAAGACTCCGCCTTATGGACTCGATGAATGAAGTCCAACTTGATAAGGAACGTAAGTATATTCATACGCTAGATAATGAGAAAACCAGCCTCGGAGAGGTAATCGCTAACAAAAAGGGGATGCTGCTGCACTTCTGGTCACCGTGGAGTCCTGAGTGTGAAGCTACCTTATCGGACTTTTTCATTACTGCAGAATTACTTACCAAGAATGGAGTTGGTGTCGTATCGATTCTTCCTGAAACTTCAGATAAGGTTATCGCTGATGCGAAAAAGATGTTGGTCGCAACAGGTAAAAAAATTCCAGGTCTTTGGATTGTAGATCTGGAAAAATCACCGATCAGCGTTCAGTTAAAAATTCAAACCGTTCCTGCGGTGGTTTTAATGGATGCTGATAGCAAAGTTATTTACAATGGACTTCCTAGTAATGAGGAATTCTGGGAATTGTTAGAAAAAATAAATCCAGAAATTAAGCGCCCAGAGATAAGTGAAGAGTAGAGTTGGGGTTCGATAAAATACTACGCCTGCCGTAGACAAAAATGTGGGTATTTTTAATGCTAAACTTTTCTTTAAAGTTTAGTTATTTTAACTTGACGGAAACCCGTAATACTATTTCTATCGTATCAATCTAAGGAAACAAATCCTGATGAGCAAACCTACACATCCTTCAAATCTTGAACTACAAGCGCTCTCTGTGCTGTGGCATGAAGGGCCATCTACTGTAAGTTCAGTACATGAGGCGCTGCCTGATGGAAGACAAAGAGCTTACACCACAGTCTTGTCGGTGATGCAAAGCTTAGAGAGAAAAAAACTGGTAAGAAGAATTCGCTCTGGAAGAGCTCATGTTTATGAGTCGGCGTATTCACAGGAAATCATTGTGCGTCGTGCGACCGATGATTTTGTTACAAATGCTTTTGGAGGACGCCTCGGTGAGGCCGTTCTCGCTACCCTCTCCCTCGGTACATTAACACCGGAAGAGAAAACAAACATCGAACGCGAACTCCAACGACATAAAACTATGCCAGCGAAAAAAACAGCAAAGAAAGCAGTAAAAAAAGCAGCTCCTAAAAAAGCCGCCGCCAAAAAAGCAGCTCCTAAAAAAGCAGCCGCTAAAAAAGCAGCCGCTAAAAAAGCAGCTCCTAAAAAAGCAGCTCCTAAAAAAGCAGCTCCTAAAAAAGCAGCCGCCAAAAAAGTAGCTCCTAAAAAAGCAGCTCCTAAGAAAAAGGCTGCTAAGAAAGTAGCGAAAAGCGCTAAAAAAGTAGCTAAGAAGCCAGCTAAAAAGGTAGTAGCTAAGAAAGCAGCTCCTAAGAAAGCAGCCGCTAAAAAAGCAGCTCCTAAAAAAGCAGTAGCTAAAAAAGCGCCAGCCAAAAAAGCAGTAGCAAAAAAAGCGCCAGCTAAAAAAGCAGTAGCAAAAAAAGCAGCTAAGAAGAAGTAATTAACCACCGCCAGTAGTCTGATATGTCACTAACGAGTGCCTCGGCTGCTTAAGCGGTTATGATATCTGTAAAAGGCGGAAGATCTTATGGTCTTCCGCCTTTTCGTTTTTAAGATGGAGGATTGGAGCGACTTCTGAGAATCGGTCTATCCTAAAAATAATCAGCCATTTTGTTTTCATAGATGAAATTGTGTGGTTTGATTTCTTGCATGAAGAATTCAACTCGTTGGCTATTCGTATTTCTATTTGCTTTTACTTCTTTTGCGTGGGCGGGTGGAGATAAGAAATTGGCTCAAATTTCATTTCATGCTGAGACAGAAGCGAGTGATAACCCTAAGATGATTTTACCTTATGATTTTTTGGGAAAGGAAAGGTATTTTCGGCGTATGCCTGAAATCTCCTCGAAGGATTTTGTGGCGTTCAGTCCGTTTCCCTCAGATGACCAAACATCTTATGGTATGATCATTCAATTAAAGGAAAGTTCGGGTAAGCGGTTGACGGCAGTAACGACTGCAAACCAAGGAAAATTGTTGATTTGTCAGGCATTTGGTCGAGTGGTAGATGCCGTTATAATTGATGAGCCCGTGAATGATCGAGTGATTGTGATTTGGAAGGGGCTTACTTTGGATGAAATTCGTGAAATTGATAAAGTGATGCCACGTATTGGTGATAATAAGAAAAAATGAATTGGAAACTCGTCATATTATGGGTTGTGATCATGAACCTCAAAGTTGAGGCAATTGATTTAGTTTTGCCGACGGAAAATGATCACTTATTCAGTGGTCAATTGGATCGGTTTTACATGTATGTGGATCGAACCTTTGAAAGCGAGGTGACAAAACCCTGGGAGGGTGGTTCTTTCGGATTTGTAAGATCCCCGATCCGAGTCAACGGAGATGTAGTGCTTACTAAGTTTCATGAAGGAATTGATATTGCTCCAATCAAACGAGATAGTGCGGGAAACCCATTGGATTTAATAATGAGTATTTCCGGTGGTAAAGTGGTTCATACAAGTCCAATCGCTGGCCGCAGCAACTACGGTCGATATGTCGTGATCGAGCACGAATGGGAGAATTCCAAGGTTTATTCACTCTATGCACATTTGGCGGAAATTACGGCTGAAGTTGGCGATACGGTAAAGCCGGGATCTGTTATTGGGCGGATGGGTTATACTGGGGCGGGTATCAATCGGACACGTGCGCATTTGCATTTGGAGTTAGGATTTTTGATAAGTGAAAATTACGTAGACTGGCATAAGCAGTGTGTCGCGAGTACGAATCATCATGGGAATTACAACGGAATGAATATTGCAGGAGTTGATGTCGCGAGTTTCTTTTTGGCGCATCGTGAAAATCCAAATTTGAATTTCAGTGAGTTTGTTTTGACTCGCCCTGAACAATTCAAAGTAGCGGTATCTGTCGGTAAATCAGAGCCAGACTTTTTGGCGCGTTATCCTTGGATGAAGCGCCCAGGAGATGCGACGGTGAACTCATGGGAGATCGGTTTTGCAGCGACAGGTCATGTTGTTTCATTTACGCCAAGCAGTCGGGTGGTGAATCAAGTATCGGTTACACACATTAGACCTGCAGAGATAAATCAATCTTATTTGACGCGAGGGTTGATTGCGGGAAGTGGTAATCAAGTTTCTCTGTCGCGTGATGGGAATCGTCTGGTTTCCTTAATACTCAATGATTTCCCAAGGACTCAGTAGGACCGCTGCACAGGTTAGCATCTTGACGAGTTATCAAGTATTCAATTTATTCTTAGCGTCATGACATGGTTTTATTCAAAGTATGGGCAACAGCTCGGTCCGATCTCTGATCAAGAACTTGATAACAAATCTAAAAATGGAGATTTGTGCGCTACGGATCTCGTTTGGAAAGAAGGCATGACGGATTGGAAGCCTTTAGGTGAGGTGTTTCATTTTTCTTCTGAGCATATGCCGCCTAAGATACCACCTGTCCCAGTTACAGTGGATAGCAATGCGATGATGCCGCAACCGCCCATACACTCTTCATTACCCATTCGCCCAAACATTCCAACTTATCTCTGGCAGTCGATTGTTGCTACTTTGTTATGTTGTATGCCGTTTGGTGTGGTGGCGATTGTTTATGCTGCAAAGGTAGACAGTCTGATCGCAGTTGGAGATTATGTTGGTGCGCAAAGCGCTTCAGATTCTGCGAAAATTTGGGTTGGGGTGTCAGCGGGTATATTTCTGCTGATGTTTGTTGGCTATTTTATCTTGTTTGCCATCCTTGCTGTGGGGCTTATATGATTCGATTTAATGCATAAAGGTAGAGCACTTTTGGTTTCAGTGGTCGTGCTCTTGCTTCTATTCGCGGCTTATAAACTTCGTCAAAATGGTGGTGCGGGGTGGATACCGGGATGTTTTTTTAGGAAAATTACGGATTTGGAATGTCCAGGTTGTGGAATGACCCGAGCGACATATGCGGTTTTACACGGCCGATTTACCGAAGCATTTCGGTTGAATCCTGTTGGAATTATTTTATTTCCGATCGCGATGATCGGGTTGGGTATCGAGGTTTTTGCATGGGTCAGAGGGAAAACGGATAATTGCCGATTTAGTGCAGGTAGGTGGGGGGCGCTTATCCTAACTACGGTGGTGATGGTTTGGTGGGTCGTAAGAAATCTGATTTGAGTCGTTGCTTGGAACGAAGTTTCCTTGCGAGTGCTTTGTCGCGTGTTTAAATTCTGGGTATGAGTCTTTTATTGGGAGTGAACATTGATCATGTTGCAACGTTGCGGCAGGCGCGGTATGCGCTGCAGCCGGATTCTTCAAATGCGGAGCCAAATATTGTTTTAGCTGCGCAAGAAGCGAAGGCGGGCGGTGCGGATTCGATCACGGTGCATGTGCGAGGAGATCGAAGGCATATGCAAGATGCAGATGTGTTTCGCGTGCGCGAAGAGGTGGATATTCCCTTGAATCTCGAACTAGGGATCACGGAGGAAATGTTGGATTTGGCATTTCGTTTGAAACCGGATTTTGCCTGTTTGGTTCCTGAAACTCGTGAGGAAGTAACAACTGAGGGTGGGCTAGATGTGGTCGCGCTTTTCGAAACGACGAGAGAAGCGGTCAAACGACTTAAAGACGCCGGGATCAAAGTCAGTTTGTTTATCGATCCTCTAGAAGAGCATGTTCGCGAAGCTGCACGCATGGAGGCGGATATGATTGAGCTTCACACGGGTGCGTTCGCAAATGCAGTCGATAAAACGGATGAAATTGCCCGATTGATTAGAGCTGCGCAGCTTGGTCATGAGCTGGGTCTACAGATTAATGCAGGTCATGGGATCAACTACCGGAATCTGAATGATGTGCTGAAAGTTCCCTTTTTGAGCGAGTTAAATATTGGACACAGTATTGTCTCAAGAGCAATGACCGTTGGGATGCGCACCGCAGTCGCGGAAATGGCGGCGGGAATGAAATCCTACTCCTTATAGCCATGATGATTTATGGAATTGGAATTGATGTGGTAGAGGTAGATCGAATCGAGGCGGCGATCGAACGGCAGGGCGAGCTATTTCTGGCTAAACTTTTTACGGATGCAGAACGGCTTTACTGCGATAAACAAGCGCGGCCTGGAATGCATTATGCAGCGAGATTTGCGGCGAAAGAGGCCGTTTCCAAAGCGCTAGGCACAGGGATAGGTGGCAAGGCGGGATGGCTGGAAATGGAAGTGGTGCGGAGCGAATCTGGAGCTCCTACCGTAAAATTTCATGGGCATGCTGCGGATTTTTTAAAATCGGAGGGAATTGCGGAGGTGCAGGTAAGCCTCACCCATGCAAGGGATTATGCTGCGGCAAATGCGGTGGCGATCCGGCAAATGGGTTGATGAATTGATGGATGATGAGCTAGTTGGATGAGTCTTTCTGCATCATATTGCAGATTAATGATAAGATAGCACTGACTTGCCAAGGCGGTTTGGATAGCGAAAGCTAGGGATATGGAAATGATGGTCAGAGCGAGAAGAAATCGACGGAGTGCGGCAGTTCGTGGTTTAGTGCGGGAGACCCGTCTTGCGGTGGAAGATTTAATTCTACCCATGTTCTTTCATGCCGACGCTGAAGATGTAGAGATCGATTCGATGCCAGGCTGCACGCGTTGGTCTGTGCAGGGATTGTTGAAAGAAGTTTTGGAGATTCATGCTTTAGGCATAAGGGCGATAGTGTTGTTTCCAAAAATTGAGGATGCGTTGAAAAATTCTCAAGGTAGTGAATCGGCAAATGACCACGGATTGGTTCCAAATGTGATTCGAGAAATCAAAAAAGTTTGTCCGGAGATATGTGTGATCACTGATGTCGCGCTTGATCCTTACAATTCGGATGGGCATGATGGTTTAGTAGTTCGTCGCTGTGACGGTCAGTTGGAGATTCTCAATGACGAAACCGTTGAGGTTCTTTGTCATCAGGCACTTTGCCATGCGAGGGCGGGTGCGGATATTGTCGCACCATCGGATATGATGGACGGGCGGGTTGGAGCTATCCGATTGGCGCTCGATGAAGCGGGATTTGAAGAGGTTGCAATCATGTCTTATACCGCGAAATATGCCTCTGCGTTTTACGGGCCTTTCCGCGGCGCACTTGATTCGGCGCCCAAAGAAGGCGACAAAAAAACCTATCAAATGGATCCTGGCAATGTGCGCGAAGCGATCCGTGAGTTGTTGATGGATGAGGAAGAGGGTGCGGATATTGTCATGGTCAAACCTGCTGGGGCTTATCTCGATGTCATTGCGCGCTTACGAGATGAAACCACTTTACCGATTGCGGCTTATCAAGTGAGCGGAGAATATCTGATGATCAAAGCGGCTTGTGCCAGCGGTTGGTTGGATGAAAAGGCTGTGGTTCTGGAAAGTCTTTTGGGAATTCGTCGTGCGGGTGCGGATATGATCCTGACGTATTTTGCGAAAGATGTGGCGACGTGGATTCGATAGTTTGGGAAAAGATTTTTAACCGCGAATGAACGCGAATGTGATAGCAATGAAGGTCAGGGCGATCAAGCTAGGGAAAAACCACAGATGAACAGGATTAACGCAGATAAAAGAAGGGATAAGAAATTTAATGAGGGTATTTTATCAGAGAACACTGACAACTCATCTTCTTGATCTGCGTCCATCCTCTTGATCTGCGGTTAAATTCAAATCCGCCCGCTCAAAATACTCCCTAGCTTGATCGCCGTGCAATGAAGGATTGAAAAATTAAATTTACTTATCTGGTTTAACGAATTCGTGCCTTTCGTGTTATTCGTGGTTAAAAATTCCTGAGTTAAAATGGATTTTACAGAGCTTAAAAATTATTTTGAGGAGAACTTCGCGGTGCGTGGGGAGTTGGGGGCTGGGCTGAGTGTTTGGAAAGATGGGGAAGAGATCGTTTCACTTGTGGGAGGTTATCGGAATAAGAACCGAACCGAGAAATGGGACAGTCAGACTATAGCTCCAGTTTACTCGGCATCGAAAGGTCCGGCTGCGGCGGCTTTGCTGCACGCGCTCTCCAAGCATGGCTTGGATGAGAATGATTTAGTGAGTGAAGTTTGGATTGGGTTTCCGTTGCCGCCGGCGACCTTTGGCCAGATGCTATCTCATCAATGCGGCTTGGCTGCATTGGGCGAAAACGCGGATGTATATGATCATCGTGCGGTGATCGCGGCGATCGAACATACCACGCCCGAGTGGTCGCCGGGTTTTGGTCATGGTTATCATCCGAGGACTTATGGATTTCTGTTAGATGAATGTGTCCGTCGCCTCGAAGGTAAGACTTTAGGGAATTTTTGGAATGATGATATCGCTAAGCCGATGGGCATCGATTTCTGGATCGGTTTGCCTGAAAGCGAATGGGAGAGAGTGGCAAAATTGGTTCCGGGAAGAGCGAAGCCTTCGGTTTATGAAGAAGGATTTTATCAACGTTTTAATGAAACCGGTAGTCTCACACGAAGGGCGTTTTCATCACCACGCGGCTTGCATGCGATTGCGGAAATGAACGAGCCTAAAGCATGGTCGGCTGCCTTGCCGGCGATGGGTGGAGTGGGATCGGCAAGTGGACTTGCGAAGTTTTACCAATGCGCAATTGGTGCGTTGGAGAGCCCTTTTTCAGCGGGTGTGAGACGTGCACTCGGGAGCTTACAGATTTCAGGAGAAGACAAAGTTCTCTTACGCGAAACCGCGTTTACCTGTGGTTGTCAGAAAGATCCGGTTGATGAATACGGAAATAAGAAACGTTTTTTGTATGGAAGCTCGACTGCGGCCTTCGGTCATCCAGGAGCTGGAGGAAGTCATGGATTTGGTGATCCAGCGAGCGGAATTTCATTCGGTTATGTGATGAACCAAATGGAACTCAGCGTGATGCCAGGTGAGAGGTGTGTGGGCTTGGTTGAGAGGATGGGTTGTTAGATTAAAAAATTCGGGCATAAAAAATACCATCAAATACTTAATCTCGCGCGCGATGGGCGTCAGCGTAGATTTTACAGGGGTGGCAAACAATGTAGAGGTCTTCACCTAGTCCGCTGAAGTCCTGCGTGGCATGAGTAATCGCGGTTTGGATAGGCTCTGATTTGCATGGAGATGGGATTAGGGACAGGATGTCCCTACGACGAACTGGGACTGCAAGTCCCAGCTACGGTTGCTTGGCGCTATGTTCGTTTACTTTGTTAGGAAAGCAGTGAGGGGAGAGGTGGCGTTCGCTGTATGGGAAATTTCTGGTAAACCTAGCTCGTAGGCAGTGCGGCCGGCTTCGACGGCTTGCTTGAAAGCGATGGCCATTTTTTCTGGGTTGGAGGCGATGGCGATGGCGGTGTTCACAAGGACGGCATCGGCGCCGAGTTCCATGGCTTCGGCTGCGTGGGATGGTGCGCCGATTCCGGCATCGACGACTACGGGAACGATGGCTTGTGCGATGATGATGGCGATCTGTTCACGAGTCGTGATGCCTTTGTTAGAACCGATCGGAGAACCGAGTGGCATGACCGTGGCGCAACCGCATTCTTGGAGACGTTTGGCGAGGACAGGATCGGCGTTGATGTAGGGAAGAACGGTGAAACCTTCTTTGACAAGAATTTCAGCAGCTTTGAGCGTCTCGATGGGATCGGGGAGGAGGTAGGTGGGATCGGGATGAATTTCGAGTTTGATCCATTTCGGGAGGCCAGCGGAATGAGCGAGGCGAGCGAGGCGAACGGCTTCTTCGGCGTTCATGGCTCCACTGGTGTTGGCGAGCAGGAGGTATTTTTCTGGGTCGACGAAATCGAGGATATTGGCGAAGGGATCTTTTTTGCCTGAAAGATCAGCGCGACGTAGGGCGACCGTAACAATTTCAGTTTCCGAGGCGGCAAGGGCATCGCGCATGGATTCGTTGGAAGGAAATTTTCCGGTTCCAAGGAAGAGGCGAGAAGAGAAGGTGCGATCTGAAATTTTAAGCATGAGAAAGATTGAGATGACTGGAGAGCCAGAGTTCGAAAGCGGAATGATTTGTTAGGTCGTAGGTGTGGGTTTTGAAACCTAGTTGTTGGCCGGTGGCGATGTTGGCAGGTAGGTCGTCGATGTAGAGCGTGTTTTCGGGGACGAGAGAGTATTTGTCGATGGCGTGTTGGTAAATTTCCAACTGGGGTTTGATGGCACCGATTTCGTAGGACAGGATAGAGCCGTGGAACAGGGAGAATTCTGGAAAAGCATCAAAAATCCACGGGCAGTGGATGGCGTTAGTATTGGAAAAGAGGATGAGACGATGACCCGCGCTATGGAGTTTCCGAACCATTTCCCACATCGGCTGGTTAGGTGTGAAAATGTTACACCAAGCTTCATGAAAGACCTCGGCGGAAACATTTGAGTCGAGAGTTTCAAGAGCCCAGCGCGTGTAATCTTCAGTGCTGATCTGATCAGCCTCGAACTCGTCTTTGCGTGCAAGTAATCGATCAAGTGCATCAGCTGGGCTTGGGTGAGTCGCAGGAAGGAACTGGCGCAGTGAGGTCTCAAAATTAAAGTCGAGAAGGACTTTTCCGATGTCGAAGAGGAAGTCTGGCACGGTGGTTGGAATGATTAAATTTTTTCCAGAATGAATTTAGCAGCGGTGATGGCGCCGTTGTTGCAATTGTGTTTCGCGAGATTGTTTTTCATAACGCGCCATTGGGCTGCGTTGTTTGCCAGTAAATTGAATACGGCTTTTGTAAGGTCTTTGGGATCTTCCGCAAGGTCACCTGCGTGGAGGTGTTGTAGGAGTTGGAGGTTGCCTTCTTCCTGCCCTGGGACGAGATGATGAATTAGCATAGGACACTGGGCAGCGATGGCTTCATGCACCGTGGCTCCGCCAGCTTTTCCGACTACGAGGTGATGTTTATTCAGGAGTTGAGGGACTTTTTTTGTCCAACCCAACAAGCGAACGCGGTTCGGATACTCCGCTTTGATTTCTGCGGCACGTGAGTAGAGGGAGCGGAAATTTTTACCCAGCACGATCGTGAGATGAACATCGGGTGAGGCATTTAAAAGGGCACGGGAGTGGCGCCGCACAAAAGGTTTTTTCGCAGTTGGGAAGTAGAGAATCCGGAAAGGCTTGTGTGGTTCTTCAATGCTCACGGGTGTGAGTGAGGTGAACATTGGATTGACGGGAAAGCCGGTGCTGATGATTTTATTTTTAGGAATGCCCCATGAACTCATGGCATCGACTGTGATGTGATCGGTGACGAGAAAGTAATCGGTCGGGGCACGCAGCCATGAGGCATTGATTTCGATGGAGTCGGTGACGACTGTGAAAACAGGTAATCGTTTGTCGGTTTCTTGGAAATGGCGTTCAAGGAAGTAGGGATAAATCGGGTAGGTAGAGACAATGGCGTCAGGTTTGAATTCGTTGACTAGAGTTTGAAGATAGCTTTCGGGCTGTCGCATGAGTGGCATGCTTGGTTGGGAGAAATCGCATTGGTCGGTGCCACGGTATATTTTTTCCCAGATTTTGGGAAAATGGGTGGTAACTAAGCGATAGCCCCATTGAATGACCGCTGTGGAATGGGGTGCGGAAAGCAAGCAGGGATCAGCAACAAGCGTCTCAATGCCAATTTTATGGAAGGCCAGCGCGAGGTTACGCGCAGCGCTATTATGACCTTCACCGAATGCAGCGGTGATGATGAGAATTCGTTTTTTTGCCGACATCTTTAAATTTGCTTGGGAGGACTTTAAATCAGAGTGTGGCATTGCGTCGATGGACTTTTCTGCTTTCCTTGGTCTGCCAATGCAAAAAAACAACGATCAACCGAAATTACGAATTGTGGACGAGAGCTCCGAGTGGGTAAATCTGCCGTCGGATCCTCAATTGATGGATGATGTCGACAAATTGGGGAGTGACGAGAAGGCGGTGCGGCTAGAGGCGAAAGATAGGAGTAAATTAAAATTCAAGACATATGAGACCACGCTTGAGGAATGGGTGGATCAAGAAGACGTTACATTGGAAGATGGGTGGAATGCAAACAGAGTGCCTACCGGTCGATACAAGCGAATCTGGATAGCGATAGGGTTAATTTTGTTTTTAGGGATAGGCTGGATGGTTTTTGATTCTTTTCAGGTGAAAGAGATTGAGCTCGCGGCGCAAGGGGACTCGCAGAGTTCGCAGGAGCACAAAGACCAAGCAGGACGCGAAGCTTCACAGACGATTGCGACAATTAAGGACGTAGTCAGGAAATTTTATAGATCAAACTCGGTTGATGAGATGTCAAAATACGTCAGACACGCCGAGCGAGTAAGGCCGCTAATGGAAGATTACTATTCCGAAAAAACGATGAAACCATCTGAGGTGATTTCTATCGTAGATTTGAATCCATTGACCATCGGAAATCGGGGAGGATTTTGGTCGATCATAACCAAACTTGATTCTGGCGTGAATACTTTGGTGGTCGAAGTTAACAGCTCAAGTGATGTGAAGGTAGATTGGGAGACGAATGTATGCTCGCAGCCAATGGACTGGGAGCGATTTGTCAAAGATCGACCAAAAGGATACCGCGGCGATTTTCGCGTATATGTAGAAAGGGATAATTATTACAATTATGAATTTGCAGATAGTGACAAATACCAAGCCTATAAAATCACAGCCCTTAAAAGTGACGAGGTGATTTATGGGTATGCTCCAAGAGATAGTAAGACATTTCGGGAGATTGATCGATTGATCACTCATAACAAAAACCAGAAATATGCAGTGATATTGCGATTGTATTTACAAGAGGGATTGCAATCAAAGAGCGGAGTATTGATCGAAAGCATTGTGGCACCGCGATGGCTATTGTTAGATTCTCCGGAGGTTGAGAAGCCATGATAAAAAATCAAAGAAAGATCACATGGCCGTATGTTTTAAGAATCATCGCGGGGGTCACTTTGTTTTTTACGTTTCAATACGTGGTCGCGTTGGTGCGCTTGAGTGGAGGAGCAGGAGCGATGAAGAACAAGTTCAGCGTGCTGGCGCAGGACAAATATCTGAATTTTTTGATCATGCAAAATCTGTATGCCCTTCTCGGATATGTCATTCTAGCAATTTTGTTCGCCTTGGTTTTGTGGCCGTTGGTGGATTTATTTTTCAGTAAAAAGCCAAGCCGAAGTTGGGGGATAGATGTTGTTGCCAGTCTGTGCGGAAGTTTTCTGATTCATGGATTTTTCACGTTGCGCTTAGTTAAGACTCGTCCGTATTTCTTGGATGATGCGAAATTTGGATATTGGTATTTTGAGTTTTTAAATGTGTTTCCCGAATCGGCGAAGCCAGTCGTTTTCTTTTTGATATTTACGGTATTACCATGGTCGATTTTGGGTTATGCTATTTGGTGGTATTATCGTCACCTCAGTAAGAAAAGACGAATCGCAGTGAGTGTGGTAGGCCTGTGTTTGACTACACCGATTTTGTGGAACTCGAACTTGAAACCTAATCAACTAGAGGCGGAGCACAAAGCCGAAGATGCAAAGCGTTTGAATGTGATCATTATTGGATCGGATTCACTTCGTGGAGATAAGCTGGGTTATACGGGATATACTCCGCGTCGAAAAGACGGTGCTGCCGCTGCAGGAGTCTCTCCAAATATCGATGATTTGGCGAAGCACTCGATCAATATGGCGAATTGCCTGACGCCGATCGCATCGACACTGGAGTCGGGCACGACTTTAATGAGCTCTCAGTATCCGCATACGCATGGACTTCGTCAGATGTATCCGAATGAGCAGACCTTGAAAGCGGCTAAAGCTAGTATCACACCGATGGCGGAAATTCTCCGTAAAAAAGGATACGATACCGCGGCGATCGGGGATTGGTGTGCGGGGTATTACGAGGTGATGCCGTTGGGATTCGAGCATATTTCCGTATCGAGTTTTGATAATTTTAAAATCTACATGAGTCAGGCAGTGGTGTTGGCACATTTTGTGATTCCGCTCTATTTCGATCACGACATTGGTTATGACATTTTTCCGCAGCTGGGTTCGTTCGCACAATTCGTGACGCCGAAAGTGGTGACAAACCGGGTGACGCAGCGTTTGGATCACGTGGCAAAAACCGGTGAGCCGTTTTTCTGGCATGTTTTTTATTCCTGCAACCACCTGCCGTATCGAAATCCCGAGCCGTATTCGAGCATGTTTACCGATCCGCATTATGAAGGATCTAACAAAAACGGGGTTGCTTTCGATATCGATGAATTCATCGGTGGGACGGATTTGGAAAAAAAGTGGAAGGCACTTCCGGAAAAGGAAATTCAGCAAATTTGTGATTTGTATGATGGTTGCACGAGGCAGTTCGATGACAACGTCGGTGATATCTTAAAGGCTCTGGAAAAAAGTGGTCTCGCAGATAACACCATCGTGATCATCACCGCAGATCACGGAGATAATCTTTACGAAGAAGGTGTGACTTTAGGTCATGGCCTGACGTTTAACGGAGGTCTTCAGGCGAACCATATTCCTTTGCTTATACGACTTCCAAATGCGAAGCCGCGAACCATTAGCGAACAAGTGCGACTCATAGATATTTTGCCGACACTCGCCGATCTGTTGGAAGTGGAGAAGCCTTCTAACTGGGAGGGTCAGAGTTTTTCAAAA
The DNA here is from genome assembly GCA_044375585.1 of Luteolibacter sp. Classification (GTDB taxonomy): domain Bacteria; phylum Verrucomicrobiota; class Verrucomicrobiia; order Verrucomicrobiales; family Akkermansiaceae; genus Luteolibacter. The sequence goes on from JBILMI010000007.1 coordinate 14,377, forward strand.
TGGTTGGATGGAAGTGAAACGCCGAAGAGTCGCGCGTTCTATGGTGAAACGGGTTTTCCGTTTATTCAGTTTCGGGTGGCAGGGATTGAGCGTCCAAAACTTCCGCCGATGGATCAGATGACCTACATTGAGGAGACCTTCAATTACCAGTTCGTGTTAAAGAAAGAGTATGAACAACCCTTGGTCGAAGCGAAGCAGCGTTGCTTGGCAACCGAGAAATGGAAATTGATTTGCACACCAACCATCGAGGGAAAGCGCCACTTTGGGTTGTTTCAACGGGAAGGTGTGAATTTCAGTTTGCAGGATGTTTCTAGCCAGCATCCGTCAGTCACCGAAGCGATGCGCGCAGCATTGGAGAAGTGGATGGATAATCGCGTGGAAACGCCGTTGGAGCAGATTTTTTCGAGTGGGGAGTAAGGTAGGTTTTTAGTCCTTGTTCACCGACCACTGAATTACTGTTCATTGCTCACTTCGCAGGAATGCGGGTTTTGAATGGGGAGTAGCCGGGAGCCTCGGCGGAAATTTCCCACACTCCACCTAGTTCAGTATCGAATTTTGGAGGTAAGGTAATTTCACCTTCGAGATTGCCAGTCACTTCATTTATACCATTCGCCAATGCGAGAATGGCAGTGATGAGTCGATTTGCATCTTCTGGTTTCAAGGCGGCCTGCGCAGGCATGGGAACGACGCCCCATACGCCGCCGCCACCGTTTTTCAATTTCTTGATTAACTCATCTTTCGCATCTTTTTGATCGCGGTATTTGATCGCAATATCGAAGTAAGCTGGGCCTACAGAAGATGTGTCCACTTGGTGGCAGGCTAAGCATTGGTTGGCTTTTGCAAGTTCGGCGGGCTCTGGTTCAAACTGAGGGCCACCCGAATCATGGCCCGTGGGCGGGATGTAACGAGCGCGTATGCTGAGTTGTTTGGGATCGGGGTTTTGCTCGGCGGTAACTTTGTAATTCAATATGTCACCAAAGGTTGGTTTCTCTTTTAACTTACCGAGTTCAAGATTCAGGGATTTAAGTTCCGATATATTCGTCAGTGAAATTCTAGCAACAGCGATTGCTCCGATATCATCTTTAGCGACGGCGCGGATTTCTTGAAACGTTCCTCTTGGTATAATGATGTTTGAGCCGGTGCCGAGATTACGCTCTGTTGTGTCCTCGGTAAGATACCATGAGATGACCATAGCTTTACCTTCTGGGTCATTGGCTTTATCTACGGAGAAACCATTAGCGACGCCAGGGGTGGCCTTGATGGTGATGGTTGGTGGCTCGTTGCCATCGTCTGGAAGTAGATAAGAGACAGAGCCGTTTTTATTGAAATACCAATCGGAACCATATTCAAGGAGGACAAGTGAACCGTCTTTGTTCATTTCCAGATCCATTGGATGGACGAGTTTTTCGGCCAGTATATCTATTTTCTCGAGCTTCTCATCTTCTGTGAGTTTCGATTTGAAAATTTTACCGCGCATCCAATCGTAGTTGAGTAAGGTTTTATTTTCTTCTTTGGGTAAAATATTGAATTTTCTGTTAGGCTCGTAGTAAAAGACCGGACCGGCCATGGCATTTCGACCGCCTTTACCGATGATAGGGAATTCAGCACTATCTGAATAAGGATACCAAATGAAAGCGGATTGCGCAGGAGGTAGATCGGTGAGTCCGGTATTCCTTTTCCCTGGGTTTTTTGGGCTATTAGGATCGGTCATTTGACCTATCGAATCGTCAGAAAAATCAACAATGGGATAAGGCTTATTATTGGCAATGACAAAGGGCCAACCGAAATTGCCTGCGGCTTTGGCTTGGTTAATTTCATCGTGTCCACGCGGTCCTTTAGGGCTATCAGCATTAGCGTCTGGGCCAACCTCTCCCCAATAGAGGGTTTTTGTTTTTGGATCGATGGAGATACGAAAAGGATTGCGGCATCCCATGACATAAATTTCAGGTCTCGTCTTGGCTGTTCCTTTGGGAAAAAGATTGCCTTTCGGGATCTCGTATCCTGTTTTGGTGGGTTTGATACGTAGGATTTTTCCACGGAGATCATTGGTATTTCCAGCCGTGCGTTGGGCATCAAAAAATGGCTTATCCTCTCTATCATCGATGGGTGCGACTCCGCTGCTGGCAAATGGATTCGTGTTATCACCTGTGGAGAGGTAGAGTAAACCATCGGGGCCGAATTTGAGAGAGCCTGCTTGATGGCATACGGTCTGATCGCGTTCCGTTGGAATATTGAGAAGTTGTAGCTCAGATTTAGGATCGATTTTCCCATTTTTTATGGTGAAGCGTGAGAGACGATTCTCTAATTTTTTTGGTGCGCTGTAGTAGAGAAAGATCTGTTGATTGATTGAAAATGCTGGATCAAGAGCGATGCCGAGCAATCCATCTTCTCTGCCAATGGGGCTTTTTGCATCGGTGCGTCTTAGCGCATGAACTTTGATCAAACCGATTACAAATATGCCGCCCGTATCTGGGTTGATCCGTAAAACCCGGCCTTCGCGCTCAACGACATAGAAATCCCCGTTCGGGGCGATAGCGATTTCCATGGGATCGTTGAGGCCGGTGGCGATGGTTTCTTTAGTGAGAGGTGCGGCCAGCGAGATTGTTGTCAGAAGAGCGAACAGTAGGAGAGCGTGTAATTTCATGGGTGGAAGATAGAATGGAGATTTAAAAAATCAAATTTACGCCGGAGGCTTTGGACTGCTGCGGTGATATATCGGGGCAGCTTTTTGATGAGCTGGTATGTAACGGAGAATTGGGTTGTGAGGTTGTGCATAGGTGATCGGCGCATTTCGTGAGAGTTGGGAATGATCCCAGCAGTCCGTGAGTAGCCGGCGCCAATCAACCTGATGTTTCCATCAAAACTAACAGATCATCAGAATCCACTTGAATGCCTTTTTTGACAAGGATGTCTTTGATGATTCCATCAGCTTGAGCGCAAACGGTGGTGAGCATTTTCATGGCTTCTAACGTGATGAGTTTGTCTCCTGCTTTGACTTCAGTTCCAGGTGAAACGACGATTTCTGTGATCATGCCGGGAAGGGGGGCGCAGATTTGATTTGGATCACCTGGGTTGCCTTTTTGACGTGCAGCGGTTGCTGTGGTGACAAGGGATTTATCGATGATGATGGATTCACGAGGCATTCCGTTGAGCTCGTAGAATAATGTGCGTCGGCCTTCGTTATCTGCTTCACCGATGGAGATGAGTTTGATGATGAGGATTTTTCCGGGGTCGATTTCAACTTCGATTTCCTCACCAATTTGTAGGCCGTAGAAAAATGCGGTGGTGGGGAGTTTGCTGAGGTCGTCGTATTTCGTGCGGGATGCTTGGAAGTCTTTATAGACCTGTGGATACATCAGGTGGGAATAAATTGCATCCTGGGATTGAAGACTGGAGATTGGGGATTGAAGATTGAGTAGTTTTGCAACTTCGTTGAAATCCACGGGCTCTGCGAGTTCGCCTGGGCGTTTTGTGGTGATTTTTTGGTTAGGACCGAGAACGACTTTTTGGACATCGGCAGGCCAGCCGCCATCGGGTTGGCCGAGGCCGCCTGAGAGCATGTCGATAACAGATTCTGGGAAGTCGATGGAGCCGGGTTTGATTTTCGTAACGTCGGACGCTTTGATTCCACGAGTGACGAGGAACATGCACATATCACCAACGACTTTTGAAGATGGGGTGACTTTAATGATGTCGCCAAAGAGTTGGTTTACATCGGCGTAGGTGCGAGCGATTTCGCGCCAGCGGTGGCCGAGGCCCATAGAGTTGGCTTGTTCACGAAGGTTCGTGTACTGGCCGCCGGGCATTTCATGTTCGTAAACTTCAGCGGTGCCTGAGCGAGGTGCGGAGTCGAAGGGCTTATAAAATGTTAGAACGTGTTCCCAGTAATCGGAGATTTCGTTAAGGGCATCGAAGTCAAGTCCGGGATCTCGATCTGAAGAGCCGAGTGCTGCGCAGACTGAGTTTAAGTTTGGCTGAGAGGTTGAGCCGGACATGGAAGCGATCGCGAGATCTGCGATATCGACTCCTGCGCGAGACGCAGCGATGACCGAAGCAGCGTTGAGGCCAGAGGTGTCGTGGGTGTGGAAATGGATGGGGATGCCAATTTCTTGTTTCAGAGCATGAACGAGATTGTAAGCGGCTTGTGGTTTGCAAAGGCCTGCCATGTCTTTAATGCAAAGAATGTGAGCCCCCATTTTTTCTACTTCCTTGGCTTTCGCGATGTAGTAGTTGAGATCGTATTTCGAGCGGGCGGGGTTGAGGATGTCACCGGAGTAACAGATCGCGGCTTCGCAGATGGATTTTCCATGTTCGCGCACCGCTTCCATGGCGACCTGCATGTTCGGCAAGTAGTTGAGCGAATCGAAAATACGGAAGATATCCATACCTGAATCGGCGGCGTGCTCGATAAATCCAGTGACGACGTTGTCTGGGTAGTTCGAGTAGCCGACGGCGTTGGAGCCGCGAAAAAGCATTTGAAAAAGAATGTTAGGAACCTTGGCGCGGAGTTGGCGAAGGCGTTCCCACGGGCATTCGTTGAGGAAACGCATCGAGGTATCGAAGGTGGCACCACCCCACATTTCCAGGGAAAACATTTCAGGTGTTAGATTTGAGTAGGATTCCGCGATGTTCAGCATGTCGCGGGTGCGCATGCGGGTGGCGATGAGGGATTGGTGGGCGTCCCGCATCGTTGTGTCAGTGATCAACAGGCGTTTTTGATCGAGGATCCACTGGGAGAATTTTTCGGGGCCGAGTTCTTTCAACAGGATTGCCGATTGATGATTGACGATTGTTGATTTTGGATTTGAAGAGGGGACAGGCGCAGGTGTGAGGATGGAGCTTGGGCGGTAGTTTTTCGCTTGGGGATTGCCGTTGACGGTGATGTCGGAAAGATAGGCGAGAGTGCGAGTTGCGCGGTCGCGGCGTTTACTGAACTTGAAGAGTTCAGTTTTAGTGTCGATGAGTTTTGTATGCGCTTGCCCGGAGCGGAACGTATCATCGGCGATGATATTCTCGAGGAAAGGGATATTGGTTTTGACCCCACGGATGCGGAACTCGCGGAGCGCGCGATCCATTCGCTGGCAGGCGGTGGTGAAACTACGGCCAGTGGCGGTGAGTTTCACCAACATCGAATCGTAGTAAGGTGTGATGACGGAACCAGCATCACCGGAAGCTGCGTCGAGACGGATGCCGAAGCCTGCAGCGGAGCGGTAGTTGAGAATTCGTCCATAGTCCGGAGCGAAGTTTTTCTCAGGATCTTCCGTGGTAATACGGCACTGGATAGCAAAGCCGTTGCAGGGAATTTTATCCTGTTCGGGGATGGCGATTTCCTCGCCGAAAAGTGATTCACCTTGGGCGACGAGAATTTGCGAGCGGACGAGATCGATACCGGTGACGCATTCGGTGACCGTGTGCTCGACTTGGATACGCGGGTTCATCTCGATGAAGAACCAATCATTTTGATCCATGTCATAGAGAAACTCCACCGTGCCGGCGTTGTTATAGCCGATGCCACCGGCGAGTTTCACAGCGGCGTCGCAAAGTTCTTTGCGTATCACTGGATCGAGGTGCATGGCGGGTGCAACTTCGACCACTTTCTGGTAGCGGCGTTGGACCGAGCAATCACGTTCGTAGAGGTGGACGACGTTGCCGTGTTGGTCACCGAGGATCTGGACTTCGATGTGTTTGGCGCGTTTGATGTAGCGCTCAAGGAAAACGGCGGAGTTGCCGAAAGCATTTTCGGCTTCCGCGCGAGCTTCGGCGAGCAGGCCGGCGAGCTGGGAAGGTTTTTCAACCACGCGCATGCCGCGGCCGCCGCCACCAAAGGCAGCTTTGATAATAAGGGGAAAGCCGATTTGGTGGGCGACGGCGAGAGCTTCATCGGGGTCGGTGATGGGTTCCTCAGTTCCGGGGAGAGTGGGAACGTTGAACTTGTGAGCAAGAGCCCGCGCAGCGGTTTTATCTCCCATGTTTTCTAATAACTCAGGAGACGGGCCGATAAAAGTGATTCCCTCGCGGGCGCAGGCGCGGGCGAAGTTCGGGTTTTCAGAAAGGAAACCATAACCTGGATGGATCATGGTGACACCCTTGGACTTAGCGAGCGCGACGATGCCTTCGTAGTCTAGATAGGCGCCGACCGGTCCTTTGGAGGAATCGAGTTGGTAAGCTTCGTCTGCTTTGAAGCGATGGATGGAGAAGCGATCTTCCTCGGCGAAAATAGAGACCGTGCGGAGGCCGAGTTCGGTGGCGGCGCGGAAAATACGGATGGCGATTTCACCACGGTTGGCGGCGAGAAGTTTTCCGGGCTTGGTTGGGCTTGATGGCATGGAGGGATTCAAAGGGAGTGGAATAAAATTTCAAAGATGAAAATGAGGGGGATTCATTTGGAGTGATAGGTTATACAGGACTTAGATTCGTTATTTACCGATACAGAAGCTAGAAAAGATGACGTCCAGCAGATCTTCGGTATCCACTTTTCCGGGGATTTCACCGAGGGCATCTAGGGCTTCGCGGAGGTCGATGGCAGCGAGTTCTGGGTTGGTGGCGTGTTCGGTTAAGAGATTGAGCGCAGCGTGGAGGCTGGTGTGGGCCAGTTTGAGGGAGGCTTGGTGGCGGGCGTTGATGGCAACCGCGTGCTCTCCGAAATCGGCTTCTGTGAAATGAAGTGCAGTGCGAATTTTCTCAGAGAGTTGATTGAAGCCATCGTCTTTCAAGCAGGAAATGCGGATCGCATCGGCATTTCCCCAAGAAGGATGTTCGCCGAGATCGGATTTGTTGAGGACGAGTAGGTGAGTGGCTTGGTTAGAGGGATAGACGGCGCGTTCGGGGCGGGGTTGTGAGGCGTCGGCGACTTCTAGGAGAAGATCGGCGTTTTCGATTTGGCGAACGGTGCGTTGGATGCCTTGAGATTCGATGATGTCATCGGAATCACGTATCCCAGCGGTATCGACCAGGCGGAGTGGGATGTCGTGGAGATTGATGATTTCTTCGATCGTATCGCGTGTGGTTCCGGCGATGTCAGAAACGATGGCGCGTTCAAAGCCGAGTAGGCGATTGAGTAACGAGGATTTGCCTACATTGGGTTCGCCGAAAATGACCGTCCGAACGCCTTCGCGGAGGACGCGACCTTGATCTGCAGTGGCGAGTAGTGAATCGATGGTTTGGAGGATTTTCGTTATTCTTGCGCGGAGTTCGATGGTGGTTTGTGGATCGATGTCTTCGTCAGGAAAATCGATCCATGCCTCGAGGTGGGCGAGGACTATGAGTAGTTCGTCGCGGGCAGCAGTGGTGCGTTTTCCTAGAGTGCCTTCGAGTTGGGAATGAGCTGCGCGGATCGCGAGGCGAGTTTGCGCGGAAATGAGATCCATGATCCCCTCGGCTTGGGTAAGATCGATTTTTCCATTGAGGAAAGCGCGTTGAGAAAACTCTCCAGGTGATGCGTGGGTGGCACCACATTCGAGGAAGCGTGCGAGTACTTCACGAGTGACGAGGATGCCGCCGTGACCTGCGAATTCAACGGTGTCATCGCCTGTAAATGAATTCGGGCCCAGGAAGACGGTTAGTAAACCATCATCGATGACTGCGCCTGCTGCATCGCGAATTTTACAGCGCCTCGCGAGACGCGGCATGGTGGATGAAGCGATCCCTCCAGTGCAAAGATCCGCGACCCTAAACGCATCAGACCCACAGATGCGGATGAGAGAGATCGCACCAACACCCATTGGGCTGGCAATGGCGGCGATCGTAGACGAATTAAGCGAAATCATAATTTGATTTTGAAATGCCTAGTTTGTTGAATGGATCTGGGCAATTTATTTTCCTCTGAGGTTGATAAATTTCGAGCTTAGGTTTTTTGTATTATCGGCCCATGTGAATTTGTCTGCAGCAATATGATAAACCTCATCTGGATGCTTTTCGTTTTCCAGATTCAAGCGTGAGAGGGCTTGTTCTGCTTAAGACTTGGGAGAGGCAATGATTTAAAGGCATTGCCGAAATGAGCTGAATGAGTGCAAGGGCGCGTTGTTGGGAAAATTCAGACATGATTTGGGCTTCGCGGATTTTTACTTTAAGCAACTGATTGCCCTTGTCAACGAAGCTGCCTTGCAACTACCGAAATGATTAGGGTGTGTCTTACGCCTTGCGCCCTCTGAGTGTGAGGTCTAGCCTGCGTCCCCGCAGTAGCCATATGAAACCTGTTTACATTTACGACACGACTTTGCGCGATGGAACCCAAGGAGAGGGATTTCAGCTATCAGGCTTGGATAAATTGCGGATCGCGAGGCATTTGGATCATTTTGGGGTCGATTATATTGAAGGTGGTTGGCCGGGCTCCAATCCCAAAGATGTGGAGTTTTTTCGCGAGGCAAAAAAACTGGATTTAAAACACGCGAAACTCGCGGCTTTTGGATCGACCCGCAGGGCGAATGTAAAAGTTGAGGAAGATCCTCAAGTAAGATTGTTGATTGATGCAGAGACCCCTGTGGTGACCATTTTTGGGAAAAGCTGGGAACTGCAAGTGACGGAAATTTTGCGAACCACCGTTGATGAAAATCAAGCGATGATTCGCGATACTGTTGAGTATCTCGTGAAGAACGGTCGTGAGGTGATCTACGATGCGGAGCACTTTTTTGATGGATACAAAGATTCTCCGGCACACGCACTGGCAACACTGAAAGCTGCGGCTGATGGTGGTGCGGCTTGTTTGGTTTTGTGTGATACAAATGGCGGGACTTTACCGAAGGAGATCATGGAAATCTGTGCGGCGGTTCATACACATTTACCGGGAACGCCGATTGGAATTCATACTCACAATGATTGCGAACTCGCGGTGGCGAATGCCATTGCGGCGGTTGATGCTGGCGCGATCCAAGTGCAGGGCACAATCAATGGCTACGGCGAGCGCACGGGGAATTGTAACCTTACATCAGTGATTCCTATCCTTCAGTTGAAAATGGGAATGGAAGTCGTGCCACGCTTGGAAGAACTGCGTGATCTGTCATTCTTCGTCGATGATGTGTCGAATAATCCTCATTTTGTGAGAGCTCCGTTTGTGGGTCAAACGGCATTCGCGCACAAGGGCGGTATGCACGTGAATGCGGTGCAAAAACTGGCGCGCAGCTATGAGCATATCATTCCAGCAAGCGTTGGAAATGAGCAGACCATTCTCGTTTCCGAGTTGAGCGGCCAATCTAATATTCTCCTTAAAGCTGAGCAGATCGGGATGCCGATTGAAAAAGGGGCGCCTGAAGCTGCTTCGATCCTTATGAAAGTGAAAGAGCTTGAGCACGAAGGTTATTCGTTTGAAGCCGCGGGCGGGTCGCTCGAATTGCTGATTCGTCGTGAGCTCGGAACCTATGAGAAACCTTTCCAAGCCAACGAGTATCACGTCAGTTTCCGTCAGTATCGCGATGGTCACGCTCCGGTTTGTGAAGCTACGGTAAAACTCAGCGTGAACGGGAAAAAGGAGCTGACAGTTGCTGAGGGTAATGGTGTGGTCAACGCGCTCGATCTCGCGTTGCGTAAGGCTTTGCTGCCGTTTTACCCAGAAATTTCAGAGGTTTCTTTGATCGATTATAAAGTCCGTATTCTCGACAGCCAGGACACAACCGCGGCGAAAACCCGCGTTCTCATTGTTTCCTCACACGGAGATAAAACCTGGGGCACCGTCGGTGTTTCCGGTAGCGTGATTGAAGCAAGTTGGATCGCTTTGGTGGATGGAATTGATCTTTTTCTCCAGCGGAGAAGGAAAGTGAGTTGAAATAATCTTCGCCTTTTGCGAAATAGCTGTAAGAAGAGGGTAGTAATCATAGAGCCATGTTATCCATTAAACGCTTATTCTTCTGGCTCTCAGGCGCTGGAACCGAGACCCTCGAACGTTGCCCAAATTGGGAGCAACGCAAATACGTCGCCATCGGTGCCACCGTTTTGGTGCCATGTGCGTTCGCTTTCATTGCTTGTGCGTATGCGCTCTCGACGATTTCTGAGGATCCGAAAGTCATCTATCCAGTGGCTTCTGTTTGGGCATTTATCATCCTCACGATCGACCGCGCTTTGCTTTCTGGATACCGCCCTTACCTTTCATTTTTTCGAAAGCTTTCCCAGTTTTTTCTCCGTCTCGTCGTTGCTATTTTGATGGGAATCACGATTGCTCACCCACTCGTTTTGTTGCTCTTCCGCGATACGATTTCATCGGTGATTGAAAAAGATCGGGCGACCGAAATTGAGATCGTGCGTTCGGGTTTCGATGACAAGAAAGAAAAAGTTCGCTCGCGCATCACCACTCTCGAAGCGGCGCTCACTGCGCAACGCGAGCGTTGGAATGAATCTTTCCAAGCAAAATTTATCCTTCAGGAAAATCAAGATGCAGGGTCAGCTATTCCCGGCTTAACCTTTGCGCAGCAAACCGAACTCAAAGCTGCGACCGAGGAAGCCACCGCGCCTTTCAGCACCCGGTTGGTTGCGATTGAGCAACAAATCACCGACCTCACTCCTCAATACGCCACGCTCCAAGCGGAGCTGACGTTTTGGCAATCGGAGTTTGAACGTGAGCTCAGTGGTGAGCGTTCAGGACTCTCCGGTGAAGGTCCACGTGCTCGATCCATTCGAGCGGATCAACTTGAGCCTCGACGGGAGGAAACTAAGCGCGTCGGTAGTCTGTTAGAACATTTAACCGCAGAGAAAGCCTCGCTGCAAACCCAAGCCCGCCAAGCAGAGGCGAGTGCAATTACGCTATTCGAGACACGACTTGCGGAAATCAAACTCGCGAATCAAGCGGAAGCCGATCGAGTGGCAACGCTGAAACAGAAAGTGGAGCAAGATCAAGCCGAACAATTTGTGGGTCAGCAAAACTCGCTTCGCGATACGATCAAAATGCAAATCGACTCACAGCTCGTTGAACTTGAGGGCACTCAAGGTGAGCTTTCGGCAGTGGTGAAAGAGGAATCGGATCGCCTCGCCGCAATGCGCGCCGAGCCTCGTCGTGATGTCCTCACCCAGACCCTTGCGCTGCATGAACTTTTCCTCGCAGGCAACGAAGGTGGTCAGTTCGCTTTTTATACTTACATCGTTTTGACCTTGTTATTCATGTTGGTGGATACGATTCCCCTCATCGTGAAATTTTTCACCAAGCCCGGTCCATACGATACATTGGTGGATCGCGATGAAATCACTTTCGACTCAGAGCATAAAGCCTTCCGTCAGACTCGTGGACGTTATATGGAACAACTGACTTCTGGTAATCTTATTGCGGTCACGCGGAATTCCCACCTTGAACACGCCCTTGTCGATGGTATTGAGCATACCCGTGCGGCGCGTGAATTTCTTGATTTGCTGATTGAGATGGAGCGTTCATTTGCGGAAAAAATGCGATCAGAACAAGAGCACATCGCGCATAACGAATCAGATAAACGCGCGGCATTGGAAAATATTAAGAAACGCTTTTACGATGATCTCAATCATCGGATGGAACTCTTTTTCAAGACGCGGAACGCTTAGGTTGTTTAAGATTTAAGAAGCCGGTCGGAGACTCTGCTCTCCAATATTCTCAACCCAGCGCCGCATGCGTTCGGTGGGAGAATTTCCTTGGGTGGCGATGCTGAGTCGGCCGTTGAAGGTAACGCAGCCCGCTCCAAGTCGTTGTCCGGTGACGACGGGTGGGCAGAAGATCCAGCCATCTTCATCGGCTATTGTCTCATCGATATTCCAAACGCCGAGGTTGGAGAATGAGCCGATGTTGCCAGCGGGTTTTGCTCGGTCTTTTGTTAGAAAATTCACTTTAGCTTGGTGATTCAGAATGCCACCGAGGGTGAGAAGGAGAAAGTTGGCTCGATGCTCGCCGCGTTCCAAGCGTTGGAGGATTTGGTAGTGTATGGTTTGGGTCGTATCGTTTGATTTGATGTGGACTTCCACACAGCTGACATGGTTTTGGGTGTCATCGGCATAGCGGATATCGCCGCGAAGATTCACCGGCACAACCCATGGGATTTTTCTCTCTGGGCTGCGGATCTCTGGACGTATCGATTGATCAAGGCAGTGTAACAAGTGGCTGTTCACAGTGACTTGCTGTTCACGGCATCTTTCGAGAATGGCTTGGGTTTCGTCTTTTGTGAAAAGATGCCATGCAATGTTTTCAACGGCATTAGTTTTGGTTGGAGTTGCAGGTAGCCAATCACTGCGCATGGCGGAGCCATTGTTATCGCGGTTACGCAACAACCTCCACAGCGGAAGAAAAATGCCATGGCAGGGATGTTTGGTTTCTGGAAGTTTGGGAATTTTAGCGCCGCGTTTGCGAAGTATTCGAGCGAAGCCTCCGATCCCATCGCATTCGCAATGCGAAACGTCAAACCACTGAACCTCACCTTTGGAGATCCGTCCGTAACGGATACCCATGAAGTCTCCAACTGCCTCGGATGCATGGAACCAAGCTTCAGAGGCGTTGTGTGGTTTTGGTAAATTCAATTTTGATGTTTCCTGTTAGATTTCCTTAATACGGACATTTCGATACCAAGCGCATTTGGTTTCGTCTTGAAAATTGTTATGGCCTTTCGCAGGGCGGCCTTTCATCACGACTTTTAGAGAATTGCCCTTGAGTGTGATCGTATAGCGATTCCACGCACCGGCGGGTTTCACTATGTTTTTGGAGGCTGCTTGAGTTCGGATGATGTCACCGCATTCGTGATGATCGACATTTTCTTTTCCATAGGTCGCGAGGATGTTGTTTTCTTCGATGGTCCAGTTGCCAATACTTTTCCAACTGGTGAGATCTTTACCGTTGAACATATTGACGAAGCCATCGGTTTCTTGGCTGTAAACGGGTGTGATTAAGATGGCTGTGAGGATGATGCGGAGGAGGTGGGTTTTCATGAAATGATGATTATGCTGCTGGGTTTTTAGTTACGGTCGGTGGTGGTGCATCGACCCCGCCCGTTATTTTTTAAAGACCAAAAAATGCTGCCAAGGGAGATCTGGTTTATTTTCTACGAATGAGAAACCGAAAGCTTCGAATTCTTTGGTAGCTTGAGCGGCAGACATTTTGTGTAGCTGTTTGATCGGGACATTTGAATCTTCTGCGCGATATTCTAGGAGGTAAATTTTACCGCCTGGCTTGAGAGCAGAGTGGATGGATTTTAACATTTCGGCTGGGTGGGAGAACTCATGATACGCATCGACAAGCAGCACGGCATCGAGCGTGTTGGCGGGAAGTTGTATGGATTCGATTGTGCCGAGATGGGGTTTAACGTTGGTGATTTTTCGGGCGATGGCTTCTTTGCTGAGGTAATCTAGCATTTCTTGTTGGATATCGACCGCGATGACTTTGCCTTCGGGGATGAGTGGAGAAATCATGAAGCTGTAGTATCCAGAACCCGCACCGATATCCGCGATGACGGCGTTGGGCGCGAGATTGAGGAGGGAGATCGCTTTGGTGGGAGCTTCTTCTTTTTCGCGGTCGGTTCGCTCCAACCAGCCGATTCCGGGGTGACCCATGACTTGGGATATTTCACGGCCCATGAAAATTTTGCCGATACCATCAGGGGAGGAAGGGGTGCTACTGTAAGAAGAAATCTCGGCTTTTGGATGGGTTGGATCCGTATTCTTCGGGATGATTTTCTTGGTTTCGTTGCGCACGATCACCAGTGGAATAAGTAATAAAGCCAGTAGGATGATAGGAACGAGAATGATGTAGCGGGATTTCATGGTTTTTTTGTGATGATTATTTAATGGATTAAGCTTGATGGAATAGTTTGACCGTTTGC
>JBILMI010000106.1:0-7918 GCA_044375585.1 Luteolibacter sp.
GAGTGTGAATGGCGCTTCAATGGAGGTAACCATCAAATGCTCTTGAAGCAGCTTAAATACTGGGTAAAACAGGCTCAACAATAAGCCTTAGCTAGTACAGCCCCAAAATATTCAAAGGGTCAGACAAAATACACTAAATACACTTCAACGCTGCATCTGTCTCCAAGAATCATTCGATGGTGACCAAATCCTGAAGTGCATCTTCCAATTTGCCGAAGCGAAATTCAAAACCTGCTTGGAGTAATTGCTTCGGCACCGCCCGTTGGCCTACAAGCAAAGCTCCACCGAAGCCGCCGAAAGCTAGTTTTAGAACAAAACCCGGGACCGGGAAAAACACGAGTCGCCTAAGCGCTTTTGCGAGCTTGCAGGTGAGTTTGGCATTGGTTTCCGGATTTGGGGCGGTGCAGTTTACAGCGCCGTGAAGTTCCGGATGACTGAGGGAAAAGACGATGGCGCGGCGCAGATCATCGACGTGGATCCAGGGCGTCCATTGTTTGCCATTTCCCAAGCGACCGCCGATTCCCGCTTTGAATACGGTTAGGAGTTTTTCAAAAGCTTTTCCTCCTCTGCCCAACACCACGCCGATTCTTAAGCGCGCGACCCGCACTCCGAGCGCTTCGGCAGGCAGCGCGGCTTTTTCCCACTCCGCGCAGAGATCTGCCAGATAGCCTTCGCCGCGCGTTGCGGTTTCATCTAACACCTCATCGCCGCGTCCGCCGTAGTAACCGACGGCTGAGGCGTTTAGTAAAAATTTTGGCCTATGTTCCTCGTTGAGCGCGGAGATTTTTTTCACGATATCACTCGTCACGCCGATCCGGCTGGAGTGGAACGCGCGCTTATTTTTTTCGGTCCAGCGTTGGTCGATGGGCTCGCCGGATAAATTCACCACTGCGTCGCAATTGGACAGGTCGGCTTCGGTCGGAGTGGTCCATTTCGAAATGCCCGCTGCATCGCCCGTGCCTTTGCGGCTGACCCCGATGACTTCCCAGCCCTCGGAACTCAGCATGCTGGCGAGTCCTTTCCCGATAAATCCACCCGCGCCATAAATCACCACTCGTTTGCTCATTGCGAAAACGTAACTCTGAAATACGAAATTCGCAACCGACCTAGTTGTTTTTCAAAACAACCCTATCAATCGCATTTGCAAACCGACCTAAACGCCCAGCATCAAAGAAATATGCTCCGCGGTGAGCTCGCCCATGGATGTGCAATCGCTGAAATCCGTGGTTCCATGCATGCGGTTGAGATCAAGTGCCAATCTCCGTACGTGTGCTTCCGGCGCAATCTGCTCACGGCGCATGATTCCGAGTAACGAGCGCAGGCGGGTTGACTCCACCTTTGCTCTTCTCGCCATCTGTGCGTGTTCTTCGTTCACGTATTGATCAATCGATTTCCGGTTCAGGACTTCGAAGGCGAGTCGAGTCACGGGACGGTTTGAGTTAAAGCGAAACGCCAAGTAAATGTTGCCGTTTCCTTCATAGGATTGCTGATCAAAATCGATGGGGCGGACGCGATACTGCACTTCCTCGAAGTCCGGAGTGATATCTACGACATAGTTTACACTGCGCATGTCGCCTAACAACCGGATGAAAGAGCGCTCGGTGAATTTCGTGAATTCTTTGGCGATACGAACTTTGTTGAGCGAGGGATTGTTGAGGTAGTCCCGCATGAACATATCACCGGGAACTCCCGCGATGTGTTCTTCGATGAGCGTATTTCCGCTCATAATGTAGTTGATGCGGTTTGGAGAAAGGATATGCTCTAATTCCAAGCCGTAGATACGTGAGGCATCTGCCTGCTTCACGTAAAAGTAGTCAGAGTTATCATTGAAAAGATTCGTCACCCGTATGCGAAACGGTTTTGAGTTTCCGAAATCTCCGAAGTCGATGCGATCTACCAAAAGGTGCTCATGCTCTTGCGCTGCCGCATCGCGCCCGATTTTCAACTCGCTGTAAATGCGGATCAGGCCACGACGCAAATCATCACTGACATCTTGCGTATACATCACCGTGAGCCAGAGGGTTTCACGACCCTGCGTGTCTTCATAGGGTATCGCGCCTGTGAATCGTATGAGGTCTTGATAGAGATTTGGAATTTCCCGTAGCCTGTCAAAACGGTAGAGATACTGCCGCAGGCTG
This sequence comes from Luteolibacter sp., assembly GCA_044375585.1. GTDB lineage: Bacteria > Verrucomicrobiota > Verrucomicrobiia > Verrucomicrobiales > Akkermansiaceae > Luteolibacter. Next base: position 2,139 of record JBILMI010000106.1, read on the forward strand.
GTCGAAACCTCATACATGATTTTTCGCGCAGGAATCATTTTGGAATAGTGAATGATGAAGAGTGAAGAGTGAAAGGTGAAAGGTGAAAGGTGAAAGGTGGAAGGTGGAAGGTGGAAGGTGGAAGGTGGAAGGTGGAAGGTGGAAGGTGGAAGGTGGAAGGTGGAAGGTGGAAGGTGGAAGGTGGAAGGTGGAAGGTGGAAGGTGGAAGGTGGAAGGTGGAAGGTGAAATTCTAACTCTTCATCATTCACTCTTCACTCTTCATCATTCACTATTCCAGAGGCCTGGCATAGGTATCGCAGCGGTTGTGCCATCCCTCGAGCCAGCGGGCTTCGCCGCGCTCAGGAGGAGAGTTGTTGATGCGACGCGAGAGGATGCGTTTGGCTGAAGCAGCGAATTCTTTTGCCGCGACTGGACCGGCTACGACTTCCTGCATGCCGCCGAGAACTTGCAATAATCCCCAGCCTTGGCCTTTGTATTTTTCGGTTTGGCTGGTGCCGTCGCCCTTGAAGTTGATGTAATCGATCAAAGCGTAAGTGCCTTGTGCAGTTGAAGCGACTTTTTCATAGTTCGCCTTGATTTTCGAGCGCTCGGCAACGGGTGCGGCAGAGAGAATTTTCGGAAATGCGGCATGTGAGCGATCTACGATAAAATCGGTCTGCAAGTTTATGGTTGAAGCGAGCCAGTCACGAAGACCCACCATTTCAGGAGATCTAAAATCTTTAAAAAACTCAGCGCGGGAGTTCCATGGTGAGTCCGCGACTTTGGCGATGGTTGGCGGATTAGATCCTTTGCTTGTCGCATAGGCGATAAAGTCCGGCCAGCTCTCTTTGAAGCGTCCGTTGAAACCGACTGGATACCAGATAAAATGCCCTATCCCGAGGGAGGGAAATTCTTCGCCGACGTTCCATGCAGTTAGGCCATCAATTTTTCCGCCGGATTCGTTTTGCCAGATCTTTTTGCCAATGGTCGTTTTTTGTGCGGCGGTGAGACGGTTATTTTGACCAGTAGCATGAGGATTGCCAGGAGCGCATGCGGATAACGCGATGGCGAGAATTAGGATGGAATAATGAAATTTCATAAATTAGATCGTATTGAACATTAGTAGGTGAGGTACTTTTCGATATCATCCAGCACGGCTTTAGTATGAAGCATTAGTGGATGTAGGGCGACATTGTATGAGTGATTCTCAGCGCGATCCCAGATGGAAGATTCAGTGGGAATGATGACTAAATCGAGAGGCGTGCGATAGGAAACAATCGGAATATCTTTTAAAGTGTTTTCTGATGTCTTGAGTTTCTGGAGGAATTCACTGCCTGGACGCATTTGCTTCGCTCCTTTGGTTGGGTATGCGTGGGCGACCTTGGTGCCGTGATGAGGAGTGGAAATCGTGATGAACGCCGCACAGCGATGAGCGCCACCGAGTTCCTGGAGGTAATAACGGGAAACCAAGCCGCCCATGCTGAAGGCAATAATGGCAAAAGGTTTTTCGTCGCCGAATTCAGTATCGATGTCTTGCTTAAGGCCTTGCGCCAGATTTTCTAAGCCGCCCCTCGCATCGGCGGGTTTCAATTGAGGCACGTAACATTCAATGCCATTGTATTCTAGGCGACTTTTTAAAGAGTGAAAGCCTTTCCCGTCCTCGAAAATCCCGTGCACCAACACGACGCGCTCAACTTTGGGCTTGGCCGGTTGAGGATGGCAGGAAACGGCAGTCGCGCAGATGCCGGTGAAGAGTTGGAAAAATCGTGCGGTGATCATATCAACTAGCCTGGTGGCCATGTGAGGGGTCTACCACCCAGCAAGTGGACGTGGAGGTGAGGGACAGTTTCACCGCCGTGAGAGCCTTGATTGATTACCGTGCGAAATCCAGTTTGGTCGATTCCTAGATCACGTGCGATTTTACCAGCTGTAAGCAATAAATGTCCAAGAATTTCCTGATCCGCTACAGCGGCCTCCCCAATCCGCGGGATGGCCTTGCGCGGAATAATCAAGATATGAGTGGGGGCTTGCGGAGAAATGTCTCTGAAGGCGCAACAGATCGAATCACGGTAAACGATATCCGCAGGGATTTCACCATCATAGATCTTTTCGAAAAGCGTCTTCACGATGAGCGCAGGATAGCGACAAAAATGGCCATCGCAAGCTCAGGAAGTAAATGATGTTTCCGCTCATCCGCCTTGCAAAAGGAGGGCAAAACGATTTAGGCAGAGGGGTGCCGATGAATCAACGCCGTAAATTAACTCCAGGTTCATGGAAAAAAACCGTAATCCGGGGAGTGATGGTTTGTGCGGGATCGGTCGCGATTCTGCTGCCTGCATGGCTACCGAACAAGCCGGGTGCACCGATGGAGCGTGGAACAGTTGAGCTTTTGCAGGCCGCTTTGCTCGCGGCATCCACGGCCGTCATGATTGGTGCGATGGCGCACACGGGCCATCGTCGCTGCGTTTGTCGAGTATTAGCCCTTGGCTTAGCAGCGGCCTTGATCGGAGAGCTTGAGGATTTCATCTCGGGAATCATGCAATGGCCATTCCCAGATGCCTGGGTGATTGGTGTCCTTTTATTGAGCGCATTGATCACTACCCTCCGACACAGGTCTGTGATGTTGAATTTTTTTTCCACTCTAGGACATCATGCAGGTGCTGGCTTTATTGGAACTGCATTGTTGATCATCTATGTGTTCAATCGCGTGATTGTCACACCTCAGTTCTGGCAAGCTTCGTTAGGAGATGCGTTTTCACCTGAAATTCCCAAAATTTGTAAGAGCTATCTCGAACTTTTGGCGTGTTATTTTATTTTCGTGGGATCGATTGGTTTGGCGATTACACTCGGTAGAAGAGAGGAGCTAGATTAGATGGCTGTGGGATTTGGTAAAAGACTCAGCTGGCGATTAGAGGCTTTTGGGCATTCGTTTGTATCTGCTTTTATGCGGCTCTTATCCGCTAAGTCGGTGTTTCGGCTGGGTGAGTTTGTTGGAAAGCTCATATGGCCGATGATGAGATTACGAAGGGAAATTATCATAAGAAATTTGAGAATCGCCTGCGCCTCACTTGCGTTTAAAGACGCAGAAAAAATGGCGAGGGACTCGTTTATTCGAAACGTAGCAAATTTATTAAGCTCATCGATTTCGTGCAGATCGGAGGGAGGTAAAATCAATGATATCCTGGTGATTGAGAACCCAGAATTGTTAGAAAAAGCATGTGCGCAAGGTCGCGGTGTGGTGCTATTGTTGGCTCATATGGGTAACTGGGAATTACTCACGCGGATGAATTATTTTTTCCCAAAAGGTACTCAAAGCGGCGCATTTTACCGACCACTTAATAATCCGATTCTAAACGAGCGAGTCGTGAGGCTGCGTGAGGCAGACGGCACGCGATTGTTTTCCAAGCGAAATAATTTACATCAAGTTAGCGGATTTTTAAGAGATAACGGGGTGATTGGAATTCTAGCTGATCAACGGGTAGGAATTCAGGGAGATGCAGTTAGTTTTTTTGGGCGATTCACGCGTGCAAGTCCCTTAGCGAGTCTGTTGGTGCGGCGATGTAAGTGCGAAGTTCTGGCCTTGTCCTTGCAAACGATCGCCCCAGGGAAATGGAGTGCAACTTACCATGCAGTTGAAAAGCCTTATAGTTCTTCCAATTGTATGTTCGCGCTAGAAAAAGCGATGAAAAATTCGCTGTTAGATTGCTTTTGGTTACAAGAGCGCTGGAAAGTTTATTTGGGTAAAAAACCCGACATGGCTAAATGGTTTGGGAAAGAAGATGTGCAAAGTAAGACACCGCATCGCGGAATGGTCTGGCTGCGGAAAAATGAAGAAATTCATGAGCTTGCTGCCAAATTTCTCCATGGTGATATTGAATGGGAATTTATCAAAGGTAAGCACCCTCAAGAACTTGAAGAAATAGACCGATCAAAACCATTACCGATAGATTTTATCCTAACAAAAAATTCGAATCCAGAGCTTAGTAAGGCCGCTAATCAATTAGGCATCCAAGTTATCAGTTTTTGATTTTTCATTAAAATAATTCTCCTGTAACCTGCTCGGTGGTTTTGAAATGCAGTTTTGCAAATTTACCTAACGCATCAGCGCCGTGATTTTTTATAAGAGTTTTGCCTGCTGACACAACTGCGGATGATGCGCCGAGAGGGATCTTGAATCCCATTTTGGCTGTCGCTGCATCCATCCAATCGATGAATCGCTCGCGTGCGAGAATAGATGCAGCTGCGACAGCGGTGTCGGACTCGCCTTTGGTGCGTTGGCCGAGCGTTAGGGTGATGTTTTTTTGTTTCAGGGCTCGTTCTAAAACTTCCGCCTTGGCAAATTGATCAGAAAGCGCGCGCGGACAATCGGGTCGTTTTCTAACAAGTTCTTCGATCACGGTGGCGTGGCCCCAAGCGAGCATGCGATTGAGATTTTTAAACGAGGCGTAGAGCTCGTTGTATTTTTCGGGACGAAGCGCGATGACATCGAACTCGATTCCCGGCGTCGCCTTGATCACGGCTGCGAGTTGTCGAATTTTAGCAGGGGTTGTGATTTTTTTCGAATCTGTGATTCCGGCTTTGATGAGGTGGCGAGTGATCTCAGCATTTGTGTAAACCCCAGCAATGACAAGCGGTCCGAAGAAGTCACCTTTACCGCTTTCATCGATTCCGAAGTGTGGAGCGAAATGTTCTGGATCAGTGATTTCCTCGTAACCGAATTTCGCTTCGCCCAGAACGAGTGGCTCTAGCGTGAAGCGGATGAAGTCTTCCGTGTCTTTTCCCTGAACGAGAACTTTTGGGCCTTTTTCGTAAACGCTGATATTGAGCTTGCCCTTCTTCCCTGAAAAAATCGTGTAGGCCTTGGACACAAACTCAAATCCCTGCTCTTCAAGGATTTCTCGGAGTTTGCTCACTTGAGCGACAGTGAGGGTTGTGGTGTGGGAAGTCATGATTTTTTTGATCGGCAAGAGGCCCATTTGTTATAAAGACTCTGGGAAATCTTAACTAAATATGAAAGCACTGATTCCGTCCTGCGCCGTCGCCCTAGTCGCCTCTTTGGTGGTGGCTTATAATCCCGCAGGTGAACAACCACCCGCAGGAGCAGTCGAAAAGATTACGGCATCGATTCCTACTGCGGCTTATGCAAAACCTGCAAAACCGCGTAAATTGTTGGTGTTTTCCCGGACGAACGGGTTTCGCCATCAATCGATTGTGACTGGGAAAATGGCTCTTGAAGAAATGGGTAAAAAAACCGGTGCGTATCAGGCGGTGATCAGCGATGAGCTTTCTAATTTTGAGAAAGATAAGATCAGCCAGTTCGATGCGATCTGTTTCCTGAGCACGACGATGAATCCTTTTGCGCCTTTCAAAGATGAGCTTGCGAAAATGTCAGATGAAGAGAAAGCGGCGGCAACGAAATATGAGTTAGAACTCAGGGATAGCCTCATGGCTTTCGTTAAGAACGGCGGTGGTTTTGTGGGTATCCACGCCGCTACCGATACGTTTTATGACTGGCCGGAGTATGGAGAAATGATCAACGGCTATTTCAATGGGCATCCGTGGTCTGCGGATACGCAGGTGAGTATTTTTGTCGAGCCAGGTCAGGAAAAGCATCCTCTGGTTGCGATGTTCAACGGTGAGCGTTTGGATTTCAAAGAAGAGATTTATCAGTATAAAGCGCCCTACGATTCATCTAAAGTTCATATGCTACTGCGTCTCGATCCTGAGAAGTCGGCGCAAGTCAAAGGCATGATGCGTGAGGATAATGACTATGGTGTCGCGTGGGCGAGAAACTGGCAAA
>JBILMI010000008.1:0-27889 GCA_044375585.1 Luteolibacter sp.
TCAAACAATATGCTAAGCAACTCGCGCTCAACAACGTTAAGCTCAATATTTCCCGCGACGCCCTCCGCGCTATCGCGCACCAAGCCGTCGAACGCGGAACCGGCGCCCGCGCCCTGCGCTCTATTTTCGAAAAGATGATGCTGGATGTCATGTTCGACGTGCCGTCACGCGGCGACATCGAAGAAGTCACCATCAACCGCCAAGTCGTCGAGGGCACCAAAGCGCCATCCCTTCGCCGCCGTAAATCTAAGGACAAAGAGGACGCAGCTTAATGCATCTGCACATCTGAGCCGCGCTCACCATGTGCCTGAGAAAACCCAAAACCTCTAACTTTCTCCCATCGTTGCCCAGACCTTGGATCTGATATCGCCAGCTTTGGGCGAGATAGTCTAAGTAAAAAAATTGATTCAATCTGTATTCCTCATTTTTTTCAAAATCTCTTAAACAAATTTTCCCTCCGGCGTCGCAAAAATATCGCCTTCCCTAATTTTTCCAGAAAACAGAAATCCCATGATCGAAGTCGTAAACATCAGCAAATATTTCGGAACCAAACTCGCAGTCAACAATCTCTCCTTCACGGTCAAAAAAGGCGAAGTCCTCGGGTTCCTCGGACCCAACGGTGCTGGAAAATCCACCACCATGCGCATGGTGACCGGTTTCATCCCTCCTAGCTCCGGCGATGCGAAAATCTGTGGCATTTCCATCACTGAAAATCCTTACGAGGCAAAAACCAAAATCGGTTATCTCCCTGAATCCGCGCCGCTCTACAACGACATGACGGTCATCGGTTTCCTCAAATTCTGCGCCGATGTCCGCAAACTTTCTGGCTCAGCGAAAACCGATGCAGTTGAAAAATCGATCGAGACTTGCTTCCTCACCAGTGTCGCCCACCAATCCATCGATACCCTTTCCAAAGGCTACCGCCACCGCACCTGCCTTGCTCAAGCTCTTCTCCATGATCCGGAAGTTCTCATTCTAGACGAACCCACCGACGGACTTGACCCCAATCAAAAGTACGAAGTACGCCAGCTCATCAAGCGCCTCGGCAAAGACAAAGCGATTCTATTTTCTACGCACATTCTTGAAGAAGTCGAAGCCTCTTGCACACGTGCGGTCATCGTCGATCGCGGCTCTATCGTCGCCGACGGCACTCCAACTGAGCTCATCGCGCAAGCCCCGAACGGATCCCTAACCGAGCTCTTCCGAAAAGTCACCACCACCGACACCGCCGCGTAACGGAATTGAATCATAACCCTTTTAACTGAAATTTAGTAAACTGATGAATACGCTCACCATCTTCCGCCGCGAATTAAAATCCTACTTCGCCCAACCCACCGCTTACGCGATCATTGTCATCTTTCTCATTCTTTCCCTTGGCCTGACTTTCACCTTCGGCGAATTCATGCGCATCGGCGATGCCTCGCTCGAATACTCCTTCTTCTTCTGGCACCCATGGCTCTATATGCTGCTTGCCCCTGCCATCGCCATGAAACTTTGGGTCGATGAACAACGCAACGGCACGATCGAGCTTCTTGGAACATTTCCAGTTTCCACATGGTCTGCCATCGCCGGGAAATTCCTTGCCGCTGCAACGGTTTCCCTCGTTGCACTACTGCTCACTTTCCCCATCATCATCACGGTCAACTACCTAGGCAGTCCCGACAACGGTGCGATCATCTCCAGCTATATCGGATCATTTCTTGTCTGCTGCACCTTTATCGCTATCACCATGTTGGTATCAGCATTCACACGTGACCAAGTCGTCTGCCTCATCGTTGCCGCCACCATTTGCACATTGATGGTGCTCGGTGGCTACGAACCTGTTACACGCGAACTCGCAAAAGCCACATCACCAGCCACCGTCGAGGCCGTGATCGCTTTCGGAGTCTGGGATCACTTTGCATCCCTCAATCGCGGCCTGTTTCGCCTGCAAGATTTTATCTGGTTCGCCAGTTTCATCGGTCTCTGCCTCCTCGGAACATCCACCATCCTCAGTGCTAAACGCGCTTAATCTCCAACTCACAATCTCCAACTTCCAATCCGCCCAAAGCACCCATTTATGACTCCCCTTTGATGGTTGAACTTTGAATTTTGAAATTTATGAAATCTCCAATCTCCCGCGCTATCTTCGGCATCCTCGCCCTCCTCGCTATTGCGATTCTCGCAAACTGGCTAATCTCTCTAACACCTTATGGAAATCGTGGATCTGATTTTACGGAAAACAAAATCCATACGCTTTCTGAAGGAACGAAATCTATCCTCAGTGAACTCGATACTCCTATCGTGATCCGCTACTATGCTTCTCGTAATAGCGATTACATGCCGGAGCAATTGAAGGTCCACATTCGCCGTATTGATGATTTACTCAAAGAGTACGCAAACCTTTCCAACGGAAAACTACGCATCGAAAAAATCGATCCTCAACCCGATACAGATGCCGAAGACTCCGCGAATCTCGATGAAATTTCGGGACAGCGCATCAACGAAGACAATCTCTATCTCGGCATGGCTGTCTCGGCTTTAGATAAAAAAGTCGTCCTTCCCTTCCTCAATCCTAATGAGGAAACCATGTTAGAATACCAGATTTCCAAAGCGATTGCTGAGGTCACTACCCCGGTGAAGCCCGTGATTGGAATGATTGCTGGAATCGATCTCGTCGGTTCTCCTGCGATGATGCCAAGTCAACAGAGTCAACAGCCTTGGGTGATTTATCAACAGCTTAAACAGTCATTTGAATTGAAAGATCTGGGCATGAATCCTGAAAAAATCGATGCGAACGAAATGAAAGTTTTGTTCATTTTCCATCCTGCGGGAATTTCCCGAAAAACTGAATTCCTAATTGATCAATATCTCCTCAGCGGCGGAACGGTTGTCGCTTGTCTCGATGCTCATTCTGTTTCTGCACAGATGCTCGGCGGAGGCAACCCAATGATGGGACAAGCCGGCACGCCAACCACTTCGACCCTACCTACCCTACTTCCTGCATGGGGAGTTAAATTCACTTCCCAGCAAGTCCTAGCCGACCCCATTCACTCAACCATGCTTGGAGCAAATCGCAAAGGAATCGCAGTCCTAAGTCTTCCACAATCCGCGATGCCTAATAAAGATAGCATCATCACCAAAAATCTTGAATCGGTCACTCTCTACCTTCCCGGAGCCTTTGAGGTCACGGCTAGCCCCGGAGTTTCCGCCAGTTCGCTGATTCGTTCATCCAAATTTGCTGGCTTCGTCGATTCCACCAAAGCCTCACAGCTCGATCCGTCCATCGAAAATAACGTCAAAGCCGATGGCACCGCTTTCGATCTAGTGACTTACCTTTCTGGAAATTTCAAAACCGCTTTTCCAGACGGAAAACCCAAAGACGAAGCAGCTGAAGAGACTCCTGAGGGTGCGCCAAAAGACACACCTAAAGAAGAATCTCTCAAGCAAGCCATCAAACCTGGCAACGTTTTTCTCGTCGCTGACATCGATGCTTTCTACGACCGCTTCGCTTACAATATTCAAAATTATAACGGGATGCAAATGGCGACACCTACCAATGGTAACTCGGTCCTACTTTTTAACATCATGGACCAAGCCGTCGGCTCGAAGTATCTGATTGGCTCGCGTTCACGCGCCGCGACACGCAGACCTTTTACCGTCATCCAAGAAATGGAGACGAAGTTTAATACGCACGTAGGAAGTAAAATCGAAGAGTTCCAAGCTAAACAGCAACAAGCTCAAAATAAACTCCAAGAGCTTCAGGCTCAAAAAACCAAAGGATCCGAATTATACCTCTCCCCAGAACAAGAGGCGGAAATTGAAACCCTTCGCAAGCAACAGGTCGAATACTCACGCCTCATTCGAGAACAAGAAAAAGACCTGCGCCGCCAGAAAGATAAGCTCGCTGGAAATGTCACACTGCTAAATGTCGCAGCCATGCCCCTATTGATCATCGCCTTCGGACTCTCGCTCTATATCCGACGCCGCTCATCCACCAGCGCCCGCTGAACTTGCGAAACTCTTTAACTTAAAAAATTCTAACATTTAAAAAGATGAAACCACGCACCATCATCACTCTCTGGATCCTCGCCCTACTTCTCGGCGCTTCCATTTTCACCATCAAAAAATCCGCCGGTAACGATGTCAAAAACACTACCGATCGAGCCGCTGGCGACACTCTCATCTCAGAGTTCCCTGCCAAAGAAGTCGTATCTATCCATATCACCGACGCAGATCAATCGGTCACTCTGCAACTCAATGATGGATATTGGGCAGTCGTTGAACGCGATGGATTCAAGGCGAACTCCGCCAATATTATCTCATTTCTTCGCAGTGTCATTGATCTTAAAGTCACACAAGGCATCGAAGCCGGCCCGTCATTTGCGCCACGTTTCGGCATGGATGAAAATTCGTCCGATCCTGCCCAGCACGGAATCACTGCCACATTCAAAGACGCCTCAGGCAAATCTCTGTCTGTAATCTCCTTTGGTAAAAACCTCGACTCCGCCGCGTCATCTTCTCCCTTCGGCGGCGGTTCAGTCGGACGCTTCGTGCGAAATCACGCAGATGAATCCGGATTCTACGTCGTATCCGAACTCTTCCCATCCCTCTCCGCCGATCCTAAAATTTGGCTCGCCAATGAATTATTAAATATCGAAAAAATACAATCGATCACCGTCACCCAACCGAATTCCGATATAAATGAATGGGAACTCGAGCGTAAAGATGAGAACGCGGACTTTACATTCACCTCCGCATTTCCGGGCGTCAAAATCGACCCCGCTGCCGTTGCCCCTCTCAAGTCGCTATTCTCCAACGCAAAATTCGACGATGTCGTCCCTGCTGCAGAAATCGAAAAACGCGTAAGCCCCGATAAAGTGCAAACTGCCACGATCAAAACTTTCGAAGGACTGACCTATATTCTGAAACTTCAGCCATCGAAAGTTGAGGGCTCTCAAAATTACCTTCTCAACGTTAAGGTTTCCGGCGAGATTTCCGAAAAGCGCAAAGCCGCTGAAAACGAAAAACCTGAGGATGCGGCTACCGCTGATACAGCTTTTGAAACTCGTAGAAAATCCCTCGTCGAGAGTATCGAACAAGCCAAAAAACTCGAAACTCTTACCTTTGAGGTCAGTAATTTCACCGTCGATGCCTTACTGAAGCCCCGCACCGACTTGATGGATAAAGGCCCCGGCCCACAAGCTCAACCCGCCAGCGGACCCAGCCCCGCCTTCTCCCCTCCCATCAGCATTCCAGGACAATAAGCTCGATTTTTTAAGCTTTTCCGAACTTGGAGTCTGTCATTTCGTGAGCTAGCCTCACCTCCAAGTTCGTTATGTCGAACCCCCACGACCATCCAACCGCTCTACGCGATCTCCAAGATTCTATCTATCGAGAGAAGATCCTGCGCGCCCGCGCCATGACTCGTGAGGAGCGATTTACCTCTGGTTGCCAACTCACCAACGAAGTCACGGAACGAATCTTTCAAGGTGCCATGGCTAGACTTGAAACAAAAGATACGGAAACGGGATGGATCGAAGCAAAAAAGCGTGCCGAGCGTTTACGCCGTGCCAATGACCATGGATTTTATATCAGCGAAACCCAATCCTCATGAATATTGAACAGTTGGCGATTATAGTCATTAAGGCGTGTGAAAAAATAACGTGGATCACATGCTAACTGATGCTTTCGCATTCAATTATATTGGTGTGCCTAGAGCAACTAAAGATGTCGATATCGTCGTAGACGTAACCGGATCTAAGGGCATTAAAGACCTCATCATGGATCTAGAGCCTGAGATCCATTTCAACGGACAAGTGCAATTTGACACCCTGACATGGGGTCGGCGGCATATCGGAACGCCTGCTGCAGACTCAACCCTTCAAATTGAACTCTTCGAACTATTTGATGATCATTTCGTCCAAAGTCAGTTTCACCGAAAAAAGCGGCTAATCCTCCCACAACTAGAAATCCCTAGTTGGATTCCTACCCCCGAAGATATGATCGTCCAGAAACTTTGCTGGGGCCGTCCTAAAGATCTAGATGACGCACGCGATGTCCTAGCTATCGAAGGCCCGGAAAATCTCGATATGCCCTATATCGAAAATTGGTGCGCCATCCACCAAACCGCCTCGCGCCTCAGCGACACCCTCGCCCGTATTCCCCCGCTCTAGCCGAGCCTATTCGAGAAAATGGGTCACATAAAACTAGCCAATTCTCGTCCCGCAAGCTTCCATATCCCCCCGTGACCAAACACCGTACAGACGACCTTCGTATTTCAGGAATCAATCCGCTCATTTCTCCAGCGGTTCTGGCTTACTATCTTCCTATCAACGAACAAGCCGCTGAAGTGGTTCACTCTGCCCGCGCTCAAGCCGATGCGATCCTCTCTGGTCAAGACGATCGCCTCATGGCTGTCGTAGGTCCTTGCTCGATTCACGATCCAGAAGCGGCACTTGAATACGCCGCTAAACTCAAAGTTCTGGCTGATCGCTTGAAAGATGACGTATTCATCATGATGCGTGTCTATTTTGAAAAACCACGTACCACGGTCGGCTGGAAAGGCTTAATCAATGATCCCGCTCTTGATGATTCCTTCGATATCAATCAAGGCCTGCGCATCGCTCGCAAACTTCTTCTAGAGCTTGCCAATATGGGCATCTCATCCGCCACAGAATTCCTTGATACGATCTCCCCACAATACATCGCCGACCTCATTTCGTGGGGCGCAATCGGAGCCCGCACCACGGAATCTCAGATCCACCGCGAACTCGCCTCCGGCCTCTCCATGCCCGTCGGTTTCAAAAACGGTACAGGCGGCTCCATCCAACTCGCACTCGATGCGATCCAATCTGCCTCCCGTCCACATCATTTTCTCTCGGTCACCAAACAAGGCGTCTCTGCCATCGTTTCCACCACCGGAAACAACTCCTGCCATCTCATTCTTCGTGGCGGAAAAACCGGTCCGAACTACAGCGCTGAGAATATAGCTGAAGTCGAAAAAATGCTCAGTGAGCAGAACCTCCCACTCTCCATCATGATCGATTGCTCTCACGGCAACTCGAACAAAGATTACCGCAATCAACCGCTTGTCGCCAAAGACATCGCTCACCAACTCGCGGCTGGATCTAAAACCGTCACCTCAGTGATGATCGAATCCAATCTTGTCGAGGGCAATCAGAAGCTTCAGTCAGATCTTTCCAAGCTCACCCGTGGCCAATCTGTCACCGATGCCTGCATCAACTGGGACGATACTGTCGAGACTCTCGAAGCTCTCGCCGAAGCTGTTAGAGAACGAAGAAGCAAATAAGCAGCGAATGATTTGGTCTTTTCTTCCAAATCAAAAATCAACAAACCAGAGTTGGCACTCGCGAACTTCAAAAACAAAACGAAGTCCTCACCTCTTAGACGGAGTGAAGCGGAGTCATTCGTCATTCAATCCGAAAGACGAAAGCACTCTGATTGATGAATGACGATTTTTGATTTTAAGGCGGTAGGGCGATTTTGAAGAAACCGCCGCCACGAAACGAATAGCTAAAGAAAAATCTAAGCTCCAAAGGCTCTTTCGCGATAGATAAAATCACCAGCGTCGATATCATTCGAACGATTCACCTCCGTCTCCTTCTTTTCCTACACCATGAAAATCCATTTCTCCATCATCCTCTTCTTCGCCATCCAGCTAAGCTTTGCTGCTGAGAATAAACCGAACATCCTCGTCATCATGGCTGACGATCTAGGATTCTCTGATCTCGGTTGCTATGGTTCGGAAATCGATACTCCGAATCTCGATAAGCTCGCTGCTGGTGGCCTACGCATGTCGCAATTCTACAATACTGCCAAGTGCCACTCTTCGCGCATCAGCCTACTTACCGGTCGCTGGTGCATCCAAGCAGGAGACACCTCGTTGAAGAAAGCTGTGACCATCCCAGAAGTCCTTACTCCCGCCGGGTACAGCACCGCAATGACAGGTAAATGGCACCTTGATAAAGAACCAACCGATTTCGGCTTTCAGAAATATTTTGGACATCTCTCTGGAGCATGTAACTACTACAATGGCGATCATACGTTCCGTCTGAATGGAAAGAACTGGGAAGTCCCAAAAGAAAATTTCTACACCACGATCGCCAATGTGGATTACGGTATCAAATTTATCAGCGAAGCTCGTGAAGAAAAAAAACCATGGTTTCTCTATATTGCTTTCAACGCACCTCACGCTCCGCTTCAGCCGTTGAAGCAAGATTACGAAAAATATCAAAACCGTTACACTTGTGGTTGGGACAAAATCAATGCTGCACGCTTTAAGAAACAAAAAGAAGTTGGGTTAATTCCGAATAATCTTAAAATCTCTCCGCGCCCTGATCACATTCCTGCATGGGAATCTTTAACCCCTGAACTCAAGACTTGGGAATCGCGACGCATGGCGGCTTATGGTGCACTCATTGATCGCTTAGATCAGGAAATTGGCCGACTCATCCGCGATATCGAAACTGCCAGCGAGCTCGAAAATACTCTTATCGTTTTCGTCTCCGATAACGGCGCATGCCCCTACGATAGAAATAGTGTGGGAATGGATAAAGAACCCTATGACCGCAACAGTGCCTGGAGTGACAGCACTGGCTGGGCTTGGGCCCGCAACACCCCATTCCGCTACTACAAACAAAACCAATTCGAAGGTGGTATTTCGTCTCCTGCTATCTTTCATTGGCCAGCTGGCATCAAAGCCAAAAAAGGATCTGTCTCTGATTCGCCCACTCACCTCGTCGATCTCTTGCCTACACTTGCTGAAATTGGAGGTGCTGAAATTCCCAATTCATTCCCTGGCAGAGAACCCACTCCGCTCGCTGGAACTTCTATCAATACGATTCTAGCTGGCGAAAAAATGACCCGTCGTCCGCCCATCCATCTTCTCTTCGGAATTGATCGTGGACTGCGAGTTGGCGATTGGAAAATAATTTCCCTCCGCAACCAGCCTTGGGAACTCTACAACATGGCTACTGACCGTTCCGAGATGCATAACCTCGCAGTAAGCCATCCAGAACGAATCATCGACATGGTGACCCAATGGAATCAAATCACTGAAGAGACCCTGGGAATAAAACCAAAACCGGTCGCGACTCAATACGTGAATAAAAAGGATAAAGAATATTCAGATTATTCAGGTAACCATGGCCCCATAACCAGTCCTCAAATGCTGCGAAAGCTAATGAAATAAGGCATTAAAAAGCGAATTTGAAAAGCTCATCCGGCTCGATGTACAGTAATCACCAGCCTAGTTTTCATAAAAATGAAGAGCCCTATCTCCATACTTACTTCTGACTTATTTATACTGCTAGGTTCAGCGTCCGAGCAAAAGCTCTCATCAACTTAGACGCCAATATCACGCTCCGCTGAACATCCACTTATTTCTATATTTGAAATCACACGACGTCGTTTTCTTTCCAAGCTCTCAACCGGCATGTCGGGAAACCAGGCATCTTTGCCTTTAGCGAGTTCACCATTCAAGTTTGAGCAACACGATCAATCCGAAGCATGAGTTGATGAATGATTATCAAATACTGCCAAGGTCGCGGACGATCTTTGCTTCGTAAAATCACTTTGGACTGAAGCCATCAATCACGAGCCAGCGATGACCTTTTTTCAAACTGGCTCGCAGATTGCAGGTCGCCCTTCACTGGGATCATGGGTCACTTATGGTCTTGGCTCGATGAACGAAAACCTTCCTGGCTTTGTGGTTCTCGTTAAGAAAAAACCAACCGACCAACCGCTCTACGGTCGGCTGTGGGGCACAGGCTTCCTTGATTCACGCTACCAAGGGCTGCGGTTCTCTTTAGGTAAAGATGCAGTCTTTTTTATCTCTAATCTGGATGACGTCTGCACATCAGGACGACGCGCCAGATGCAGAGAAACCCGGCACGTTCGCTGCCAGATGGCCCGCGCGTCTCCAGCCTACCCCGATATGTCGGGTATGCGCTATAGCTGCTAGATCAAATCAAGAGTGAGTAAACCACTTACTTGAAGCCCCAGAGCCTCTTGACCAGCGCAGCCATTTCGGGGTCGTGCTTCTCAAGTTCTTCTCTGGTGTAGGGAAAGAAATCGTTGCGGACAAAAAAGCCCTCGGTGCATTCAGCGAAGTATTCCATTGGATCCGTCATCGCATAGGCGCGGTCCATGCGTTTGTTTCCTTTTGAATCAACACGTTCCACGCTGTCGTATTTGCCGCTGGCTTTAGCTTTCTTGTATGCAGCGACAAGTTCCGGATTATCGAATCCTTTTGGCAGAAACCGATTATGATAAGCATGCGCAAGTTCGTGGAGCGCAAAGTTCGGCATGCGGAGTGTATCTTCCTCAAAGGATTTAACGTTGGTGAACTCTACCCCTTTACCCATGACTGGATCACGTCCGTTGTCTTTCAACCAATCCGTGTCAGGATGAAACTCAGCTCGCTCACCAAATTTAGGATAAGGATGGGAAAAATAAAGTGGGACTTTTTTTAACTCTACCACCGCTGTAGCTGGAACAAGCTTAATGATTTCATCGAGTTGGACCTTGAGCATGCCGAGTGCTTTTTCGGTAGCTGGTAAATTTTCCTCCGTTAGAAGATCTTTGTTTATATGAACATTCCAACCAGAGATTTCACGAGTCTCACGTTCGATCCCAGCCTCCGCTGCCTTGCCGCGTGCGACTGCTTGTGCACGAATCTCAGCTTTGACTTTTTGAAGTCTTTCCGGCCAAACGAACTTCGGTGCTTTTGATGGATCATAACCCTCCAAGTGACCATTCAAACGCGTGACGGGCTTGGTGTATTTCAATTCGGTATCGCCAAAAACCTCGCGACATAACGCCGCGAGACCGGAATCGTATTCGAGCAATTCGACACGAGTGTTGACGTGGTTGTGATCGTGATCCGGTTCACGATTGTTATCGAACCATGATTGCACGCCCTCAGCAAAATACTCGCGATCATTCACTGAAGCATATTTGCCTTTCCATAATCCGGCTGTCATTGCGGCATCGTAAGTTTTTTTCAATCGCGCATCGAAGGTTGGGTCTAAATTCAAAACTCCCCGCAAGTGGATGTTGTGCGCAATTTCGTGAATAAGGATGCTTTCCGTTGAATATGGATCACCTTCGTAGCCGAGTAAGTTTTCTTCTCCGCAGGAACAATAAGGATCGGTTTCGCTACCGCCAGTGCCACGTGCGCGAGCATCCCAGAAATCTTTCGGTGTTAACTCGGCGAAATCCGGAAGTTCGGTGGTGAATTCATTCCAAGCAAGGATGGAGAGACGCGATCCGCTCTTGGTCATCGCAGCGCGGATATCATCACGCTTCACCAACATCATATCGACCAAGTAAGCTGCCTCGCGCAGCGCGTAGTCATTTACCGTGCCGGAAGCAATGATGGGATAACCCTTGGCATCGAGGTATTTTTTGTAAAACGCAGGAACTTTTAATTCTGCGGGCGGCGCGGTGATTTCTCGAACTGCTTTTGGCGTTTCCGCATGAACAGTGGTCAGGATTGCGGTGATCAGGAGGAGCGGATATTTCATGAGAAGGTTTGGACACCTCAGCGAAATAGCCTCACATGCTTAACGCAAGAATAATTACCGGATGAATGCCTAAGTGTAACAAAAAGGAGGTTGCATCCTACTGCCCACATTCAGGCAGGCAGCAGGATGACGCCGCTCCTTCTTTCCTTAAGTAAATGAAACTCTAATTTTCATGTGCTACATCCCAACCAACTTTCCATGAATTCTTGTCACCAAAAAACAATCGCTGGTGGAAGATCAGCTTTGAGATGGGTGAGGACATCGATTTCGGAATCTTTCTTATCACTGGCTTCAAATGCGGGATTAAACCAAAGATAATCAACCACATTGGTATCGATATCCTTTGGATCCGTTGGATCATTGAGACCAAGAATCAAGGTAGCCAGCGCACTAATATGACCGCCCGCACTACCTCCTCCGGTAATGAGTTACGCAGAGAATCTATAGCGAACTCAGCGGCATTTTTCTTAACCCAGCGGATCGCACTTTTTACATCGGTCACGCAGACTTGTTTTTTTCGGTTCTCCCTTTTCAACGCCGACACACAACAGAACACATGGCAGATGAGTGAAATGAGTGGTTTCATGATTGGAGATCAAATCGCTTTGTTAGAACTTTTGCCAAAAGTAATTGCCGAAAAGGCCGAGCCTGTGGATGCCGAGTCCAAGGCGCCATGAGGGCGCGGATAAGCATCCGCAACCGAAGAGCAACGCCGGAATCGGCGTCCTCAGGCCGTACTGTGAAATCCTTTCCGCAGAGCGGCACAAATCCAAAACCTGATCCAATCCCGTTTCGGTAAGGACTTTTGGCAAACGGTCTAGATGAATCAGTGCGCTTGGGGCAGATACAATTACGGTTACCTTCCTCCCTCAATCTATCCAGCCAGATGATTTAGGCCATTATCCATTATTTTTGGATAGATTATTATTCTCAGTGACGTAAAACATCTTCTGATGAAATCGATCCTATCCCTCTGCGCTATCTCAATAATCCTCTCTCTCCCAGCTGCTGCTGCGGATAAAATCAAAGCACTTATTGTTGACGGGCAAAACAATCATGCAGTCTGGCCGAAAGCTACGGTGATGATGAAACAATATCTTGAGGACAGTGGATTGTTTGAGGTCGATGTCGCCCGCGTCCGTTTCATCTCAAATTTCAAACGTGAGGAAAGCTTTTTGCCACTCGCTGGTGCTGGAGAAACCGAAGGTAGCGATGAGTCCAAGCCGGATCCAAATTTCTCTCCTGATTTCTCAAAATATAAGGTTGTTGTTAGTAACTTCGGTTATGGCGCGGCGGATTGGCCCGAGCAAACCAAGAAAAATTTTGAGAACTACATGAAAAACGGCGGCGGATTCGTCTCCGTGCACGCAGCTGACAACAGTTGGGGAAATTGGCCTGAGTATAATAAGATGATTGGCCTCGGCGGCTGGGGTGGTCGAAATGAAAAATCCGGTCCTTATGTGTATTACAATTCAGAAGGAAAAGTCGTTCGCGACGACAGCCCGGGGACATGCGGAAGCCACGGCCCACAAGGCGAGTTCCTCATCACCATGCGCGACAAAACCCACCCGATCACCAAAGGCTTGCCGGATTTCTGGATGCACACCACAGACGAGTGCTATTCCAACCTACGCGGCCCTGGTGAAAACATGACCATTCTTGCCACCGCTGCCGATACGCCGCAGCTTCAAAAAGCCGGGCGCAATGAGCCAATGCTTATGGTGCTGGACTATGGCAAAGGCCGAATCTTTCACACCACACTTGGTCACGATACCGAGGCATTGGAAGGAGTAGGATTCACTGTCACTTTACTTCGCGGCACCGAATGGGCAGCGACGGGAAATGTGACTCAAGAGATTCCTAAAGATTTCCCATCTAAGGAAAAATCTGCCACGCGCAGGTTTGAATTGAAGAAGTGATCTTCATTACACCGTAGGCCTTGGACTGCTGTGATCATTCACAGCTTGAACGTTGTGCGCAAATATTCGGAGCGATAAGTTATTTCCCTAGTCTTACGATTAAACACACCCACCCCTCAGAACTGGCCCGACACGTCGTGGCAGTAGCCCAGAGCCTACGGCGGAAATACAAGGAGATGTGAATTCACTCGGTCTTCTTGCAAAGTCCGGATTTTCACCTCGCGGACCCCTGGGATTTTTTTAAGTAAATCCGAACTGTCCTCTCCTAACACGCACGCAGCTGTCGCGATCGGATCGCTAATCTTACCTGAATCCGCAATGACGGTGGCGGCAATTCTTTGAGTCAGGCCCAGCCCAGTGCGGGGATCCAGGATGTGAGAATATTCTACTCCATCAATCTCAACCGATTGATGAAGACCGCCTGATGTGGATACGGCGGCGTTGGAAAGAACCAAAATTTCGTCTCGTTTTTTAAGATCAAACGTCTGAACTGCAACATGCCAGCCATCGCGTCTGGGCGGCGGGTCGCCGAGTCGGATATCGCCACCTGCGACTATCATGGATTGAGAAATTTTAGCAGCCATAAGTGATTCGAGCATAAGATCAGCCGCATATCCTTTAGCGATCCCTCCCAGATCAAAGGCCATGTTTTTCTTCAGGAGGGTGACGCTATGAGTCTTCTCATCCAAAGTGAAATAATTCCATCCAACCGTCTCGCGGGTGGCGCTGAGTCTTTCGGGATCGGGTAAGTGTTTACGTTCACGCGTCTCACGCCAGAGCTTTGTCAGCGGGCCCAGCGTAGGATCAAACGCACCTTGGGTCGCTTTGGCCATTCCCTGTGAATGTTCTAACAGATCATAGAAAAAAGGAGTTAGTGAGATTTGTGTATCGATAGGCTTCGAGGCGAGTTGTTGGAGCTCACTATGAGGGAGGTAATCGGAGGCGACCGCGTTTACCTTTTCGCCAATCGCAAAGGCTGCCTCCACTGCGTTTTTAGCAGCTACCTGATCGTCTGTGTAACAAACAATCGTAAATCGCGTTCCCATTAACTCACGATCGGCACTCCATTTCTCTGTCGCCGAAGAAACAAGCGTCAGCAGAAGAATTACAGGAGCTGTTAGAAAAAAACGCATGGTTATTGAATCCAGCCCTGAGCCTTAAGCCAGAACAAGAGATCTTGAGCCCATGGATGTGTCTTTCCGGGTTCTGTTTTAGACGCACCAAGACCTATTCCGTGCCCGCCTTTTTGGTAAATATGTAAATCAAAGGGAATCTTGTTCATCTGCAATGCGCTGGCGAACAACATACTATTTTCAATCGGCACCCCCTTATCTTCCCAAGTGTGCCAGATGAAGCACGGCGGCGTGTTTGGCTTCACTTGCAGTTCGCTGGAAAGCAACGTGACGAGCTCTTCGGATGGATTTTCACCGAGTAAATTTTTCTTCGATCCTTGATGCGCAAACTCCCCCATCGTGATCACCGCGTAGCACAGCACTCCAAGATCGGGGCGAGAACTCTGGCGCTCAATCGGATCTGCGGCGTCCGCATTCTCCTCATCAAAATGCGTGAGTAAGGTCGATGCTAAATGTCCTCCTGCGGATGAACCCATGATGCCAATCTTAGCGGGGTCAATATTCCATTCTGTGGCACGTGCACGCACCATACGAACTGCGCGAGCAGCGTCGTTAAGCATCACCGGATGACGATATCCCGCAGAGCCTAGGCGATATTTTAAAACGAAAGCTGCAATACCTTGTTCATTGAGAAACTTTGCGTAGTTAGAGCCTTCATGATCGGCCAAACCGCCGTATCCCCCACCCGGACAAATCACCATCGCCGCGCGTGCTACGTCGGGTTTTTCAGGTAAGTATGGAGTGATGGTTGGAATGTCCTTGGGTGTTTCGCCCAGCGCGCCTGGAGCTTTTTCTGACCACAAGGGCAAGGGCTCAGAGGCAGACATAAGAGACATCCACAAAACAGATAGAATCAATACGCGCTTCAACATGCGCTAACTTTAAGTCGATTTTCAGAAATGAAAACCACGGATTATTACACTGTTTATTAAATACGGAGATGTTTCTGGATGTCACCGAAATCTTATGAGCATGTATTCGATATGAAACGCGTGCTTTGTATTTTGGAAAACGGTTTTGAGGAAATTGAAACGATAACTCCGGTGAACTTGCTGCGTAGGGCGGGTGTGGAAGTCGTGATGGCGGGAATATCTTCGTCTGAGGTGGTGGGACGATCGGGGATTCATGTTCGAGCCGATGCACTCTTAGAGGACGTGGATGCGAATGATTTTGATGTGTTGTTTCTTCCCGGTGGCCCAGCAGTGATGGAGCTAAGGAAGCAGGCGCAGATTTTGGATTTGATTCGCATGTATGACAAAAATGGAAAAATCATTGCTGCGATTTGTGCTGCGCCACTTTTATTGAAGGACGCTGGAATTTTGGACAGAAAAGTTTTCACTGCCCATTTTACAACAATAGTAGAATTACCATCCAGCAACGGTGAGAGCGTGGTTGAAGATGGGAATCTCATCACTTCACGTGGCGCAGGAACGGCATTGGTATTCGGACTAAAGCTGATCACGAAACTGCTTGGTGACAGAGCTGCTGCCGATGTCTCCAAAGCAATCATGGCCTAATTCTTGTCTATCCTTGCATCTTGTCGCGTTCGCAGCTTGGCTAATCCGCGATGAGCTCTGATGCCCAACAGGATTTCGCTTACGCGTTTTTGAGTATCCTTTTCGAAGGAGCTCCTTTCATTCTATTGGGAACGATTATTAGTGGATTCATTGATATCTATCTTCCAGCAGGAACGATGGATCGCTTTCTTCCTAAAAATCGGAATCTCGCAGTCTTAGCTGCAGGTTTGATGGGGGCTGTTTTTCCGGTTTGTGAATGTGCTGTAGTTCCGGTGATTCGTAGGTTGGTGAGTAAGGGGCTTCCGATGAGTTGTGCGATCACCTACATGCTAGCCGCACCCATCGTGAATCCGATCACTGCACTCAGTACTTGGAAGGCATTTCAAGGCCAAGCACCATGGATGATGACCGGCGGGCGGATATTGTTAGGATATTTGGTAGCCGTGGGAATCGGACTCGTCGTCTCCCGATTTTCACTTCGTTCCATTTTACGCAAGAGTCTAGTCGAACGGATTGAAAAAGAAGCTGGAACGCCGAAGGCAGAGGAGGCCTGCTCGGGGTGCTGCGGTCATAATCACGAGCACTCACACGAGCACTCACACGATCACGCGGAACATGACCATGATCACTCCGCGCATGACCATGCGCACCCGAAAGAAGACAATCGACTCGTTGCTGCGATGCGTTCCGCACAGAAAGATTTCGTCGATGTTGGGGTGTATTTCACTATTGGTGTCGCGATCACGGCACTTTTCAACACAGGTATCGCACCAGGTGCGGTCTGGCTTGATGGGCTAGCAGGAAATACTTTTATTGCACCTGCCGCCTTGATGGCCTTGGCATTTATTCTCAGCCTTTGCAGCACGTCGGACGCATTTATCGCTGCGACTCTCGCGAAATTCACTTGGGGCGCAAAGCTGGCATTTCTTGTATTCGGGCCGATGCTCGACGTGAAACTACTGTTCCTTTATCAGACGGTATTGAGGAAAAAATTTATCCTATACCTTAGTGCATCGATTTTCATCGTGATCTGGCTGGTAGCGATCGCAGTACAAAAATGGCTAATCCCATCATGAAGCCTGAACTCCGCAGAATTTTCTTTTCAGCTTCCGTCTTACTGTGGGCGGGAGCCTTACTGTATTTCTATGGATCGGGTCGGCTGAATCATTACCTTGTCCCAGGCTTCCGCCCCATTGCTTTGTTCGGTGGTCTAGGTTTGGCGGTTTTAGGGACGTTCAATTTGCTCACAGCACGACAAACATCGAGCTGCGGTCATGAGCATGAGGACGGTGATGAGCATGATCACGAAGGTGGTGACATGAATCCCCTTGTTTCACTCTTTCTGATGGTTATCCCAATTGGGCTCTCGATGCTCTGGACCATCGATGAGTTTTCCCATGCAACCCTTGCACGAAAAGGCCTTTATGATGGAACTTCAAGCCCGAAGCAAAATGCGCTTTTCTCATCCATACTTCCGCCACTAACCTTGGAAGAGATCGAAAAAGGTCATCGCCGCACGACGGATGGCTACTTGGAATTTGACCTGATGGAATTGTTTTTCGCGACGGGAGATCGTGAGTTGCAAGGGTTGATGAATGGCTTGGAAATCGAGACTGAGGGTCGGATTGTGGCGGAAAAAGCAAATAACCCAGATGGCACCCGGATGCGGCTATATCGGATTTTCATGACCTGTTGTGCAGCGGACTCGCGCGCCATTCCTATTGTTTTGGAATTTGGAAAAGAACCCCCTCAGCTTCCAGAAAACGGTTGGGTCAAAGTGGCGGGTAAAATGAGCTTTCCTGAGGAAAACGGGAGTTTGCAGGCAGTGCTACTTGTCGAGAGAGCAACCGCAGCAGAGGCGCCGCTAGAAGATAAATTTATGCGCAATTGATAGTTCTACTGAAATTTAAATGTAACTAATTTCCGTGTTATCGACAGCAATCGTCTGCTGATTAAAATCGAGGAGCATGATCCATCAATCCTCCCCGGCGCGAAATAGAATTAGCGGACGAGATCTTCCTCATACATTAATTTGAAGCCGCTTCGATTAAGCACAGAGGTTGCGAAATCGTAGTCTTCAACATGCATCGCGAGAAGAGCTTGGCCTTGTGGACCGGGAATCATCGCGTAGGCGAAATCAACATTGGTTTCTGCTATCATCAAAATATCCAAACATTGAAGCAGCCCAGGACCTGCTTCTTTGAGGGCAATGACAACGAGTTCACAAATCATGTAGGGAATCCCCTTCTCGCTAAAAATTGCCTCTGCGGTATCCGTATCGGAGAGAACTAAGCGCGCAATCGTTGCATCTCGCGAATCTTGCACGCTCAGACCGATCACTTCGATCGATGAATTGCGCAATAGCTTCACCAAAGACGCTAGAGCTCCTACGCGGTTTGGTATCATAACGGAAAATTGCCTGACCGGCGTTCCATTATCCACTACAGCTCCGCCTTCTGATTGAAATTCTTGCTCCATGAATCCTTGCGTTGATTTTAGCCCCTTGGACCGCGAAGGATTAAAGTCATGACTTCGCCACTAGTCACGTCTTCAATCACTAACTGACCTGGCCTTACATCATTCACGATAAACTCACGGCCATCTTCCGAGGAGAATTTCTGTCCAACCTTTGCAAGGTAGTGATTACCCGTTGTGGCATCCTCAACCAAAGCCACCGGATCGTGTCCCACCACAGGAATTCCTGAACGCCACTCTCTACTCTGCCCAGTCACCTTATCTTGGACCTCCAACACTCCGAAGTAAATCGGCTGGCTGTTATTGAGTTTTCCCGTTTCCACGCGCGTAGAGACCTTAACAACCACCAAATTTGAATTCGGAAGCGTATCGCCAGCTCGCACTCTGATTTCTCTAGAGGGCTTACCACTTAAGCGTAACGTGGCAGCATCACCAGAAACCTTTTTTACCTCAACGGGTAATTCGCGCTGAGAGTAGTGACGCATGATGAGTGGCGGATTTTGCTCCATCGTTCCTGAACGGGTGCCGCTTTTTTGGAAATTTGAAAGACGCACTCCCTCCAACAAGGTGATGTTTTGGGGTGACTCACCAGTGCCCAAGACATCCGCTGATTTGTTCATATTCTTCCTCATTGAGACCGCAATTTGACCATCCGAATCCAATGCAATCACATCGCCGGCACAGCCTTTCTCGATCATTTCAGCAATTTCTTTGTGTCCAGCTGCTACAGCGTAGCTCTGAGCTGTCTCACCTTTATCTGTCGTCGCGTGTCGACTTGCTCCAATATCCATCAGAATAGCGACCGCCTCTTGGTGTCCGTTTTCTGCTGCCAACATCAAAGGGGTTCTTCCATCTTCCATGCGCGCATGCACCGAGGCTCCGTAGTTCGCGAGGGTATCGATGGCAGCCGCGTCGCCTTGCATCGCAGCTAGCAATAAAGCGGAGTCGAGATCTTCACGATGATATGACGCTAACTCTTCGATCGCTTTGATCTGATGATTCGATACCGCCAACATCAGAGCCACGTAGCCATTTTTATCCTTCAATTTAGGATCGGCCCCCTGTTTCAGAAGCCAGCGAATCATTTCCGCCTTCCCTGACAATACCGATAACATGAGAGGCGTTCTTCCTTCGTTATCCGCAACATTGATAGAAATTCCAGCGTCCAACAGAAATTCCGCGACATTCTCACTGCCAGCTTCAGCTGCGATGTGAAGACTGAGCTGACCCTTTTCGTCTCGTGCTTTTAAATCGAAACCCGACTTCGACATTTTTTTGACCACGGTGAGGTGATCGGCACGAATCGCTTTGAGCCATCCCTCTTGCGTCATGGAGTATCCAGCCTCTTGGACTTCATGATCTGTGATCTCAGCGTTTTTTTTACAGGAGCCCACCCCCAGAGCCAGTAGGCACACTAAGAATTTTCCCAGAGGTTTCATGACTCCCAAATACTTTAGTTTTCTTAACGATTCAACCTCCAATCTCAGGTCGTGGGTTTAATGAAATAATTCTAACATCTTGTGTGAATTATTTATTGCCAGAATCAGTGCGTCGGTGTGGAATAATTCGTCTTCGAAACCAACCCCCTGTTTCTCCCCCCCATGACTACTAACTCACTTAAATGGCTGAGCATTGCCTTTATGTTTAGCTTTCCATCGGCTCAGGCTGCGACCCTCGCTAATTTTAATTTCACCGGAGGTTCGCTCGCAAATGCAGCAACTCCAATTTCTGGAATTACCATTTCACCGATCACCAGCGATTCTGCCTTTCTCTCATTCACCTCCAACACAGGCTGGAGCAGTGCCGCCCAAATCAGCGGGGCCGCCAGTTTCTTCACCCCAATCACCCATGCGACAGCTGGAAACGCTGTCACTTTTACAATCACCGCAGTATCGGGATTTCGATTTTCACTAGATGGATTTAGCTTTCTAGCACGCAGCACTGCCACCGCACCGCCAGATATTGGATTTAAAATTGGGGCTGATCGCTACGACTTGTCGGAATCTTATTCGAATAACTCGGCCATCACGAACCTCTCAAGCTCTTCGCTTGGTTTGACCAACCTCACCTCCGCCACGATCTCGATCCAAGGTTGGAACTCAAACGGAACTGGCGCACTGCAACTGGATAACATCGTTCTGAGTGGAAACGTGATTCCAGAGCTTTCCACTGCTAGCCTCTGCGTATTTGGGACGCTTATTTTATTGCGCCGTCGGCGTTGATTCGCGATTGCACTCGGAGCCCAAAACGTTTCCCCTCTCCTCGTGAAGCCGAAAAAATTTGGTGCCAGAAGTCACGGTGACAAAAACCGAGAAGCCCGCGAAAATCGCCATGTAAAACCCGTGGAGGAGAATCAATCTCCTTCGCTAGATGAACATGATTTGATGAGAATTGTCGCGGAAACGGACGTGCCTTTTTTGCTGATTCTCGATTGCGTGCAGGACCCGCACAATCTCGGCGCGATATTACGCACAGCTGACGGAGCAGGTGTCCATGCTGTCGTTGCTCCGAAAGACAAGGCGGTTGGAATTACCGAAACCGTGCGACGCATTTCCGTAGGCGCTGCGGACTATGTTCCGTTTGTCCAAGTCACCAATTTGGCCAGAACGATGGAGCAACTCAAAGAAGTGGGCGTCTGGTTTGTTGGAACTTCAGATCGGGCAGAAAAAACTCTCTACGAACTCGATCTCAAAGGCCCACTTGCTCTCGTGCTTGGCGCGGAAGAGAAAGGAATGCGCCGGCTGACCGAAGAAAACTGCGATTTTTTGGCAAAACTACCCATGGCAGGCAAAGTTGAGTGCCTAAATGTCTCAGTTGCAACCGGCGTTTGCCTGTTTGAAGCGGTTCGCCAAAGACATATTTAGCCACAATTTACGATTATTCTTAGCTTTTTAGGACTTAAATCGGTAAATATTTAAGATTTACGTAATATCAAACTCCTTATTTTAACTGAAGTTTAAAATATTGAGTCGCTTTCATTCGGAATCTGTGCTATCATCTCCCCGCTATGGCAACACCTACCAAAAGAACCCGGTTTTCCCGGAGACTTCCAGACCACGTGACCGATGAACTCTGCAATGTCCTTTCAGAAAAGAAAGTATTCGGATTCAACGATCTCTTCGAAAGAGTGTTTGAGAACCTTAAACTGCGGAATGCAGTAAGCGGCGGCGAAGAAATGCTTCGCCTTCGTTCTTACGAGAAACTGCAGAATCTTGTTAACCGCGGTCTCGTGGAAAAGCTTGGTAAGGAATACAAGGGAACCGCACGCGTTCATGAAGCATCCAGTGCATATGCAGCCGCCCAAGAAGCCGCTGAGGCAGCTGAAGCAGACGCTTAATTAGCTTTATATTTACTGACGAAACCCGTGTCTGAAAAGACACGGGTTTTTTTCTACCCAAGGCTCAATTCAGAGCTTAGAAATCCCCAGCGAAATTCTTCCACGCTTCTTTGTATGCCTGAAAATTATCTTCCCGTTTTATTCCAAGTCATTATTGCCTGCGGATTTGCTGTCACAACGCTTATACTCAGCGTGGTATTTGGTCGTTCAGCGCGGCGCAACTCAACCAAAGATTCCGCATACGAATGCGGCATGTTACCCATCGGCGATGGAGCACCGCGTTTCTCTGTTAAATTTTACCTCGTGGCGATGTTGTTTGTCATCTTCGATATCGAAGTTGTCTTTATGTATCCATGGGCGGTTCAATTCCGTGATCTCGCTCAACATCACGGACCTACCGTCCTTGCCAGTATGGCTGGCTTCGCAGGTGTCCTCGCTATCGCTTACGTCTACGCCCTTAAAAAAGGAGCGCTCAACTGGAAAAGCTGAAAATTCGTTGAAATTACCAAGATCAATACTTGAAAGATAGTCGTCCCGTGCGCAAGTTTCGCCGCCGGCAAACATCGCCTGATAGAGAAAAAATGGCCTCATCGATCCAGATACCAGAAAACGCACCGTTTACCCCCGAGCAACGCCAGTGGCTAAGTGAATTCTTGGGAAACATTTTTTCACAAGCACCCATTGCTTCAATACCTAGCGGACCTGCCGTTCCTGTGACCGTTCTATTCGGATCCCAAACTGGCACGGCTGAAGGCCTAGCGAAAAAACTCGTTAAAACCCTGAAGAAGGGGAATTTCGAGCCAAACATTCAAGACATGGGAAGCTATGATAAAGAGCTTCTTGCAAAGGAAAAAAACCTCTTGGTCATCACTTCCACTTATGGTGATGGCGAACCACCCGACACTGCATTGGAGCTGCACACGTGGCTTATGAGCGATGCCGCGCCACGTCTCGAAGGAGTTAACTTCTCGGTGCTGTCTTTAGGTGATAGCTCTTATCCAGATTTCTGTCAGTGCGGGACTGATTTCGACCTGCGGCTGGAAGCTCTGGGCGCGAATCGTATCTACCCAAGAGTGGATGTGGATGTGGATGTGGATCAACCTTTTGCGGAATGGTCAAAAGGAGTCATTGCTGTTCTTGAGCCAAATGCATCTACCACGGTCTCAAGTAAAAGCGTATCTGATGAAATCGAAGATGCTGGATACTCGAAAAAGAACCCTTTCCCATCTTCCGTTCTCAATAATTTCAATCTCAACGGGGTAGGCTCCAAACAAACCCACCACATAGAAATCTCCCTTCAAGGATCAGAGCTTTCCTATGAAGTCGGCGACGCACTGGGCGTTTATCCAGAGAATCCAGAAAGCGTAGCGGATGAAATCATCGCTGCTTTGCCGTTCAAGGCAGGGGAAGTGCCCACCTCTACGGGCGAAGAAGTAAGCCTCCGCGAGGCTCTGATCCGTCACTATGATATCGGAAATATCAACAAAGCTCTGATTGAAAAATGGCAGAAACGCAGTGGATCTCCATACCTCCGCTCACTGGTTGAGGCTGACGATAAAAAGGAATGGGAAAAATTTTGCTGGGGTAGAGATCTAATCGATCTTGTGATTAACTTCCCTGCTGACTTCAGCGATGGTGAGGATTTCGTCTCCGTCTTGAAGAAACTTCAACCGCGGCTTTATTCCATCGCTTCGAGTCCGAGAGTGCATCCAGGTGAAGTTCATCTTTGCGTTGGTATCGTCCGTTACAACAGCCATGGCAGAAACCGCGGCGGCATCTGTTCTACCTTTTTGAGTGATCGCTTAAATTCCAAATCAAAGCCAGGAGTTTACGTGCATCATAACCCAGCTTTCCGCCTACCATCTGATGGTAATGTGCCTATCATCATGGTTGGCCCTGGAACTGGCATCGCGCCTTTCCGTGCCTTTCTAGAAGATCGTAAAGCCGCCGGAGCGAAAGGTAAAAACTGGTTATTTTTTGGCAACCCCTACGAAAAAACTGATTTCCTATACAAAGACGAGCTCCAAGCTTTCCAAAAAGACGGTATACTTTCACGTATGGATCTCGCTTGGTCGCGTGACCAGAAAGAAAAGATCTACGTTCAGAATCTGATGCTCCAGCAAGGAGCTGAAATATGGAAGTGGTTAGAAGAAGGTGCCGCATTCTATGTATGTGGTGACGCATCGCGTATGGCTAAAGATGTCGATGCCGCTTTACTCAGCATCGCAAAAGACCACGGAAAACTTTCGGACGAAGCCGCCGCCGCTTACTTTTCACAGATCAAGAAAGATAAGCGTTACTTACGAGACGTTTATTGATTATCTCGAGCCAGAGACTCCCACAAAAAATCTCCAACCCGCTGGACGAATTGGAGATTTATTTTTGAAGTGTGATTCTTAAAATCTTATTTTGCGCTACTTGGAAGGAAGCGATAGTAGACCTCTAGTGTGAGAGTTGCTAAACAAGTCGCCATGTGAGCATTGATCGGACCATAATGAACAATAGTCTGAGTCCATGATCCATCTGGGTTCTGAGCTTTGATGAGCGGATCTCTAACTAAATCGTTATATTGATCCCATTCTTTACCTCCGTGGTTCATCATCGCTTGCATGAAATAGTAGTGATAGTAGAGATTTGAATTATCACCAGGATAGTCGAATTTGGCGTTTTTATTGATCCATGCGACGCCTTTTTTGACAGCCTTATTATTGCTATCGTCCCAAAGTTGAAAGGAGAGAACACCGCCACCCGTGAGACCAGGGCTCTGATTTGGATCATTACGATAGCCAATAGCTCCATCGGGACCTTGGACTTTCTCAAGCCATTCAAGAGCTTTTCTATAATGTTTTTTGAAAACACTTTCTTTCCAGAGACCTGTATGTTTACAGGCCTTCATGGCTTGGATTTGCCAGAATCCGACTGAGTTATCGCCGGAGTCAGATTTATCGTATTTATAAACCCAACCACCGCTCTCAGCTTGGCCATCCATGATCAAATCGCCAGCTTCCTGGGTTACTTTCTTGAGATCTGGAATATTAATATTCAGTTTACTGCAGAAGGTATAAGATTCCGCAAGTGCGTAGGTTGCAATGCCGTGGTCATACACCCACTGGTCAGAAAAAATTGGCTTATTAGTCAGTCTACCGTCTTTGTTCTGAACTCCGTTATTAACTAGGTAGGTAATCGCTTTCAAAACGGTATCACCGTATTTTTTCGATTGAGGAGTCTCGCAATGTCCGAGGTAAGCAAGAAGAGCAAAACCTGTCATCGCCACAGGGTGGTTTGTATCCCAGCTACCATCGGCGTTTTGGGTTTTCTGAAGGAAATCTAGAGCCTTAACAACAGCATCTTCGCATTGCGCTGTGCCGCCTGCTTCTTTAAGGCGATTCATACGATCTTTCGGATCGCAGCGCTGACGCATGACGGTAGGAATGGCTTTAAAGCCTCCTCCGGAACCAAAATCACCTGCGCTACCCCAACCACCGCCGAAATCTGCTCCGTCACCGAATTCCATACTTGGAGTCGTGACGTCGACATCTGGGACAGGAATGGAAACGGGAGAATTCGAGCTCGCCGCAATGACCTTCGTCATCGAACTAGATGGGGCTGATGGCTTTTTCATCACCTGAGTATTGACCTTTTTTTCCTGAATCGTGTCATCCACCTCAGTAGACGACTCATAGGTCACAATCGTTGGGGACTCTTTAATGTTCAGATCGAGCATGAAAATACCCATGATCAGGAAGACCACTGCAACGGTAAGCACGGAGACCAAGATCGATGAAATCGTGGAGTTCCTTTTTTGTCTGCGAAGGTTTTCAAGAGCTTCGGGGCTGAGTTGGACGTGTAGACTCATGGGTATGATGATGTGGTTCTGTAGAAAATCATGTATCGCTTAGTGGAATACCAGCAGAAAATACTAAATTGAAAACGTCTAAAAAACGAATATCTTAGATATATTATGCGAATAAACATCCGAAAGTAGAAAAGTCGGTTTTTAGCCAGAAAATCGCCCAAAACTGCTAATTATGGAGTGCTTTAGGGATGATTCACATTTTTAGACTCAATGAGCAGCTAGCCAGTTTTTTCCGGTACCTTTTTCAACCAAAATGGGAACGCCATGCGGAAGCGGCAGGGAGGTCTCCATGATGTGGATGATTTTGGGAACGAGTTCCGATTCTTCGTCCGGATGGAGGTCGAATACGAGTTCGTCGTGGACTTGGAGAAGCATCTTGGTTTGGTAAGGCTTTTTACGCAGAAGATCGTCGATGTGTATCATTGCGATTTTGATCATGTCTGCGGAAGTGCCTTGGATCGGCATATTGATCGCGGCGCGTTCGGCGTTTTGGCGTAGACCGGCGTTTCCAGAATTGAGATCGGGGTAATGGCGGCGGCGGCCCGAGAGGGTTTCGGCGTAGCCTTTTTCACGCGACTCAGCGATGGTGCGATCCATGTAATCCTTGATCGCTGGATACTCGCGGAAATACGCATCGATGATTTCCGCCGCTTCGTTACGGGGAATCGCTAGGCGCTGAGAGAGCCCAAAGGCGGAAATGCCGTAGATAATTCCAAAGTTTACCATTTTCGCACCCGAGCGCATTTCACGCGTCACTTCTTCAGGAGTCACCCCGTGAACTTTCGCAGCGGTAATGGTGTGAATATCAACGCCGTCTTGGAAAGCGGTGATCATTGTCGGGTCACAAGCAAGTGCAGCCATCACGCGTAATTCGATCTGAGAGTAATCGCAGGATAGGAGTTGGTATTGAAATTTCGAAGTCTGAGAATCGCGCGGCACAAATGCTTGGCGGATTTTTCTACCTGTGGCGGAACGCACGGGAATGTTTTGTAAGTTAGGATCGGAAGAGGCGAGTCGGCCTGTTCCGGCGACAAGTTGATGGAAATGCGTGTGAATGCGACCCGTCTCTGGAGCGATGTGGTGCGGTAATGCATCGAGGTAAGTAGACTTCAGTTTAGCAGCCTCACGGTATTCGAGAATTTCCTCAATGATTGGATGGATGCCGAGTAAAGTGGAAAGTGTTTGTTCATCGGTCTTGTATTGGCCCGTCTTCGTTTTCTTGGCCTTATCGAGTAACTGCAAATGATCGAACAGGATTTGTCCGAGTTGCTTTGGTGAGGCGATGTTAAACGGAGTTCCGGCATGCGCTTGGATCGATTTGGCGAGTTGATCGATGGTTTGTTGAAGATCATCGCCAATGCTTTTTAACGCTTCTAGATCGATGGCGATTCCCTCCATTTCCATACGGACCAAAACAGGCAACAAAGGCGCTTCGATCTCGAAAAATATTTTATCCTGACCGGTTTGTGTGAGTAGAGGGCGGAGTTTTTCGGAAAGTTGAAAAGTAACGTCAGCATCCTCAGCTGCATATTCGGCAAGGGTTTTGAGCGGTATAGCGGCAACATTAAGCTCCTTAGATGGCTTCTTCTTTTCGGCGAAGGCAAAGAGATCATCAGATCCTAAGTCAGAGTCGATGGATATCGGTTGCGCAATATCCGCTAGCTTCACTGGCGTGTAGCCGAGTAAAATTTCCGAGAGATAATCCATGCTGTGGCGGCGCTCTGGTGCGGCTAATGCATCAGCGAGCATCGTGTCAAAAAATGGCCCGCTCACTTCAATCCCATGCGAATGAAGAACCGATAAATCGTATTTTAAATTGTGGCCGATTTTTTCCGCCGGAGAGCGCAACACGGTTTTAATTTCAGATAGAAGATTTTCGGAATACGGAAGATACCACGCCTCGTGCGCTTTCCATGAAAATGCGATCCCTAACAGTTTCGCTGAGTGGCGATCTAATGATGTAGTCTCGATATCGAAGCAGAATGTTTTTTGCAAAGTCAGCTGCCTGAAAAGCTCTTCTTGCAGAACTGATGTATCAGCTAGGGTGTAAGAGTGCGGAACTTCGCGAATCGTTTTGAATGTATCAAAGAGTGTGGCGGCAGGCTCTTGTCGCGCATGAATCGA